>JAFNAG010000223.1 GCA_017860135.1 Acidobacteriota bacterium
CCTCGGCACAGCATTCGGAGCCACGGGCATCACTTGGCGGGTTGATCCGCCACAGATCCATACCACCCGCTCACCGGCGGTCGCGGCTCTGTAAGGCCGAATGGCGCCCGTGTGATAGCAGCACATTGTCGCCCCCGCGGTATTTGAATCGAGGATTGCATAGCGAGAAAGAAATCAAATTCATCATTTTTTTGTGGTACGCTTTCGCGTTTAACCTGAATGCAGGAACGCGAACAAGTCGGTAGTCATAATCTTTGAAATAGAGGGAATACAATCATGTCAAGACAGATGGTCACGATCGACGGAAACGAAGCGGCAGCCTATGTTGCTTTCAGGACCAACGAGGTCATTGCGATTTATCCCATCACCCCTTCCTCACCCATGGGTGAATGGTCGGACGCATGGGCGGCCGAAGGCCTGCACAACATCTGGGGCACGGTGCCATCGGTCACCGAGATGCAGAGCGAAGGGGGAGCCGCGGGAGCGGTGCACGGGGCGCTTCAGACCGGCGCTCTGACCACGACCTTCACCGCATCCCAGGGGCTGCTTCTGATGATCCCCAATATGTTCAAGATCGCAGGTGAACTCACCCCGACGGTCTTCCATGTCTCGGCGCGCACTGTAGCGACGCACGCACTGTCGATTTTCGGGGACCACGGCGACGTCATGGCGACGCGGTCGACCGGCTTCGGACTGATCGCCTCCAATTCGATCCAGGAGATCATGGATTTCGCCCTCATCGCCCAGGCGGCGACGCTGGAGGCGCGCGTCCCGTTCATCCACTTCTTCGACGGCTTCCGCAGTTCCCATGAAGTGATGAAGATCGAACAGCTGACCGAGGACGACATGCGGCAGATGATTGACGACGAGCTCGTCCTGGCGCACCGGCAGCGCCGCATGACCCCGGAGAGCCCGGTCCTGCGCGGAACCGCCCAAAACCCCGACGTCTTTTTCCAGGCGCGCGAGACCTGCAATCCCTACTATCTGGCGGCGCCGCAGATCGTGCAGAAGGCCATGGACAGGTTCGCCCGCATCGTCGGCCGGCAATACCGCCTGTTCGAATACTTCGGAGCTCCGGACGCCGAGCGGATCATCGTGCTGATGGGGTCGGGAGCGGAAGCCGCGCACGAAACCGTCGAGTACCTCACCGCGCGCGGCGAAAAGGTCGGCATGGTGAAGGTCCGCCTGTACCGGCCATTCTCGGTGGCCGACTTCGTGGCGACGCTGCCTCCGGCCGCGCGTGTGATCACCGTGCTGGACCGGACCAAGGAGCCGGGGAGCGCCGGCGAACCTCTCTACCTCGACGTCGTCACTGCCGT
Organism: Acidobacteriota bacterium; assembly: GCA_017860135.1. GTDB lineage: Bacteria > Acidobacteriota > UBA6911 > UBA6911 > UBA6911 > JAFNAG01. The sequence continues at coordinate 1,320 of JAFNAG010000223.1, forward strand.
CGCGGAAACCTGGTCGCGCGGAACGGCCCCGTTCCAGTCCTTCCCGCTGATCACCGGCGGGCGCTACGGCCTGTCGTCGAAGGAGTTTACACCGGCGATAGTGCGGGGCGTGTTCGATGAAATGAAGAAAAACCAGCCGAAAAATCACTTCACGGCGGGCATCGTCGACGACGTGTCCGGCACCTCGATCGACTACGACAGCTCCTTTTCCGCCGAAGGCGACGACGTCGTGCGCGCCCTGTTCTACGGCCTCGGTTCCGACGGCACCGTGGGCGCCAACAAGAATTCGATCAAGATCATCGGCGAGGACACTCCGAACTACGCCCAGGGCTACTTCGTGTACGACTCGAAAAAGGCGGGCGCCGTGACTGTGTCCCACCTGCGGTTCGGGCCGCGCCCGATCCACTCCACCTACCTGATCGACAAAGCCAACTTCATCGCCTGCCATCAGTTTGTCTTCCTGGAACGGTACGACATGCTGAAAGACGCGCTCCCGGGCGCCACCTTCCTGCTGAACAGCCCGTTCGGCGCCGACGAGGTCTGGGACAAGCTGCCGCGCAGCGTGCAGAAGCAGATCATCGACAAGAAGATCCGGTTTTTTGTGATCGACGGCTACCAGGTCGCGAAGGCGACCGGGATGGGCGCCCGCGTCAACACCATCATGCAGACATGCTTCTTCGCCATTTCCGGCGTACTGCCGCGCGACGAGGCCATCGAGTCCATCAAGTCGTCCATCAAGAAGACTTACGGAAGCAAAGGCGAAGAGGTCGTGCGCAAGAATTTCCTGGCGGTGGAGCAGACTCTCGCCAACCTCTTCGAGGTTAAAGTGCCCGCGCAGCCGACCAGCACCTTCGAGCGCCCGCCCATCGTGGCCCCGGAAGCCCCCTCGTTCGTCCACAAGGTCGTCGCCCCGATCATGGCCGGCCAGGGCGATTCCCTGCCGGTGAGCGCATTCCCGGTCGACGGCACCTTCCCCGTCGGCACCTGCGCCTGGGAGAAACGCAACATCGCGCTCGAGATTCCATGCTGGGATCCGGAAGTCTGCATCCAATGCGGCAAATGCGCGATTGTCTGCCCTCATGCCTCCATCCGGATCAAGGCCTATGACAAAAAGATCACCGGAAACGCACCCCCGACGTTTAAATGGATGGACGCCAAGGGAAGTGAATTCGTCGAGGGCATGGCCTATACCGTCCAGGTAGCGCCGGAAGACTGCACCGGTTGCGGCCTGTGCGTGGACATCTGTCCCGCCAAGAACAAGAAGGAAACGCGCCTGAAAGCAATCAACATGGTCCCGCAGATCCCGATCCGCGCAAGCGAGCGCGAAAATTACCGGTTCTTCCTCGACCTGCCCGAATACGACCGGCGCCTGGTGCGCATGACCAGCATCAAGGCGAACCAGCTGCTGCAGCCGCTATTCGAGTACTCCGGCGCCTGTGCGGGCTGCGGCGAGACGCCTTACGTCAAGCTCATGACCCAGCTCTTCGGCGATCGCGCCGTCGTCGCCAACGCCACGGGCTGCTCGTCGATCTACGGCGGCAACCTGCCGACAACCCCGTGGACAAAAAACAAGGACGGGAGAGGCCCCGCCTGGTCCAACTCGCTGTTCGAAGACAACGCGGAATTCGGCCTCGGCTACCGGCTCACCATCGACAAGCATTCAGGAATGGCCCGGGAACTGGTGCAGAAACTCTCCGCCGAAATCGGCGGCGAGCTGGCCGCCGCCATCCTCCAGGCGGACCAGATCGACGAAGCGGGCATCTACGACCAGCGGGAACGCGTGGTGGAACTGCGCAAGCGGCTCGCCGGCAACGGCACTCCGGAGGCGCGCAACCTGCTGAGCCTGGCGGACTATCTCATCAAGAAAAGCGTCTGGATCATCGGGGGCGACGGGTGGGCCTACGACATCGGCTACGGCGGCCTGGACCACGTCCTGGCATCCGGACGCAACGTCAACCTGCTCGTCCTCGACACGGAAGTGTACTCGAACACAGGCGGGCAGATGTCGAAGTCCACGCCCAGGGCCGCGGTGGCGAAATTCGCCGCCGGCGGCAAGCAGGTGGCTAAAAAGGACCTCGGGCTCCACGCGATCAACTACGGCAGCGTCTATGTCGCAGCCGTCGCCCTGGGCGCCAACGACGCGCAGACCGTCAAGGCGTTCCTGGAGGCCGAATCTTATGACGGGCCATCCATCATCGTCGCTTACAGCCACTGCATCGCCCACGGCATCAATATGTCCACCGGCATGCGAAACCAGAAGGCGGCGGTCGACTGCGGCTACTGGCCGCTGTACCGCTACGACCCCAGGCTGACAGCCCAGGGCAAGAATCCCCTGGTACTCGATTCCAAACCTCCCAAGCTGCCTCTGAAGGACTATGCCTACCAGGAAACGCGCTACAAGATGCTCGCGCTGAGCCAGCCGGATGAGGCCAAACGCCTGCTCGAACTGGCGCAGAAAGACGTCCTGAGCCGGTTCCAGTTCTATCAACAGCTGGCGTCGCTGGATTATTCGGGGACGAAAGCGCCCGGCGCCAAGGAGTGAGCGGGATTTTGGGTTGAAGGACTGACCTCAACTCGAGGACCGGGCGCCAATCCAAAATGCCAGATCCGATGTTGTTATAATGACATCAGATTGGGATATCAACCGCAGCGCAGGCCAAAGGAGTTCGCGGCGAGCGCGGCGATGTGGCGGCCGATGGCGATGGAGGCCGTGGCGGCCGGCGAGGGTGCATTGAGCACGTGGATGGCGTTGGGCGCCTCGATGATCTGAAAATCGTCCACCAGCTTTCCGTCCGGGGTGATCGTCTGGGCGCGCACGCCGGATCCCCCCGGTTCGAGATCCCGGTCTTCGAGATCCGGGACGAGCCTCTGCAGGGCGCGCAGGAACGCGCGGCGGCTCATTGAGCGGTACAGTTCGTACACTTCCGTCCGCCAGTGCTTCCACCCCATCCGCCAGAATCCCGGATAGGTGAACATCTCGAACAGGTCGCGGGGACCGATGTTACGCATGCGGTAGCCTTCCCGCGCGAACGCGAGCACCGCGTTCGGCCCCGCTTCGTAGCCGCCATGGATGCGTTTTGTAAAATGCACTCCCAGGAAAGGGAACTGCGGGTTGGGCACCGGATAGATGAGACCCCGGACCTTGCCGCAGCCGGGTCGCAGCGTGTAGTACTCGCCGCGGAACGGCACGACCAGCACGTTGGGATCGATCCCCATCATCCGTGCGATGCGGTCCGCGTGCAGTCCGCCGCAATTGATCAGGTTGCGGGTGGAAATCTGCGCGGTTGCCGTGTCGAGACGGAGCGTCCCGGCCTCCCGGCGGATTGCCCGCACGGGCGCTCGAGTGATGATCCGGGCGCCGTGCCGGCGGAGACGGGCGGCCATGGCTTCTGCAACTTCCCGGAAATCGATGACGGCCGTCGCGGGAGAATACAGCGCACGAACGGCGCGGGCATGAGGTTCCAGTTCGCGCGCCCGCTCCGGGCCGATGATTTCCAGTCCGGGCACACCGTTTGCCGTCCCCCGCTCGTACAGCTCCTGCAGCCTGGGCAGTTCCCCGTCGTCGACCGCTGCGATAAGCTTCCCGCACCGGTCATACTTCACCCCGTTCTCATCACAGAACCGGGTGAGCAGGCGGACGCCTTCCACGCACAGTTTCGCCTTGGCGGAGCCCGTTCTGTAATAGATTCCCGCGTGAACCACGCCGCTGTTGCGGCCGGTCTGGTGGCTTGCCAGCTCCGGTTCCTTTTCAATAACCGCAAGCGAGCATCCGGCGTGCCGTTCCGCAAGGGCCAGTGCCGTCCCCAGCCCGACAATCCCCCCGCCGATGACTGCGATGTCGCAGATATCGTCCTTCAAGCCCGTCAAGACAGCCCTCCTTCGGAGAGACGAACCGGTGTCCCTCGATTCCTGCGCCAACAGGATTTCCTTCGTTCCCGGGAGGATCTCCTTTTATCATTAACCGGGCGGGAAACCAAGTCTCTCGCATCTCGAATCTCGAATCTCGAATCTCGCGACTGCGCATGGAAGGAAACCTCTGACATCACATGCAAGGAGTGATCACGGTTATGTTACGAAAAATTCTCGCATTCAGCCTGATGCTTGGCATGCTTGTATTTGCCGGATCTCTTGGAGCGCAGGGTCTCAGGACTCCCGCTGAAATCGCGAATTTCCAGCAGCGTGGAATCCTGTACCAGCCGATGATGGAGTACATACACGGCCTGGCGGCGCGCACCGACCTGATGAAGGTTCAGAAAATCACCGAGACTCTTCTGGGCCGCGATGTAGTGCTCTGCATCCTGTCGGATCCGCCGGTGCACCAGCCGTCGGACATCCTCAACACCGGCAAGCCGGTCGTCCTCATCGTCAACAATGTCCACGGAGGCGAATACTCGGGTAAGGAAGCCTCCCTGATGCTGATGAGGGACCTGACCCAGGGCGAGCTTCGGCCCCTCCTCAGCAGGACTGTCGTGCTGATCGTGCCCACGATCAATCCGGACGGCGCGGAGGTCTACCGCCGCACCAACGAACAGCAATTCGATCTGAACCGGGACTACATCAAGCTGGAATCCCAGGAGATCAACGGCCTGGTGACGCGTGTGATGAATGTGTGGCAGCCCGACATTCACGTGGACACCCACCATGGCGGCGCCGCCCCGTACACCCTGACATTTCAGACCTGCCTGAATCCTGCCTGCGATCAGAACCTCGTTGCCTTGGGGAACGACCAGATCATTCCGAGAATCAAGAGCGCCTTGCGCAAGGAGGATTACGACGGATTCTGGTACTCGGGTCCCGGCCGCCTCGAGGGGCAGGAAGGCTGGACGCCGACATCGTGCGAACCGCGGAAGCATCACACATACGCCGGGCTCAGCAACAGCGTCGGCTTCCTCTTCGAAACCCCCGGACTCAGCCACCGGCTGATCAAGAACGGCGGCGAAGTGGTGCCGGTGCCCCAGGAAGAGAGGTTCCGGCACCAGATCCGAGGCCAGTACATCGGCCAGCGCGAGGTGATACGCTTCGCCGCCGAGCAGGGCCAGCAACTGCGAAAGGTGGTTATGCAGGCCAGGGAAACGGCGATCCGGCTCGGCAGCGACGATGCCGACAACGATCAGATCGTGCTCGAATACAAGCAGGGATCGAGAGGGGATGAAGAGTTCTGGAGGCCGAAAGCCGCCGCGCCGTCCGATGCGCCCGCACAGGCAAGGGGCGCCGCGCAGGGGCAGGCAAGGGGCGCTGCACCGGCTCAGGCGCGGGGTGCAGCGCAGCCCCGTGAATATGAAAAGGTCGTGAGGCCGGTGTTCACGAAGTTCACCGCCACGAGGACCACGAGCCGGCCCTGGGGCTACGTGCTTCCTCCCAGCCTGGCGACTGTCGTGCCCCTCCTCTTCGACCACCAGATCGCCGTCATGCGACTCACCGAGCCGCTGGAGACGGAGGTCGAGGTCTATTACGCAAACGAAGTGCTCAACAGGGAGTACTTCCAGGGACATTATCTGAAGGCAGCCAAGGTGGCAAAGAAGGTCGAAAAGGTGAGACTCCCAGCGGGCTCATTCTTCGTGCCGGCCGGCCAGCCCAAGGCGAATCTGATCTCTTACATGCTCGAACCCGAAACGGACGACAACCTGTTGACCTGGAACTATCTTGACAACTATGTGCAGGTCACGGGACAGGCGCGCGTGCGCACGAGCGAAGAGGAGGCGGCGCCCGCCCGTCCCGCCCGGCAGATGATGGTCCCAATTTATCGGATCACGAAGAAGGTGGATATGAAGGCAGTCCTCGCAGAAGAGTACAATCGCTACCAGAAGAACCGGTTCGTGCGCTGAGGAGACCGATCATGCGAATACTCCTGTCTTCGATTGCTGTGCTGTCTCTTTTGACCGCGCCGGGGGCGACGCAAACCGCCAGGCAGATCGTGCGCGTCGGCGCGAGCGTAAACGCCCCCTTCAGCCCGGCGGTCAGGGCCGGGAACTTTATCTACCTTTCCGGCACTCTCGCAACCGACAGTGCCGGCAAGATCACGGGCGACATCAAGGCACAGACCCGCCGTGTCCTCGAAAACCTCGCCGTGATCCTCAAGGCCGCAGGATCGAGGATGGAGAATGTCCTGTCGGTCACTGTATATCTGCGCAATGCGGCTGATTTCCAGGCAATGAACGAGATCTACCGCGGATACTGGCCGAAGGACCCGCCGGTCCGGACTACGGTGGCTGCGAATCTCGTCCTGCAGGAAGCGCTGATTGAGATCTCGATGATTGCCGTGCCCGACGGCGGGGAGCGGCGCATCGTGCACCCGGAGGGGTGGATCCGGCCGGCGAGCCCTTACAGCTACGGGATCCGCTCGGCGGATACTCTGTTCCTCGCGGGATTGATCTCCCGCAGAGGCAAGGACAATTCCGTGGTCCCCGGGGACATCACTTCCCAGACCAGGACCGTGATGGACAATGCCGGCGAAATCCTGAAAGCGGGGGGCATGGGCTTAGCAGACGTGGCCAGTTCCAGGGTGTACCTCACCGACACATCCATGTTCCAGGACATGAACGCGGCTTACCGGGCATATTTTCCGAAAGATCCGCCCGCCCGCGCGACCGTGCGGGCAGGGCTCATGAACCCGGAGGCGCTCCTTGAAATCACGCTGCTGGCGGTCCAGGGCGCAACCCGAAATGCGATCCTGCCGCCGAACGCGGACGGCAGCCCGGCGCAGCCGAACCCGAACCTGAGCGCGGCAATCCGGACCGGCAACCGGCTGTTCCTTTCCGGCATGCTGGGCAATGAAGCCGGCAACAAAGGGGATGCGAAGGGCCAGACCCGCGCGACACTGGCACGTGTCGCCCGGACGCTGAAGGCAGCCGGCTTCGATTGGAAAGATGTAGTCGACAGCACCGTCTACATCACCGACATCAGGAACTTCGTCCTGATGAACGAGGCCTATCGGGAGATCTTTACGGGCGATTTCCCGGCGCGCGCCACCGTCGAGACCGGTCTGGTGAGCCCCGACGGTCTTGTCGAGATCATGTTCACGGCCGTGAAATAGGCATCCGGACAAGCATCTAATCCAACCGCTTATGGAATCGCAGGGCGCTCAGCCCCAGGATTACGGTGCCGAAGAGGGCCAACGCCGCGAGCTGCGGCCACAGGACCGAAATCCCAACTCCCTTGAGAAACAGGCCGCGAGCGATCTCCATGAAATAGCGCAGAGGGTTGAGATAAGTCAGATACTGCACCGGCAATGGCATGTTGCGGATCGGGAAAGCGAAGCCGCTGAGCAGCATCGCAGGTACGAAGAAGAAAAAAGTCGACATCATCGCCTGCTGCTGAGTGCGGGAAATCGTGGAGATGTAAAGCCCCGCACCGAGCGTCGTCAGGAGATAGAGGATTGAGGCTGCGAACAGCAGCGTCACGCTCCCCCGGAAGGGGACGTCGAAGATCAGGAGCGCCGCGCCGGTTACGATCCCGACCTGCAGGATCCCGACGATGGCAAAGGGGAGCAATTTGCCGAGCATCAGCTCGATGGGACGAATCGGGGTGACCATCAGCTGCTCCATCGTTCCGATCTCCTTTTCCCGCACGATGCTCATCGCCGTAAGCATGACTGTCACCAGGGCGATGATGTTGACGATGACACCGGGCACGAAATAAACGCGGCTTTTCAGATTCGGATTGAACCAGACCCGGCTCTTCACCGACAGGCCGGCGGAACCCGGCGCCGCGACGGCGGCGCCCTGGGTGCGCGCCATTACCCGGGAGTTCAGCTGCAGTTGCTGCGCCCTGCCGGAATATGCGGCAACCGCCTGCGCAAGATAGTTCATGATGATGCCGGCAGTATTGGAGTTGGTGCCGTCTATCAGGATCTGCACCTGGCCGGGACGGTTCCGCGCAAGATCCGCCCCGTAGCCCGGGAAGATCCGTACGATGGCCTGCACCCGCCCGTGATCGAGCGCCTCGCTGATCTGGTCTTCGCGGGTGAGCACCTCGCCGACCTCGAAGTACTGTGATCCCTGCAGGGCCGAAAGGAGCTCCCGGCTCTCCGCCGAGCGGTCCATGTCCATCCAGGCGATCCGGGTCAGCTCCACATCCAGGTTGACGGCGTATCCGAAGACGATGAGCTGGATCAGGGGAGGGCCGAACAGCAAAGCACGGCTGCGCGGGTCGCGCAGCGTCTGATAGAACTCCTTGCGAATGATTTCTCTGATCCGTTCCCACATGGTTGTCAGGCGACCTTTTGCTTGAGCTTCCGCGTTGCGGCAAGGAAGACGAAAACGGCATATATGAGGAGAAACGCCGCTTCGCTCCAGAGCACCTGCGCACCAACGCCGCGCAGGAACACGCCCGTCAGGATCGCGACGTAATACCTGGCGGGGAATATATGGGTGACGGCCTGGATCACCGGCGGCATGTTCGCGATCGAAAAAACAAAACCGGACAGGAGAAAAGCCGGCAGAAACGAGGTGACGGCGCCCAGCTGATAGGCCAACACCTGCGTCCGCGCCACCGTCGAGATCAGGATCCCCCAGAACAAAGCGCCGGTGAGGAACAGTCCGCTGGTGATCCCCAGAAACAGGATGCTGCCGCGCAATGGAACCCGGAAAATGCCTACTCCGACCACAATCGCGACAATCATGTCGACGGCGCCGAGGGCAAAGAAAGCAGCCATCTTCCCGAGGACGATCTCGGCCGGGCGCACCGGAGTGGAGATCAGCTGCTCCATGGTGCCCATCTCCCACTCGCGCGCAATCGTCAATGAGGTGAGGAGTGCGGCAATAATCATCAGGATTACGGCGATCAGCCCGGGGACGATGTAGTTTTTGGATTTGAGGTCGGGATTGTACCAGATGCGCAGGCTTGGCCGGACAGCGGCGGAGACAGATCCGGCGCCGCGCCGGTTCTGCGTTTCGTTGCGAAGCGCAACATCGTGTTCCTGGAGCAGGCTTCGGGCATAACCCAGGGCGATGGAGGCGGTGTTCGAATCGCTGCCGTCGAGCAGAAGCTGCACCTGCGCCTCGTGCCCGGAAAGCAGATGCCCGGCGAAATCATCCAGAATGACGATTCCCAAAAGGCATTGATTACGGTTGATGGCGTCTTCGATGGCGCGGGAATCGTCCACAAAACTCACGATTTGGAAGTATCGGGAGCCCTGGAAGCGCGAGATCAGGTCCCGGCTCTCGGGGGTCCGGTCCCCGTCGCAGATAATCGTGGGAATGCGGTCGATGTCCAGCGTCAGAGCAAAGCCGAAGAGCACGAGCATGAGCAGCGGCAGAGCCAGCGCCATCACCAGGCTGCGCGGGTCACGCAGTATGTGCAGAAACTCCTTTCGGGCTACGGCCCAGGTCCGGCGCGCATTCACGATGCTTTTTTCTCCTCATCCTCGATGCAGGAAACGAAGACGTCCTCCATCGAGGGGCGGATGACCTCCAGGTGAAGGACACGAATGTTCTTTGCCGCCAGGCTGCGGCGAATCCCGGGCTCCGCCTGCACCGGATCCACCACCCTGAGGTGAAGACCGCTGCCGAAGACCGCGACATCCAGCACTGCGGATTCGCTTTCGAGGGCTTGCATGCTGCCCAGCGGATCGGACGACTCGAGATGCATCAGGCTGTTCGTGTGCAGCGTGCTTTTGAGCACCTCGGGAGAATCCAGCGCGATGATCCTTCCCCGGTACATGAGGGCAAGCCGATGGCAGTACTCCGCCTCGTCCATGTAGTGGGTGCTGACGAAAATAGTGTGCCCGGCATCGGAGAGCTGGTAAATGAGGGCCCAGAAGTCCCGGCGCGCGATCGGATCGACGCCGGACGTGGGTTCGTCCAGGAAAAGCACCGGCGGGCGATGAAGAATCGCGCAGCCGAGGGCAAGGCGCTGCTTCCAGCCGCCGGAAAGCGTCCGGGTGAGTGCGTCCCTGCGTTCCACGAGCCCCGCCATGCGCAGGGCATGGTCCTTGCGCTCTGCGCGCAGCCCCTTGGGCACACGATACACGCCGCCGAAAAAATCAAGGTTCTCCTCGACGGTGAGATCATCATACAAGGAGAATCTCTGCGACATGTACCCGATGTTCTTGCGTACTTCCTCAGGCGCAGCCGCGACGTCCAGGCCGACCACCGAGGCGCGCCCGCCGGAGGGCTTGAGCAGCCCGCACAGGATCCGGATGGTCGTCGACTTGCCGGCGCCGTTCGGGCCGAGAAATCCAAAAATCTCGCCGCGCCGCACAGAGAACGACACATGGTCCACCGCGCAGAAACTCCCGAAGCATTTCGTCAGCTCCGCAACCTCGACTGTCCAATCCGCTGGCATGAAGTCACCGTTCATTCGAACCACGAAACACGCAAATGGCGGCGACACTTGCCGGGACCGAACCGCAGTCGCAGCAGCAAAATCGAACCACAGAGAGTGCATTCGATCCTGAATGCCGCGTCAACGCCGTCTGCATGCGTTTTAGATCCCTATTGATATCGCTGCGGTTAGATCCATTCCGATGCAAAATCCCTTTCGTGCATTTCGTGTATTTCGTGGTTCTCATCGTTGTCGCTCCGTTGCCGCACCGCCGGATTCGTCCCCATGCAGCGCCGCCCTGCGGATCAATGCGATAAACGCATCCTCCAGGGACGGAATGATCTGCTTGAATTCGACCTCCTCCAGACCCGCCGCTGCCGCCGCCTCCGGCAGCCTTTCCGGCGCCAATTGCGCAGGCGCCAGGAAGAGATGCAGCACCGACCCTGCCGGTTCGACGCTCACGACGCCGGGAAGACGCCCCAGGATGTCTCTCGCGCGGCGCACATCGGGCGTCCGGGCCTCGTAACACAACTCTTCGAGGTTGCGCCTGAGCGCATCCGGAGCCTCACAGCGGATCAGTTTTCCCTGATGCATCAGCCCGACGCGATTGCATCGTTCCGCTTCGTCCAGATACGCAGTCGTGATGACAACTGTCAGCCCATCCCTGACCAACTGGTACAGGATGGCCCAGAAATCGCGCCGCGAGACCGGATCCACTCCGTTGGTCGGCTCGTCCAGAAACAGAACGCGGGGGTGATGCAGCAGCGTGCACATCAGCGCCAGTTTCTGCTTCATGCCGCCGGAGAGGTTGCCCGCAAGCCGGCTGCGGAATGGTTCCATGCGTGTCATTCTCAGGAGCCGGCCCGAGAGGGTGGCGCGCTCACTCGTGGAAATGCCGAAAAGATCGGCATAAAAGCTCATGTTTTCCTCGACGGTGAGATCCGCATACAGCCCAAAGCGCTGGGCCATATAGCCGATGCTGTCCTTGATGGCCGCCAGCTCCCGCCGGACATCGAGACCCGCAATCCTGGCATTGCCCTCGGACGGATCCAGGAGGCCGCAGAGGAGCCGGAGGGTTGTCGTCTTGCCTGCACCGTCCGGCCCGACCAGGCCGAAAATCTCGCCCTGTTCGACCCGGATCGAAAGCCTGTCGACCGCGGTGACCGGGCCGAACCGGCGCGTCAGGTTTTCGGTTTCCACCATGGCCATTCGTTTATTCCTGCGCGTGAACGACTTCAGATCTGATGGGTTCCGGCTGAAAATCCAGTTCTTTCGAGGGATTCAGGAGTCGGAAGTCAGCAGTCAGTAGAAAACCGGTTTGCGTTACAGGCGAATTACTTTGACCTGTCCTCATTCTAATCTATTTACCACAGTCCTTATGACACCCAACACCCAACACCCGACTATTTCCCCGACAGCGGGATTTCGGCTTCCGCCGGCATATTGAGCTTCAGCTCGTACCCGGGATTCTCGACTTCGATCTTGATCCGGTAGACCAATT
>JAFNAG010000224.1 GCA_017860135.1 Acidobacteriota bacterium
GTGAACCGGTTCCTGAACACGGCAATCGCCCTTTCAGCGGGCTGTCGGGTTTGATCAAGCAGGCAGGCATGGGCCGGAAAACGGATGCAATCCCGCAGCCGGAGTCTCCCTCTGCACCGCAGCCGAGGTCTTCCCGGGCGCCGCAGCCAGCCCAGCCTCCGGAACCGCCCCCTGACGACACGCGGCTCTTCGAAGACGCCATGCAGGAAGTACATCGCATCTCCTGGCGGCACACGCCCGCAGCGGCCACGCCCCCCGCCGCCCACACCGTGCCGGAAGACCCGCTGCTGGAAGACGAGCGCCTGTTCCGGGAGGCTGTCGGGGGAGCTGCTGCACCGCCGATCCTGGACCACCCGGAGTACATTGAAGGCTGGATCGGCGTCGCCGGCCGGCGCTTCCTTCCCCGTCTTCGCAGCGGCACTTATTCGATCCAGGGAATGATCGACCTGCACGGGCTGAGCCGGGTGGAGGCGAGGGAGGCCGTCGAGCAGTTCATCGTGCGCATGTCCCGCGAGCGCTCCTGCTGCGTCAAGATCGTGCACGGGCGCGGAATCAATTCGCCGAGCGACCAGGCGGTGCTGAAGGAGCACCTGCAGCGCTGGCTCGCCACACGCAGGATGTCCCGCCACGTGGTGGCCTACGCGTCCGCCCCGTACACCGACGGCGGCGTTGGGGCAATCTATGTCCTCCTTCGCAGGAGTCAGGAGTGAGGGGGAGCGGGAGTCAGTAGCGAGAAGTCAGGCGTGATATACAGCGTTGTAAATGGGCGACGGGGTTTGAGAACCAGTATGCGTCTGTTGCGGACAGAATCGTACGCCTTTTCACCACAGAGCCCACGGAGATCACGGAGCGGTGCTGCTGTGATACCTGCCCGGGATCTCTTTGTACTACTCACCTGAAAAACCTTGCCAACAAGGAAAGGGTCATTCCGCACCACGGAATAACGGTCGGTATCGGAATCGGGATCGCAATCGCAGTCGCAATCGCAATCGAGAACTGCGCATAATCGGGCTCCTCTGCATTGATGCCGGCAGCGCCATGATGCCGACGTCGATTCCGATAGCGATAGCGGTTGCGATTCCGATTGTGCCAATCCCGGGAGTGGTCGCTCTGCCTGGTTGCGGCCATCGGCTGCTCTGTGGTCCCCGTGGTCTCTGTGGTTCCTTTTTGCTTTTCTTCTGACTGCAGCTCGGTCCAAATAACTGCCAGGCCTTATGTCGCCGTGTATGGCGGCAAAGAACCCGTTGTGAGTCGTGGATTACGTAGAGAGTCCCCGCCATTTCATGTTCGGAGTCCTGACTCCTGACTCCCAAATTCTGTCCCCTTTCTCCCCCAGTCTGTTATAAGATAGCCCGTCGTTTTCAAGCTGATTCAATCATTCCGGCGGCCCCGGAATTCATTGCTTACATTTTTCAAGAGGAGGATTCTGCATGACGCTTTCACGCGCCCGGAACCGGTCCCACCGCGCGAGGTGGCGGCTGTCGCTGATCGCCTGCATGGCGATCTTGCTCCTGGCAACCGCGACCCTGGTGAGACCGCAAGACATCCCGGTGTTTGCCATCACAAACGCCAGGATCATTTCCGTCACCGCCCCTGTGATCGAAAAGGGGACGGTGTTGATTCGCAGAGGCATAATAGAGGCAGTCGGTGCGAATGTGACGATGCCCGCAGATGCCCGGGTGATTGACGCGACCGGATTGACGGTCTATCCGGGACTGATTGACGCATTCTCGGACATCGGGCTGGAGGAAGCCACTCCCGCGCGCCAGACCGCGCCTGCGCAGGCGACGCCGGCCACCGGACGGGGGCAGCAGCAACAGCAGCAGCCGGCGGGATCTCCCGACGAGAGGCAGGGACTGACGCCGTACCGGCAGGGGTTCGAGGTCCTGAACCCGGCCAACCGCAAGGTGGAGCTGGCCCGGTCGGCCGGGATCACCACGACTCTGGTCATGCCGCGCCGGGGTTTCTTTCCCGGACAGGGCACCCTGGTGAACCTGGGTGGCACGGAAACCGGCGAAATGGTGGTGAAGAATCCGGCGGGATTCTACATCAACACCGTGTCCGGCAGGGGCGGAGGCGGATACCCCGGATCCTTGATGGGGATCATCGCCTTCGTCAAGCAGACACTGCTGGACGCCGACCAGTACGCCACGGCCTGGAACATCTACAAAGCCAATCCCGGCGCCACACGCCCGGAGTACAGCCGCGCGCTCGAAGCGCTGCAGCCGGCGCTGCGGCGCGAGATGCCTGTCCTGCTGCAGGCCAATACGGAGATCGAAATCCGGCGCGCGTTCGACCTCGCGGACGCCTTCAAACTCAATGCGGTGCTCACCGGCTGTGGGGAAGCGGGCAAGGTCGCCGCGCTGCTGAAGAGCCGCGGCGTGCCGGTTTTTGTGGCCGTCAAATTCCCGGAACGGCCGGCATCGACCGATCCGGATGCACGCGAAGAGCTGGACAGCCTGCGGCGCAGGGTGGAAGCCCCCGGCAATGCCGCTGCGCTGGCAAAGGCGGGAGTGCGCTTCGCCTTCATCTCCGACGACATGGCGACTCCCCGGGACTTCCTGCGGAATGTGGGACGCGCTGTCGAAGCGGGATTGGACAGGGAAATCGCGCTGCGTGCCCTGACGATGAACCCGGCGGAGTTCCTCGGGGTGTCGGACCGCCTCGGAAGCATCGAGAAGAACAAGACCGCGAACCTGATCCTGGCGACCGGCGACCTTTTCGACGAGCGCACGCGCGTGAAGATCGCATTCGTCGACGGCAGGAAATACGACATAGTGGAGGAGGCCGCGCCCGCGGGCGGCGCCGGGCGGCAGGGTCCGGGCGGCGAGGCATCCGTTGCCACCGGCCGGTGGGCCCTCAGCATCAACACGCCCCAGGGGGCGATGGAAGTCACTCTCAACCTCCGGCAGAGCGGCACCGCGCTGGCCGGCAACATCTCGTCGCAGATGGGGACCGCGGAGCTGACGGGGGGGACCATCAATGGAAACAGCATCGCATTCAGCCTGACCTTCGAATCGCCGAATGGGAGCATCGTGATCACCTGCAGCGGCACGATTCAGGGGAACCGCATGACGGGCACCATGAACATGGGTGCGATGGGCTCCATGGACTTCACCGGGACCCGGCTGCCCGGGACACTGTGATGCAGGAGTGAGGAAAACCATGCCAAAAAGACTAGGAGTCGACATGAAACAGATTTCGTTACTGGCAGTCCTTCTGGCGGCATGCATCGCCTGGGCGCCTGCATCGGATGAGCAGAGCGGAAATCCGGGCGTCATCGTCATCAAGGACGCGACCATCATGACCGTCTCGCACGGAGACATCCCCAAGGGGTCGATCCTCATCCGCGACGGCAAGATCGCCGAGGTGGGGATCACGGTCAATGCGCCGACGGACGCCACCGTCATCGATGCCGCCGGCCGGTATGTCACGCCGGGGATCATCGACCCGCACTCGCACATCGCCATCTCGGGCGGCGTCAACGAAGGGACTCTGGCGGTCACCTCGATGACGGCGATCGAGGATGTCCTCGACCCGACCGACATCAACATCTATCGGGAGCTTGCAGGCGGGGTTACTACCACGCTCACGCTGCACGGCAGCGCCAATCCGATCGGCGGCACCAGCGCCACCATCAAACTGCGCTGGGGCAAGGACGCCAAGGGCCTCCTCTTCCAGGGAGCCAAACCGGGGCTGAAATTCGCCCTGGGGGAAAACGTCAAGCGCGGCGGCACGACCGGGCGCTATCCGGCCAGCCGGATGGGAACCGAAGACGTGATTCGCACCGCTTTCATCGAGGCGCGCGAGTATATGCGCCGCTGGGACGACTACAGGAAGCGCACTGCGGCAGGCGACAAGACCGCGATTCCGCCCAGAAAGGACCTGACCCTGGAGCCGCTGGCGGAAGTCCTGCGCGGCGAGCGGCTCACCTACGTGCACGGCTACCGCGCCGACGAAATGATGATGGTATTGCGCATGGCGGACGAGTTCGGATTCAAGGTCAACTCGTTCGAGCACGCCCTCGAGGGGTACAAGATCGCAAAGGAAATGGCGGCACATGGCGCCGTCGGGTCCACATTCGCCGACTCCTGGGCTTATAAAGCCGAGGCCTGGGACGCCATCCCATACAACGCCGCGATCATGACCCGCAAAGGAGTGCTTTCTACGCTCAACTCCGACAGCGCGGAGCGGGCACGCCACATGAACCAGGAGGCGGCGCGCGCTATGAAGTACGGCGGGCTGAACGAACAGGAGGCGCTGGCCCTGATTACCATCAATCCGGCCAAGGAACTCAAGATCGACAACCGCGTGGGTTCGATCGATCCGGGCAAGGACGCGGACCTGGTGATCTGGAACCGCCACCCGTTGAGCATCTATGCCGTCGCCCAGAAGACAATCATCGACGGCCAGGTCTATTTCGATATTCAAAAGGACCTCGAGATGCGCAAGCGGATGGAAGAGGAACGCAAGAGCCTCGAGGCCCTGGACAGGAAGAGCGCACCTCAAGGGCGTTCCGGCCGGGGATCAGAGCCGGGCATCCCAGACAACATACTTCCGCGGCAGAAAGACTGAAGGGAGGCACACCATGGCAATTTTGATGAAGCGTTTCACTATCCTGTTCGCCTGCATGGCGCTCGTCGCGGCAGCGCTTTCCCTCACCGCGGCCGAGAATCGTGCTTACGTGATCCAGAACGCCAGGATCTATACCCTTTCTTCTGCGGGCATACTGGACCGGGCATCCATCGTCGTCGTGGACGGGAAGATCACCCAGGTCGGCAAGTCGGTCAAGGTGCCCTCCGGAGCACAGGTCGTCAGGGCGGAAGGACTCGAAGTCTACCCGGGAATGGTGAATGCCTGGGGCAACATTGGCTTGACCGAGATCGGTTCGGTGGACGTCATGTCCGACACGAGCGATCTCGGCACCTTCAAGCCGCAGCTGCTGGCATTCAGCGCCGTGCTGCCCGCCAGTGAGCATATCCCCATCGCGCGCGTCAACGGCATCACCAGTGCCGTCAGCGCGCCTTCCGGCGGCATCATCGCGGGGCAGGCGGCGCTGCTCCATCTCGACGGGTGGACCGCCGACGAAATGGCGATCCTCAAGTCGGCCGGAATGGTCGTGCAGCTTCCCAGTTCTGGAGGCGGCCGAGGCGGGCGCGGGGGAGGAGGAGCTGCGGGGGCCGCGCAGGCCGGAGATGCGGCGCGCAACGTCCAGCGGCAGGTGGCCGAACTCTCCGAACTGCTGGAGCAGGCACGCTACTACGCCAAAGCGCGGGAAGCCAATCCGGAGACGCCGCGAGACCGCCAGCTGGATGCCCTGATTCCGGTGGTCAAAGGGCAGACGACTGTGTTCCTGCAGGCGCAGACGGCTCGCGACATCCGCAGTGCGGTCGAGTTCGGCAAGAAGGAAAAACTGAAGTTCGTAATCCAGGGAGCCCGCGAGGCGAACAAGGTGGCGGAGCTGCTCAAGAAGGAAAACGTTCCGGTGATCCTGGATTCGATCGTCGCGCTGCCGTCGCGCGAGGATGATCCCTACGACGCCAGATTCACCCTGCCGAAAGAACTGGCCGCGGCCGGGGTGAAGTTTGCGCTGACTTCGGCGAGCGCCTCGAATGTGCGCAATCTGCCCTATGAGGCCGGTTTTGCGGAAGCCTATGGGCTGAGCCACGAGGAGGCCCTGAAGTCCGTTACGCTCTATCCTGCCGAAATTCTGGGGGTCTCGGACCGCATCGGGACGATCGAACCGGGGAAAATCGCGGATCTCGTGGTCACCGACGGCGACTTGCTGGAAATCCGGACCCAGGTGAAAAACCTGTTCATTGCCGGCAAGGACATCAGCCTGGAGACCAAACACACCAGACTCTACAAGCTCTACATGGACCGCAAGTAGGAACTTCTGCCGGTGGGGGCGGCCTGGAGGTTGCCCCCACCTCACACCCTCCGCCAGACTCACCGCAAATAATTCCGAATTTTTTGAAATAAATCGCCATCTGCCGAAACTACTCAAGTGAGCGCGGGCGCAAAAAGAGATAGGGGTAGGGAGGGTCGATTGGTTTCGACTCCCCCTCCCTCCGAACCGGACAGGCGGATCTCCCGCATCCGGCTCTCCAGTTGGTGGTTCACCTGTAACAGGATTGACAAGCTGAAACATGGGCCGTTACCAGAGAGAACAACCCTTGTTCGCTAAAGAAAGCATTGGTCCAGCGTTGATGATCGCGTCCGCGACCCCGTCCCTTGCGGCCGTGACGCTTGCGCAGAAGACTGCGTAAGCGCATCCGGATCCATTTGTCCAGGGGCGCAAAAGTCGTCTTGTGGCTGTGCTGGAAATATCCATACCAACCTCGGATCGACTTGTTGACGTCCTCGATGATCGTCTGCAGGCTGTTGCCTTGCGTGCGTTTGGTCTTGGCACGAATTGTGTCCTTGAACTTCTTGAGGCTCTTCTTCCGCGGCCACTTCATATTCCGTTCAAAGTGGTACCCCAAAAAGTCGAAGCCCCCTTTCTGTGTCGCGTCCACAATCCGCGTCTTGACTGGATGCAGCTGCAGTCCCGCTTCCACGGTCCACTGCCGCACCAGCTCCAGCGCCTCCTCAGCTTCTGCCTGGCTTCGGCACAGTATCACAAAGTCGTCCGCATACCTTACCATCTCAATCCCCCGCCGCGCCATTTCGTGGTCCAGCGGGTCGAGATAGATGTTCGAAAGCAGTGGGCTGACAATGGCTCCTTGGGGGGTCCCCCCTTCGGGCGTCCATTGCGTCATTGCGTCCATCACCTCCTGTTTGAGATAGCCTCTCAACAAAGCGATCACGGCACCGTCCGATACTTTTTCCTCCACTCGCTTGACCAGCGATTCGTGCGGAATGGTATCGAAATAGCTTTTCAGATCCGCATCTACTACCCAGGTGTTTCCGCGTTTCAGCAACTCCTCTACCCGCCTCAGCGCGTCCTTACATCCTCGGTCCGGCCGAAATCCGTAGCTCTGCTCGGCAAAATCCCGCTCAAAGATCGGCTCCAGCACATTCAGCAGCGCGGCTTGCACCACCCGGTCGCGTACCGTCGGGATTCCCAATGGCCGCTTTTCCTTACTTCCCGGCTTCGGTATCCACTGCCGTCTGATCGCCTGCGGTCGATAACTTCCCTCCCGCAGCGCTCGCGACAGCTTCTCCAGGTTCTCTTCCAGGCGTGCTTCGAACATCTCGATCGTCTGGTGGTCCACGCCCGCGGCTCCTCGATTCGTCTTCACTTTCGCGAAGCCAGCTCGAAGGTTCCCCAGCGCGTACACCTTATCTATCAAGCTGAACCACTTGCCTCCCTTCACCCCCTTTTCGAGGGCTGTCAACATCCGTTCCGTCCAGACGCCCGGTTCAACCCAGTCCCATCGGTCCCGGATCTCTCCAGCTTGCGTAGCCGTTTCCGGCACTCCCGCTGGTCGCTTTTCCGTCGTTCCTTCCGTCACGTCTCCACCTCCCTGCGTTCCCTTCGCTCCATCCCCATTACGGGACTTCATCGCTCATACGGACGCTGTGACTCCTGTCCGAGCGGTTCTTCGGTTGCTTTGAGCCAACATGAACGCCGTCTCTGTCTCGGACAGGTCTCCCTACTTCACGCACCTGAACTTCCGATCCCTCTGTCTCCAACCACCCACCAGCCTCTCGACATCGCTTTAGCACGTTACCCCTCAGCTCATCGAGTCTCCCAGCACTTTGGGTCTAGGCTTCACCATTACTCAGCAGGCTCGCCAGTCCTGGCAGGCCGAATCGAGTTCGTTATCCTACGGATGGATCGTTCGCCTCCTGCTGCTCTCCACCCCGCCTCTCGACGACGCAGTTGCAGTCGGCTACAGGCCGGAGAACGTATGCCTGGAG
>JAFNAG010000613.1 GCA_017860135.1 Acidobacteriota bacterium
ACCTCTCTCCGAATGAGAGAGGTTAGTGATTCTGCTGGCGGGTTGGCGTATTCTTGTCGACAGAGATATTGGATGGCCGGGATTCCCCCGGTCGTCGTTCCAGGGGAGAGGGCGTATGCCGATGAACCGACAAATCACTCTTGCAGCCCGGCCACAGGGATATCCCAGAGAGTCAGATTTCAACCTGGTGGAAAGTCCCATTCCGACACCAGGCTCCGGCCGTGTTCTAATCCGTGTGATCTACCTGTCGCTTGATCCCTACATGCGAGGATTGATGAGCGGCAGGCGAGCCTACTTTCCGCCCGTCGCGATCGGAGATGTGATGGTTGGGGGGACGGTCGGCAAGGTGATTCAGTCCAACCACCCGGAATATGCGAAGGGTGATATTGTGGGGGGAATGTTCGGATGGCAGGAGTATGCGGTTTCCGACGGTGCGGGGCTGAGAAGGATCGACCCGAAGGTCGCGCCGATCTCGACCGCTCTTGGAGTCCTGGGCATGCCCGGGTTGACTGCCTATTTCGGCCTTCTGGATGTCGCAAAACCGCGCCCCGGTGAAACAATAGTGATCTCCGGGGCTGCCGGCGCTGTCGGTGCGGCGGCAGGCCAGATCGCGAAGATGTATGGCAGCCGCGTGGTCGGGACCGCGGGCTCCGACGCCAAGATCAATTACCTCGTAAAGGAACTCGGATTTGATGCCGCTTTCAACTACCGGAGCATCGAGAATTACTACGAAGCCCTCCGCGAAATCTGCCCCGACGGCATCAACGTCTATTTCGACAACGTCGGCGGCGCCATGACCGACGCGGTATTCCGGCTGCTGGCGCCCGGCGCCAGGGTGGCGGTGTGCGGCCAGATTTCGCAGGCCAACCTCGAACAACCGGAATCCGGGCCGCGGCTGCTGCAATACCTGCTTGTCAGGCAGGCGCGCGCAGAGGGATTCCTGGTCACGAAGTTCGCCGACCGGTTTCCCGAAGCGCTGCAGCAGCTGACCGAATGGCTCCTGGCCGGCAAGCTCAAATACCGCGAGGATATCGTGGACGGGATCGAGAATGCCCCCCGCGCGTTCATCGGGATGCTGAACGGGCGCAACATGGGCAAGCAGCTCGTCAAGCTCTCCGTGCCCTGACCCGTGACTCAGCTTGTGCATGAGGAACGTTACCGCCCGGGATTGTATAGGGGGATTCTTGCAGGCAAAATTTAGAGGGAACATTTGGGGTGTGGACTGCGTCTAAATACGCAGTGATTAGTAGAAACTAAGGAAGTCCCTCATGCTGGCTCATCTGCTCTTGGGTTGGTTCCTGTGGGCGCCGCAAGCCGGTGGTTCGCCTGACACCAATCCGCTGGACTTGAACCCGGAGATGCGGGCTTTTCTGGATGCCAGAGTGGATCGAAGCCTGCCTCCCTATCAGCGTCTGGAGGCCCTGGTATCGGCCGTCTTCCAGGATCCGCAATTGAATTTTGCTTACTCCACGGAAACCCAGACGGCGATCGAGACCTTCCAAAGCCGCAAGGGGAACTGCCTCTCCTTCACTATTCTGTTCATTGCGCTGGCGCGGCATCTGAATCTCGATGCGAGGTTCCGGGAAGTGGAGATCGCACCCACCTGGTCGAAGGCCGGCTCCTTCGTGAACCTGGCGCAGCATGTCAACGCCGCGGTGTTCATCGGCGGCCTTGCGTATGCCATCGACGTGTATCCCGGGGTGAATCCCCTCGAAATCGGGGGGCAGGTGGTTCCCGACGCCCGCGGCATGGCCCATTACTTCAATAACAAGGGAGTCGACGAGCTGGGCTTCGGAAATTTCGCCGATGCGGAGATGTATTTGAGGAAAGCGCTGGAACTGGATCCTCAAACGGTTCCCGTGTGGATCAATCTGGGTGCTGCGAGGAACCAGGCCGGCAATCTCGGCGAGGCGGAACGATATTACCGCAAGGCCCTGGAACTCGAGCCACGCAATTCCGCAGCGATGAGCAACCTCGCGAACCTCTGTGAAATGACAGGCAGGACGAATGAGGCTGCCGGATACAGGAAGAAGATCAGGGAATTCCTGGAGAAGAACCCGTATCACCACTACAACCTCGGCATGCAGGCGTATGAAGCAGGGAACTACAAGGAGGCAATCGCGCGTTTCAAGAAGGCGCTGCGGCTCAAATCCGAGGAGCACAATTTTTATTTCGCCTTGGCGCGCGCCTACGCCCAGGTCGACAATTCCGAAGAAGCGGTGAAAAATCTGAAGCTTGCCGAAAAATATGCGTCGGATCCCGCCAACAAGCAGCGGTACTCCCAGAAACTCGAGCTCCTGAAGTCCATAAAATCGCCGGCTTCGATCCACGGCCGGTAGTTCCGGAATCCTCAGCGGCTGCCTCCTGCGAGGTAATCCACGGCCAGGTTGGCAAGCATCCGCACTCCCAGCTGAAGTGCGCCTTCGTCGGCGTTGAAGCGCGGCGAGTGATTCGGTGCGGCTTTGTCCGGATCCGTGCCCTGCGGCGCGATTCCCAGGAAGAAATACAAACCCGGTATCTGCTTCTGGTAGAGCGAGAAGTCCTCAGCCGTCGTGGTAGGCTGCGTGACCATCGCGTTGTTGTTCCCGGCAACGCGTTTCAGAGTCGGGATCATGCGTTCCGTGAGTTTCGGGTCGTTGTAGGTGACGGGATTGCCGCGCACGATGGTGACTTCAGCTTGTGCACCCGCGCTTGTTGCGATCATCGAGGCAGTTTCCCGGATGCGTTCGTGGATGCGGTTCTGAATCTCGTTGTCGAATGCGCGGATCGTGCCCTCCATTTCCACCGTATCGGGAATGATGTTGCTGCGGACGCCGCCGTGCAGGCTGCCGATGGTGATGACGGCGGGGGAGCGCGTCAGATCGGTCTGGCGGCTCGTGATCGTCTGC
>JAFNAG010000614.1 GCA_017860135.1 Acidobacteriota bacterium
GCCAACGGCCAATGTGAACCTCGGCAATCTGTATCTGCGTCAGGGCCACACCGAGGAGGCGATTGCTGCGTATGAACGCGCCCTGCTGCTCGATACGCAGTTCGCCGGGGCGTATGTGAACCTCGCCGACGCCTACCGTGTG
The DNA here is from genome assembly GCA_017860135.1 of Acidobacteriota bacterium. Classification (GTDB taxonomy): domain Bacteria; phylum Acidobacteriota; class UBA6911; order UBA6911; family UBA6911; genus JAFNAG01. Next base: position 143 of record JAFNAG010000614.1, read on the forward strand.
CAGGGTCGCGATGACAAGGGGGAGCAGGTGTTGCGTCGCGGCCTGGCGCTGCTGCCGCACGCCGCGGATTTGCACCATGCGCTCGGACTGCTGCTGGTGCGCAAGGGGGACAAGGCTGCGGCCGTCGCGGAGTTGGAGCAAGCGGCACGGCGCGCGCCGGACAATGCCCGCTATGCCTATGTCTATGCCGTGGCGCTGCATTCGACAGGCCACCCCGGCAAGGCGCTGGCCGTTTTGCGTGATGCCGATAGCCGCCATCCAAACACGCCGGACATTCTCGGCACGCTGGTCTCCCTCTACCGCGAAGCGGGCGACACCCCGGCTGCGCTGAACTATGCCCGGAAGCTCGCCGCGGCGATGCCGGACGACCCGGAGATACAGCGGCTTCTGGCCGAGCTGGGCGGGACGAAGTGATTCACTGCCTCGGTCATCAGCTTTGCCAAGGAGTCCGGGGGGCGGTCTATTGCTTTCCGGGTAACCCGGTCTGGCCCAGCAGCGTATCTGAGGGCAGTTCACCGAAACAGTCCCTGTAGGCGCGCGAGAATTCGCCAAAGTGCCAAAATCCCCACCTGAGTGCCTCGGCCGTGACCGTGGTCGACCCGAGTGGCGCTGCCAGGAGTGCTTGCCGAACGCGATGCAGCCTCAGCCGAATCAGATAAGCCACCGGCGTCAGCCCCATCACCGCCTTGAAAGCATATTCCAGGGTGCGCTCGCTCACGCCGGCGGCCTTGCACAGGTCGGTCACGTAGATGTTGGCGCCAGTCTGCGACAGGGCGTAGTCCTCGGCGATCTTGACGATCAGGCTCTGCGCCTGTCGCGTCCGGTCGCTGCGGCTGGGCTCGAAGTCGTCGGCCACGTCGAGGGTCGCCAACAGCGTCTCGAGCAGCTCGATCTGGGCAGCGCTGCGTTCAGTCTCACTCTCGTTGAAAAGAGCGGGATCGAGTACGGCGGCATCCACCAGTCGCTTGCCCCAGTCGAAAAGCTGCCGTGCCCGTACATCGCTGACTTGCAGCGTCTCCACGCCCTGCGGCATACGAAATTCACGATCGCGTTGGCGGATAGCCCAATGCGCGCGCATGTCCTGGGGCGGAAGCAGAAGTGTCACGCTTTCCCATCCGGCATCGACAACAAACCTGGCCTCCGATTCCGGCGCGGCGGCCAGCATCATGCCCGGCCGGACTGGCAATCCGTTCACGGTGCCCCTTGCTTGCGGGCCGAACGCGACATAGGCGAGCAGGCCTTCATGGACGCTCGTACGTGTTCGCAAGCGAAGGTTGCTCGTATAAAACACGACCATGGCGGCCCCAAGGCGAACAATCACGCGCCGTGCCTGCAGAGGCTGCGATTGAATTTTCACCGCATCCTGGTCGATCAGTTCGATGCCTGCGTTGACAGTCGCGGGGTCGTTGATGTCTTCAACCGTGACCGCAGGTTGGGCTATGGTGAATCTGGAGTCCGGTAATTTCATGTTTTGCGGAATTGCGATAGACGGTCTTGGCGCCGGGTTAGAAAATGCATTCGATCTGCGTCCGGTCAACGCAGCCGGGTCCAATTCCCACGCAGTCGAAGTCAAGTGTATCAGCCGTGTGAGGCCAGATCTTCTGCAGCCTGCAGGCACCGCGTCGGCGAGTGCGTGGCAGTTTAATTTTTGAAGAGGGGTTATTGGCGATGAGACGCTACGAATCGACGCTTTTTCTGGCGACAAGTGCTTTGGTGCTGGCCGCTCCGGCCCGGGCACAGGACGACCAGGCGGCAGAGCTGGCCAAGAAACTGGCGAACCCGGTTGCTTCGCTGATCAGCGTACCCCTGCAGTACAACTATGACGAGTACGGCGGAGCGAACGACGGCGCCGCAGTCAGCCGTCTGATCATGCAACCGGTCATCCCGTTCTCGCTGAACGAAAACTGGAACCTGATCACGCGAACCCTCATCCCGCTCGTCGATCAACAGGATTTCCCGGTTGCAGCGGTGAACGAATCGGGTCTCGGCGACATCACCTCCAGCCTGTATTTTTCGCCGAAGTCGCCGACAGCTGCCGGCTGGATCTGGGGAGCGGGGCCGGTCCTGTTGCTGCCGACGGCTACCGAAGACGTGCTCGGCACCGAAAAGTGGGGTATCGGACCCACGGGCGTGGTCCTGAAGCAGACTGGGCCATGGACGGTCGGCATGCTGGCTGGCCACATCTGGTCGGTGGCCGGTGACGACAGCCGCGACGATGTCAGTTCCACCACCCTGCAACCCTTTTTCAGCTATACCACCCAAACGCATACGACCATTGGTGCGTACACGGAATCCGCCTACGACTGGAAAAGCGAACAGTGGCAGGTTCCTTTGATTGTTCAGGCAGGGCAACTGTTCAAGATCGGACCACAGATACTCCAGCTCGCGGTGGCTGGAAAGTATTGGGCCGAGTCGGCTGAAAATGGCCCGGAGGGCTGGGGCTTGAGGATGCAGTTAACGTTTCTGTTCCCCAAATAAGATGGATGCCTGGACCGCTTGAGTCTCCTATACGGGAATAGCTTCGATTTGATCCGTGAACTGGCGAAGGCGCGCGGAATCAAGGTAGAGGTTTAATGATGCAACGAAAAAGGGAATGACAATGGAGACCGTAATACGGCACGCGATGCGCGGCATCGTCAAAAAGCCGGGCAAGCTGCACAGCTTGCTGGGAATGCTGGGCCTGGCCGCTGCGTTCGCAGTGCCCGCCATGGCCTACGCCGCCGACGCCCCCCGCCGTCCGAATAT
>JAFNAG010000225.1 GCA_017860135.1 Acidobacteriota bacterium
GCTGCAAACCGAAGTGCAGTCTCCTGGTTTTGAAGTCGACGGTGAAACTCCTGTTCTGGATGACTTCGTTCGTGTCGCAGCTTGCGAGCCGGGTCTGCTGCCGCAGAATATCGAGTCCGATGATGCCGTCAACTCCCAGGCCGCCAAGATCCGCTTCGTGACACGGCAACGTTGTGAAAACCGGTCCAATGCGCATCATGGGAACATTGAATCGATTCGCCTTTGTGATCCGCCCTGGGGCGACAATCTGTGACTCCCCGGGCAGTGGCTCCAGCCCTAGCGCCTTGACGACCTTCCTGTCGACTACGCTGCCCGTGGCTGCGGTATCAATCATGAACCTCAGACCGCTCATGCTTCCTATGGATACTTCCACCACAATCCAGTGTCCCTGAAATCGAAAGGGAATCTCGCAGCCGGTTTGGCCGGCGCATCCGGGTGCTGCGCATGAGATAAATGTCGAAAACAGGACCGCTGCGCAGGAGATCGACCGCTTTTCCATGGGGCCTCTTTTCCCGCGGCGGGGATTGGCCGCGTTTGGCCCCTAATGCGCAGGTCCGTCCTCGAAACGGACACCGCCGTTCAAGATTGTCTAATCCTCTGCGAGATGGAAAAGCGGAACCGCGAAGACCTTCAAGACTTCAAAGAGAGAACCTCGAGGTCCTGGAGGTCTCGGTGGATTGCAGGCAAGGAAACTGGGGACGTTGCCCTAAATCGATCGAAACAGGGCAAGGTTCTTTTTCTGACAGGGTGGCATCCCCGGTTTGCCAAAGTGTGATTCCCTCAGGATCCGGAGGATCGCTTCATCGTCGCCACGGCCAGGACCCACGACAATTGCGTGGTGTCGCACGGCCGGGGGGACTCCGCCTGGCTATACTGTCCCCTCCCCGCCCGTTTCAGATCCGAAACCGTAGCAATTACGGATAGCATGACGGCGCGAATGGGGACAGAATAACCAGGCACCGATTCATCATGGACATTTGTATCCCGCCCATGGTATACACTCGGTATGAATTTCTAACTTCAGGTAGTACTATGAAAATTATTAAAGTTACAGAGAAAGGGCAGGTCACCATTCCCGTCGTCTTCCGGAGGAAACTCGGAATTTCCAACGAAGACCATCTGACAATTGAAGAGGAGGGCGATTGCCTGAAACTGCGCAAGGTCGTGTCGGCCAATCCGCTTGGACCCGAGGATCCGATCTGGGATATGGTGGGTATGGCGCAAAGTAGCCGAAGCGATGTTTCGCGGCGACATGACGACTACCTGGCTGAGGGAGAGATCGCTCGATGGCGCAAATCCTAGTCGATACGAGCGGTGTCTATGCACTTCTGGACGAGGATGATGAACACCACAGGAAGGCTGCGTCCCTGCTGCGATCGCTGCCGGCAAGAGGCTTAAAGCCGTTATTAACCAGCTTTGTGGTCGCCGAATGCCATGCATTGCTGCTCTCCCGCCTGGGCCAGGCCACTGCCCGGCGGTGGTTGCTCAGCCAGGTTTGGCCGATTGAGCGTGTCACCGCCGACGACGAATCCCGGGCATGGGAGATCATCGAACAGTTTCGCGACAAGGCGTTTTCCTATACTGACGCCTCTTGCTTCGCCGTCATGGAGCGCCTGAAAATAGCCGTAGCCTTCGGTTTTGACCCTCACTTTGAGCAATATGGCGTGGAGCTCTTAAAATAGACACAGCGACTTAAGTCCGGACAGCCATTCGGACCGCACGGCAGTCGGAGGAAAAGCAAAAACGAGCCGCAGAAACCACGGAGACCACGGAGAATTCTCAGACCTGCCCGGGGGCGCCTTCGGCAGCCCTTCACGCCCGGGAGCGGCGGAACAGCCGCAACCGTCATGGATCTCAGGCGCGCACTGGCTCTCGAATCTTGTCGCTCACTTATGACGCTGTGTATAATCCGTGGGGCAGGCTGCCCAACTCCCGGATTCCTGGGCCGCCCGCATGCTTTTCCTTGAACCGGAGTTCGGGAGTTGGGTGCCTGTCCCCCGCAGCATAGAAAGGCAAGGTGATCGCCGGTGCGTTGCCTAACTCGGAAGAGTCGCGGGGTAAAGTTCCCTGGCAAGTCCGTTATCGCCGGGGCGCTATTACTGGGTTTGGCTGCGGCAACTCTCGCCCTTCAGCCGCAGGAGAAGAGTGCCCGCACTGAACCGGAAAAGGCCGCGGAGGCTGTCCGGTTGAACAACCTCGGAGTCGCATATATGAACCAGCGACGCTCCGAGGTAGCGCTGAAGAATTTCGAACAGGCCTTTGCGCTCGATCCCAACCTGCTCGCAGCCCGCCTGAACGAGGGCATCGCGCTGCTCGTCCTGCAGCGGCTGGAGCCGGCGGAGAAGATACTCGTGGAGGAGACCGAGCGGCAGCCGAATAACCCGCGGCCCTGGTTCAACCTCGGCTTGCTGCTCAGGAAGCTTGACGAAAGCGAAAGGGCGCTGGCTGCATTTGGCCGGGTCGCCCAACTCGATCCCGACGATGCCGAAACACACTATTTCCTGGGAGCGCTTCGCCAGAGCGCCAAGCAGTTTGACCTTGCCGTCGCGAGCTACCGGCGGGCGCTGGAACTCAATCCGTACCACGTATCGGCGCAATTCGGCCTGGCGGGCACCTACCAGCGCCTGGGCGACACTGAGGAAGCGCGCAAGCAACTGGAGCGCTTCCAGAAGCTCACGCAAGAAAAACTGGGAGTGCCGATCGGAACCACCTACGGCGATCAGGGCAAGTATTCGCTCGCCCAGGATGTGCGGCTTCCTGCCGGAGCCGCGGCCGCGCCGATCGCGGTTACATTTGTTCCCATGCCGGGCGCCGAATCCGGCCTGCCGGTCGGCGGCGGCAAACCGGAGCCGGAATCACGCCGCCCGGGAACCTGCTTTTTCGATTACGACAACGATAACCGGGCTGACCTGCTGTTGCTGAATGCCGGCCCGGAGCGCACAGGCGCGCTCTATCGGAATGCCGGCGGCCGATTTACCGATGCAACCGCCGGAGCCCGTCTCGCCATCCCGGCTCGAGCCTCCGGCTGCGTCGCCGGCGACTATGACAACGACGGCTGGACCGACATCGTGATTGCCATGGAATCGGGCATTCAGCTGTTCCGCAACCAGGGCGACGGAACGTTCCGCGATGGGACCGAGGCCTCCGGGCTCCGCGCGGCGAGTGCCCGGCCGTCTGCGGTAAACCTCCTCGACTACGATCACGACGGCGACCTCGACCTGTATGCCACCGTGTTCCCCGGAGGGCCCGGACTCTGGAGAAACAACGGCAACAGCACGTTCACGGACATTTCCTCCACCACGGTCCCTGGTGAAGTTGTGGACGCCCAAGTGAGCATTGTAACGGACTTCGACAATGACCGGGCAGTGGACCTGATCGTAACTCGCGCGCAGGGGCCGCCGTCGTTGTTCCGGAATCCTCGCGAAGGGAGATTCCAGGCCACCCCGCTGTCCGGCGGCACGTCTCTGAAGGCCACCCGGGGCCTCGCGGCCTTCGACTTTGACAAAGACGGCTGGATGGACGTGGCCTTCACCCACAGCGGATCTCCGGGATTGAGTCTTTGGCGGAACATCGAGGGCAAAAGGCTGGAAGCCGTGCCTCTCCCGAAGCTCAATTGGAACGACGGGTGGGGCCTTGCGGCGGTCGACTACGACAACGACGGCTGGGTCGACCTGGCGGCGGCCGGATCCGCGGGATCACGAGCGCGGCTCATCCTGATGCGCAACGAAGGGAGTGCCGGTTTCCGGGAGCTCACCACGCAAACCGGCCTCGACAAAGTGAGCCTCGACAATCCGGGTCCGCTGATCACGGCAGACTGCGATGGCGACGGCGACGCCGACCTGCTCGTCGCGCAGGGGAGCGGCGTGCCGGTGCTGCTGCGCAATGACGGCGGCAGCAGGAATAACTGGCTGCGGCTCTCGCTCAAGGCTCTGGCCGACAACAGGAGCGCCGTCGGCACAAAGGTGGAAGTATTCGCCGGCGCGCTCTACCAGAAATTTGAAGTGCAGTCTTCCTCCGGCTACCTGGGGCAGAACGCGCCGGAGATTCTGGTGGGCCTCGGTGACGTCAAGGAAGCGGATATCGTGCGACTGCTCTGGCCGACCGGCGTCCTGCAGGACGAAGTGCAGCTGGCCGCGGACCGTTCGCACCAGATCGCGGAGAATGACCGGCGGGGCAGCTCGTGCCCCATTCTCTTCGCCTGGAACGGCGCCCGCTATGAATTCATCTCCGATCTGATCGGCCCGGGAATCGTCGGCCACTGGGTGGCCCCTGGCGAACGCAATACTCCCGACCCGACCGAATACGTAAAGGTGGCGGGTAACGCCCTCCGTGCGCGGCAGGGCCGTCTGAGCCTGCGGATGCTCGAGCCGATGGAAGAGGTTGTCTACCTCGACCAGGTGCGCCTGATTGCCGTGGACCATCCCTCGGACGTAGAAGTCTATCCCAATGAACGGTTTGCCAGTGCACCGCCGTTTCCCGACTTCAAGGTCATCTCCAGCCGCGGGGCGCGCCTGCCTGCGGGCGCATGGGACGACCGCGGACGCGACATCCGGCGCGAATTGCGCGCGCGCGACCGCCGTTACGTCACGGGATTCGCTTCGCTCCCCTTCCGGGGTTTTGCCGAACTTCATGGAGTCGAACTCGAACTTGGAGTGTGGGACCCGGCGAAACCCCTGCGGCTCCTGATGCACGGTTACACCGACTACTTCACCGCCACATCAGTCTATGCCGCACACCAGTCCGGGGTCCGCCCAATCGCTCCCTATCTCCAGGCGCAGGACGCCGCCGGGCGCTGGCATCACATCGTGGACGACCTGGGCTTCCCCGCCGGCCTGGCACGCACCATGGTGACGGACCTGACCGGGCGGCTGCCCGCGGGCACAAAGCGGGTGCGGATCCTGACGAATCTGGAAATCTACTGGGATCAAATCCTGCTGGACTCTACACCCGAAGCGAATCTCACTCGATTGAGCGAGGTGCCGCTCGCCGGAGCCGCGCTCGGATTCCGCGGCTATCCCCGCGAACTGCGCGGCGATCCGCCCAGCGACATCAGCTTCCAGTACGAAGACGTCAGCCGCACCGGACCGTACGCGCGGCACGCCGGCAATTACACACGGTATGGCGACGCACTCGAGTTGGCGGCAGCGGCGGATGACCGCTTCGTTATCCTTGGTTCCGGTGACGAAGCGCAGCTGGAATTTGATTCCTCGCGCCTGGCCCCCCTGCCGGCGGGCTGGACTCGCGACTATTTCTTCTATGCGGACGGTTTCGCGAAGGACATGGATTTCTATGCCGCGCACGGCTATACCGTCGAGCCTCTGCCCTTCCATGCCATGCGCGGCTACCCGTATAAAGGCGCGGAAGCCTATTCTCGGGAGGGACCCTACCTGCAGTACCAGCTCAACCTGAACACACGGCAGGTCTCAGGCCGCGGCGCGTCCAGCTACCGCTTCGATTATCAACGGGAGCGCCGTAACTGATTTATGCACGGCCTCTAAAGCCCTGACAGCCGTTTGAACCGGACGGCAGTCGGAGGAAAAGCAAAAATGGGAAGGCAAACCCATTTCCTGACATTGCTTTCCCTGGCGTGGACCGAGGAATCACGAAATAGGTTTGCGTCCCCCTTTTTCCCTTTTCCACGCATCGGCGACGGTCTCGCAGCGAATCTCATGGACGATGTAATAATGCATTGTATTTTTACAATGACGATGCAATAATGCAATCCATGTTCGAGCGGCTTTTGAAACCCCCGGACCGTTCTTTTTTTCTGTTCGGGGCGCGCGGGACGGGCAAGAGCACCTGGCTGCGTCAGATGTTCCCGGACGCCTTGATTCTGGATCTGCTGGATACCTCGCTTCAGCTGGAGTTGACTGCAGATCCTCATAAGCTCGAGAGCCTGGTGGGCAAGAGATCCGCCGGAGCATGGATAGTTCTTGATGAGGTTCAGAAGATTCCGGCTATCCTCGACGAGGTGCATCGACTCATGGAGTTACGCCGGTGGCGCTTTGCGTTGTGTGGATCATCGGCGCGCAAACTCAAGCGCGGCGGTGCCGATTTGCTGGCCGGCCGCGCCGTGACTCTTACCATGGAGCCGTTCTGTTCGGTGGAACTTGGCGACGGGTTCGACCGCGAGTACTCGCTCGAGTACGGCATGCTTCCCATGGTTCAGGTCGAACGGTCCAACGCCGCGGACGTGTTGAGCGCTTACGTTGGCACCTATTTGACAGAGGAGATTCGAGCGGAGGGGGCGATCCGCAGCTTCCCGCCGTTTGCGCGTTTCCTGGCCATTGCCGGGCAGCTGAATGCCCAGATACTGAACGCCCAGAATGTCGCCCGGGATGCGGCAATTCCCAGGAGCAGTGTGGATGGATATTTCGCGGTTCTTACAGACACGCTCCTGGCCCATTTCCTCCCGGCCTACCGGCCGCGGCTCAAGGTGCGAGAGGGTGCGCACCCTAAATTCTTCTGGGTGGATGCCGGCATCGCTCGAGCTGCCGCCGGGCTCTTGCGGGATTCCCCGGATCGCGCCTGGAAGGGTGCATCCCTGGAGTCTCTGATCTATCACGAATTGAGGGTGCACAACGCTGTGACCGGAAAACACCGTGATTTGGCCTACTACCGGACCGCAGCCGGCGTAGAGATCGATTTTCTTATCGAGACCCGGAAGCAACAATCGGAGCGACCTGCGCACGTAGTCTGCGTGGAAGTCAAGTTGTCTCCGCGCTGGGATCGCCGATGGGAGAGAGCGATGCGTGATCTGCAGAAACTCGGCGGAATCATTGTGGACAGGATGATTGGCGTCTACACGGGCGAGCGGAACTATCACTTTGATGGTCTCGACATCTGGCCTGTCGAAGTGTTCCTCAGCAATCTCCATCAGGGAAACGTTTTCTGACGCCTTGGTATCGAAGTGCGGACCATCCATTGGCAGCATATGGTACCTTTCGGCGCCACCAGGATGCTGACCGGCAATTTTCGATCCGACCTGCGGCTGCGAGCGTGCCAATGCCCGCATGTTCCTGAGCCCGCAGGATCGGCGGCATTTACCATAAATAAATACTCTCAAAGCCATATTTATGGTATGCTTGAGATCATGAAAACGACGGTGGAAATCTCCGACGACCTGCTGCGGCAGGCAAAGGAATATGCCGCCCGCCATGGGATTCCGATGCGTGAGGTCATCGAACGCGGGCTGCAGCTTGTCCTGCAGGCGAAGAAGCCCTCGCGCCGCCCGTTCCGCCTCAAGACCGTCACCACCAAGGGGGAAGGTCTGGTCTGCGACGGAGACTGGAGCACGATACGGTCGTTGATATACGAGGGGCACGGCGGATGATTGCAGTCGATACCAACATACTGGTGTATTCCGTGCGCGAGGACTCCCCCTGGCACAGGGCCGCCATCGAGTGCCTGCGTGGCCTGGCCGAGGGGGATTCCTCGTGGGCGATTGCCTGGCCCTGCATTCACGAGTTCATTGCGGTGGTAACGCATCCGCGCATTTACAAGCCGCCGACACCCCTTCGGGACGCGTTGCTTCAGGTGGATTACTGGATGGAAAGCCCGGGGCTTCGGCTGCTGGGCGAAGGGCCCGGCTACTGGAATCACCTGAAAGATATGGTGCATGCGGGTAAGGCTGTGGGCCCAATGGTACACGACGGCCACATCATGGCCATCTGCCGCGACCACGGCGTCAGGGAAATCTGGACCTCGGATCGCGATTTCACGCGCTTCAAGGGAATTCGCACCCGGAATCCCCTGTTGGATTCGCATTAACGACAGAAGACACGGTTGACGGTGGATGGTCCAGGCGCGGGGGCGCAATCGGAAGTGAAACTCAAT
>JAFNAG010000226.1 GCA_017860135.1 Acidobacteriota bacterium
GTGCTCAACTGTTTTTTCAGAGTCTCGATGACCGGGACCGGAGTGGGATCCACCTGGTTCAGGCAGGCCATGTAAAAGCTCACGAAATCCCCCAGGCAGATGACGGAGAATATCCTGGCGAGAAGGGAATCTCCTTCGCTCCAGACATCATGCACAATCCCGGTCCGCCGCCCGACCATGTTCCGGGTGAGATCGAACCTGCGCTGCACCTGTGGATGATCGCCCTTGTCGCGGAGGAAGACTACCGCGATCCGCTGCAGCAATGGCATCGGGAATTCCCAGCCGACCAGTTCGTTGTGGTTCATCTCGGGCACGAGGTGGTGGAATGCCAGGCTTTTGGCGTTTTCCTCAATCTGCCCGCGCCAACGCACGGCCGCAGGTTCGAGCACGGCGCTCGACGCATAGATCGCAACCAGCCTGCGGTGCAGCGAGCGAGCCAGCTTTTTGGCGGGATTCCCAGATTCCGGCGACTCGGGAACATACAGATCGACCCGCCGTCTGAGGACTTCCACCGTCTCCCGCAACGGGACCTCCGTGTCGGGAACCAGGTGGAGAGCTCGAAGGGCTCCGAGCAACATTACGGCGGAGTATCCGAGAGCCGCCCGGGGAGGCAGTCCCGAGGGCAACAGGATCACCGGGTAGCCTGCTGAACTCGCCAGGGCCGCCAGCTTGCCGCCGGACGTCAGGCAGATGATCGAGGCGCCCGCCGTCCGCGCCTGCTCGTAGGCGCTGAGTGTCTCTTCGGTGTTGCCGGAATAGCTGCTCGCGAACACCAACGTGGATGAGTCGACAAAACCGGGCAGCCGGTAGTCGCGGCAAACGATCATAGGCGCGCGCAGTGTTTCGGAAGTTGCAGCCCGTATCACGTCTCCGCCGATCGCCGAACCTCCCATCCCCGCCACCACTACGTGCCCTATTTCAGACGGGACACGGAGTGAGAGTGTCTTCACAACCTGGGCCGCTCCCGCAACCTGCGCGGGAAAAGACTGAAGAAGACCCCTCATCGATTTCGGATCAAGGGCCTCCAGACGTTCCAATCTGTCAAGCAGGGACACGGGCTACCTTTCCCCCGGCGAGCTGGTCAATCTCAGGCACTCGGATCGGAAAGCCAGAAGATCCAGAGGCTTGGTGAAGAAGTGATCCGCGCCAGCCGCCAGCACCCGGGCGCGCAGGTCGGGATCGTGGTGTCCGCTGACGGCGACGATTTTCAGGTTCCGGGTCACGGGACTCGCCTTAAGCGTCTGACACACCTCGATTCCGTTCATGCCTGGCATCAAAATATCCAGGATCACGAGGTCCGGTTTGCGCTCGCCGATGATCAGCAGCGCTTCCACCCCGCTCGTGGCGCCGACAATCTCCAAGGCTTGTCCTCCGGACTGCAGTGCCGCCGTCACCAGGTCGATGATATCCTGTTCATCATCGACTACCAGGACCAGAGGGGGCGGTGTGCCGAGCTCCAGGGGAATGGGCATGCTGAATTCCCTCAAGAAGCGGACCAGATCCTCTCTGCGAATCCTGCGGTGCCCCCCCGGCGTTACGTGCGCAGGCAGCTTTTTTTCCTTCACCCAGTTTTGCACGGTGGTCGGATTGACCTCGCAGAGCCGGCTGATCTCAAAGGTGGTCAGATAAGATCGTTTCAGCATGGGTTTTGATCACAGTCGTTTGGGCGCAGTTCGCATCGGTCCCACAATCACATTCCATTTTGCTTTTTTCAGCTTATCCCGCGGCATTCGCCCCCGTCAAGGGCATCCGCCCCTCAGTTCGCAGTTTACTCGTTTTAAAGCGCGCGGGCTGAAGCCCGCGCTCACTTGAAAGCCGCGCTCTCGGGTCTGCGCATCAACGGCAGCGTGCGACGATCAGTGTCATGTCGTCGTCGCGTTCTTCCTCATAGGCCCAATGCAGGACCTCGTCGACGATCGCGTTCTGCAATTGCTCGGCGGAGTGATTGCGCCTGCCCTCGACCAGACGGATCAGGCGCTGCTCCCCGAACTCTTCCCCGTATTCGTTGACCGATTCGACGATGCCGTCCGTGTATGCGAGGAGCAGGTCGCCGCTCTCGAGGTGGACCGTTTCCTGTTCAAACTCCGCATCGGGGAAAATGCCGACCACTGTCCCGCCCGTCGTCAGGCGCCGGAACCCGCTCTTGTTGAAAAAAAGCGGAGGGTTGTGTCCGGCGTTGCAGTAGGTCATTGTCGAGCGGGTTTCATCGTACACCGCATAGAAGAAGGATGCGAATTTGTTGGCCGACGTGAAGGCGTAGATCTGCTGATTCAAAACCCTCACCACGGCAGCGACTCCGCCGTCGGCTCCATCCTGTCCGGCGTGGGAATGCGCCCCCCCGGCCAGGACATTGCTGCGCAGGGTCGCCTGCAGGTTTGCCATCAGCAGCGCTGCGGAGATTCCCTTGCCGCAGATGTCTCCCAGGGCCATTCCGATCCTCTGGCTGTCGAACTGCAGGAAGTCGTAGTAGTCGCCGCTCACGATGCGCGCGGGGAGGCAGAGCCCCGTCAATTCCATGAGCTTCAGTTGCGGCGCCTGCTTGGGAAAGAGCTGTTCCTGCACTTCTTTCGCGATTTCCAGTTCCCTCTCCAGCCGCTCCTTTTGCACGCGCTCTTTGACCAGCGTCTGGATGTATTCCGTCATCTGGTTGAATGATTTTGCAAGCGCGCCGAGCTGATCCTCCGACTTGACGACAATCCGCTGGCTGAAATCGCCGCGGCGGATGAACTCTGTGCCCCGGTCAAGGTTGTAGACCGCGTTGGTGATGGACTTGGTAATCAGGATGCCTGCTACCAGCGAGAGCAGTTCCACCGCGAGGAAGAATCCGACGACCAGCTGCAGCGCGCCCAGGATTGTCCGGCTCACGTTGCTTTCGGACCGGAAGACGTTTTGCATCAGCTTGGAGGTCGAGAGCTCCATGAACAGGACGTCTGCATCCGGTTGCGGTTCCGTCTGGCCGAGGATCGTCCCGCTGTCCCAGGACACCGGGTACAGCGGCATGGACCAGACGGGCCTCGCGGTCGGTGGTGCGCCGGCTTCCGGCTCGAATGTCGAGAAGAGGATGTTGCCGCTGAGCAGCGTCGTATCGGGGACTACGTTCAGACCGGCGCTCGGAACATGGTCCGCCAGCAGCAGGTCCTGGCCGAGCGCATCTCTCAGGCGCCGCAACATCTCGGCATCGAACGGCACCGTTACCTCCAGGCTGTACGGCATCTCCGGCCGCAGCTCGCCGTAGACGAGGCTGCGCAGGCAGAGCATCCCGGGGCGCTCGTTCTTGCGTGGAGTCAGCCCGTATATCGCCGGCTGCATATCCTCATAGACAAGCCCGTTCCATTCACGGTCGGAGAGCCAGCGCGGCAGTTGATACGCGTCGGGATCGGGGCGGGCCCTTCCCGCGCTGAATACGAGGTTCCCTCCGGTGGCCGGATCCCTGGCGCGCAGCACGACCGAAGCGGCCCGGTACATGCTCAGCAGGTACCGGGCGTCTTGTTCCAGCATCGTCTTCAGTTCGGACGGCGCCGAGGCGGAGCCTGCCAAGCTCTGCTGCAGCCCTGAACTCAAGGACAGGCTGAAAGCATGGATCTGTGCGGTGTGGATCCCGATCTGTTTTTCCACCAGGAAATAGCTCAACTGATAGAAAAACAGCAGTCCCGACACATAGAGAATCACCAGCAGAAGGACGATTGGGATTGCTCCGATCAGGATGTGCGCGATGATAAGGCGCCGGCGGATCTTCCAGAGCAGCCTTGCGCGCACCACCCTGAGGAGCGACCAGGTGTAATAAGCCGCAGGCACGATAAGCAGGAAGGTCAGCAGATTGAGGAAAAGCCGAAGGGGAGCAGGAAAGCTGCGCTGCATCGAAGCGGGGATCATCCAGCCCCACACCGCCCACAGCCCTACGAGTACAAGGGTGAACCACCCCATCCTGCTTCTGGGAAGCCGCAAGCGCACGCTGTTTCCGCCTATGTTTGCCGACCCACCCGCCGGCGCCTGACCGGGATTACTCGGCACCTCGAAATGGATACCCTGCGCTCCGTCACTGAGATTTGCCGTGCCAGCGCAGAATCACCGCCCTGTCGATCCTGTAAATCCTCTTCGCCACCTCCTGCAGATCGGGTTGGCGGACTTCCTGCAGCCGGACGGGCAGATCCTGAAACGCAACCAGTTCCTTGCCCGCCACCAGGCTCTTGACCAGGTCGCAGATCTGACGGTCGCGGTCCTGTTGCCGGATCAGGATATCCCCCACGGCGGAATTCCATGCGGAGCGATAGTCCCTGTAGGTGATCGTGGCCGTCGCCAGCCGCTGCAGTTCGTCCGTCAGTACCTTCAGGGCCGCTTCTTCCGCCTCCGGCGGGACCAGGAGAGAGGCAATGGAGCTGCCGCCGCGCAGCTCAGGCCGGTAATCAAGGGAAATCGAAATCGCGCCTGGCACCGCAGCACTCACGCGTTCCGCCAACCGGCCGCCCAGGCCGGAAGCATAGTGCTGAAGCACGATCAGGGGAAAGGAATCCTCATCGTCATCGGGAGGCGCCTGGAAACCGACCATCACGAGACTACCCTTGAAGTTCCGCTCCGCTTCGATTTCAGCTTTGCCCTCGAGCGCCTTGGCGAAGCCCTCGGGCAGCTTGACGTCCTGGAACCGCGATCCGCTGAAGTTGCGCACGAAGTATCCGGCGAGGTTCGTGCCCTGTGTATCGCCGACAATCACCACCATCGGCTTCTTGTCGACGATGTGCTCCTGATGCCACGCCCGGACCGCCTCCGGCACAATCGATTCCAGGCTCTCTTCCGTCCCGTCCCCATCCAGCGCGTAGGGGAATTCCCGGAACAGAGCAGCCCGCACGCGCCGGCACGCGAGCTCCGTCTCGCTGCGGCCCCACAGCACGCCCAGCTGCAGGCGCTTCTGGCGCGCGATTTCCTCGGGGTCGAACTTGGGGGATTTGAGCATGTCGCTCAGGACATTGAGGCCCGCCTCCACGCCAGCGGAAGAGATCGACAGCAGGTAGCCGAAGTAGTCGTCCTCGATTACGGGAGTCATGCGCGCGCCGTTGACCTCCAGCTCCCGGAAGTTCTGGACACCGCTGCGGGCCTTGTTGTCCCGCAGGATCGTGCGCAGCATCAGGGAAGTGATTCCCGCATTCGAACTCGTCTCGCTCAGCCTGCCTCCGGCATAAAAGAAACCGATGTGAAGGTAGGGAATGGTGTGATCTTCCCGGATCGCGAGTTGCGGCCCGCGCAATATCGACGCCATCTTGAAGGCATACCGGACTTCGCTGGGCTTGAAGGAGCCGGCGGAGGGCAGTTCCAGGGCAGGAATCACCTCTTTCTCCCGCTCCGCTGTCACTTCCTTTGTGGAAAGCTCCAGGAGGTCCCGGATCGTGTTCTGGATCGTTTCCGCGTTCACGGTCCGCTCTTCTGCACCCGCCGGCAGGGTTTCGATTATCGCGCAGTTCTCCAGGCGCAGGTATTTGGATGCAACGCGGGCAACGTCGGCCCAGCGCACGCGCGCGAGACGCTCCAGGTAGCCGGCCGCGTTTTTCCAGGCTCCGATGCATTCAAAGCGTGCCAGGCGCTCTGCGCGATCCGAGACTGCCATCGTGCCTTCCCAAAACTCCCGCGCGAGCTGGGCCTGGGCCCGCACCAACTCGGCCTCATCCTCGTCCTGATTCTTGAGAATCTCGAATTCCGTGAAGGCGGCCAGCTCGCAGCGATCCAGGTCTTTGGGATCCAGATCCATGCGCAGAAGCAGATACCCGGCATCGTCAAAAGCGAACTGCTCCGCCCCGGCGTCGTAGACGAACCCCTTCTGGTGTTTGAGGCGGCGGTTCAGGACGCTCCCCTCACCGGTGCCCAGCATCGCCCGCAGCACTTCCAGCGCGGGATAATCGGGAGACTGATAGGGGACGGTACGGAATCCAAGGTACAGCCGCGAGATTTTTTCGCCGGCGCGGACCAGAGAGTAGCGCAAGCCCGGTGCGGCGCCCGCCGCCGGCCGCCGTTCGGGAGCGGCCCCGCCTTTGACACCTGCGTAGATGCGCGCAATTTCCGTGAAGACTTCGGAAGCCGTCACGTCGCCGCAGACGATCAACACAATGCGGCCTGGCGAGTAGCCGGTCTGGTAGAACTTGACCAGGGCTTCCCGCGTAATGCTCTGCGGGACATCCGGCTGCACCCCGGCCCGCTGAGCCAGTCCTTGCCCGGCAAAACCGGTTTGGAGCAGCTTCGCCTCCGCCGCCCCCGCAGGATCCGGCATGCCGTACGACATGGCGGCAGTCATCGACCCGGCCTGACGCCTGAGCTCTCCCTCATCGAAGAGGGGATGCAGCAGCGCGTCGGAGTGGATCTCGAGAGCCCGCTTCCATTGAAGAATGGGGACCACGACGCGGAACGCAGTGCGATCATACCCGACGGATAGGTTTACCCTCCCTCCCAGTGATTTCAGGTCTGCAGCCAGAGCTTCCGCAGAGCGCGTCGCAGTTCCCCGCAGCAGCCTGTGCCCCATGACCTGAGAGATGCCGACGAGATTGGCCGGTTCGTCCCGCCGGCCGGTCCTGACCCAGGCGAGGACTTCCATTATGGGAGTGGCGTGAGCTTCGCTCACCAGCACAGTCAGGTCGTTTTTGAAAACAACCCGCGTGACGGCCCCTTCCTGGTCGAAGGACTTCAACTGCTGCATATAGGCAGGCGGGGCAGATGGTTGTTTCGCAGGCGTGCGGGGGCGCACCTGGGAAAAACAAGGCCCCGGGAGCAAGAGAAAGCCCACAAGACAAACGATCCGCAGATTCATAGCAAGCCCTGCGAATGATTATACTCCATCAGGGTTCCTACTTCCTTCGTCAGACTATAGGAATTCTGATGGCAATCGTGCTCCGCTCCCCGTCCCGAGATGTCCGGTGGAAAAGCTCTGCCACAGATTGCACAGATTTCACGGAGTTTTCGGCCCGGATAACATCTGTGCAATCTGCGGAATCTGCGGCTGCTTTTGCTTCCCGGCCCGTCCAGGAGTCACCACTCCTGTCACCGGTTTCCCTGGTCGGGATTCTGTTTCGGCGACAGTGCGATCGTGAGGCGGTAAACCCCTTCGGTGCCCGTGCCAAGGTAGATGACATTTGGGTGCAGTGGATCCTGGGCCAGGGAGAGTACCGGGGAGCCGAAGGCCGGATCCTCCAGCCTGTGCCACGTAGCGCCGGCATCCTCGCTGAGGAAGATCCCTCCTGACGCATTGTCCGCTGCCAGCACCTTTTCTCCGCTCGCATCGAGGAATATGACGGAAGAGAGGTCCACTCCCAGCCGACCGTCGGCTGCTCGCGCCCAGTTCCTCCCGCCATCGCGGGATTCGTACAACCCTGTGGTCGTCGCGGCGAACAGATGGTCCTCGGACGCGGGAGAGCATGCCAGGCGATGGATGAGAGTGTAGTCCGGGATCCCGCGCGTCGCGCTCGTCCAGGTGACTCCGGAATCGTCCGAGCGCAGCACGCCCATGTGAGTACCTGCGAATACCCTGGCTTGTCCGGTCCGCGGGACGAGGAGCGAATGCACTCTTGGGATGAGCGTGTAGCCGGAGGGCTTCTGAAACCTCAGTTCTTCCGGAAGGGCCCGGTAAATACCGTCGTTGGTGCCGGCAAAAATCCACCGGTGATCCCGGTCGAACGCAAGGTCAAAGACGGAGAGCCTGCCGATTGGGCCGGGCAGGGGTTCCCAGCCGCGGGCGCCCGGACGGCGGATATAAACGCCGCGCGCAGTGCCGGCCAGTTGGCCGCGATTCCCCGGAAGCGCCAGTATAGACAACAGGGTCTCGCCCGGGATTTCGGTCCCCCGGGCCGGCACCCAG
>JAFNAG010000227.1 GCA_017860135.1 Acidobacteriota bacterium
TTTTGCTCTCATATCAGGTAGGATCCTCAACGCGTGCACCCGCGGATCAGACGCACGAGGGCGGCTTTTCATCAGGAATCGGGGGGCGATAGGTGGATAGGAAGCGTGGCGTTTACCTGATCGGATTCAGCGGTACCGGCAAGTCGACGATCGCCGAGTTGATCGGGGAACGGCTCCGGTGCCCCTGTTACGATCTGGACCAGGTCATCGTCGAGAGCAGCGGCATGACAATCCCGGTCATTTTCGCCCGCGAGGGCGAGCCGGGCTTCCGGTCGCGCGAGGCGGAAGCTTTGCGCGCGGTGTCCAACTCGGGGCCCTTCGTGATCGCGGCCGGCGGCGGAACCCCGATCCGGGCGGAAAACCGTCTGTTCATGGCATCGAAGGGATGGATCATCTGTCTCGAGGGCCGCCCGGAAACGCTGCTTACCCGCATTCAGCAACAGCTGAAAGATGCGGACCCGAACGCCGTCAGGCCAATGCTCGATGCTGTCTATCCGCTGGATCAAATCCGTGCGCTGAAGCACAGCCGGCAATCGGTCTATGCGCTTGCCGACTGGACGGTGCACACAGACCGCCTGACCCCGGACCAGGTTGCCGAAGAAGTGATCCGCGCCGTCGGACTGCTTGAAAACGCACCGCCTGCGGTGATGGACGCCCCTGTCATGCCCATGCGGCACTCCCTGAGCCCTGATCTGCCGCCCCCGATCATCGTTGCGTCCGGGCCCTGGCCGTATCGGGCGGTTGTCGGATGGAATCACCTGCAGGCGATCGGGGAGCAGCTCCGGCGGCTTCTCCCTCAGGCTCACCGGGTGGCGGTTCTTACTGATGCCGGCATCTGGGCACGGCTGGGCGGGACTGTCCGGGATTCCCTGCAGGCCGTGGGGCTCGAGCTCCATGTCCGCGAAATGCCGCCCGACGAACGGGCCAAGACATCGGAGGAAGTCAGCACGGTCTATGATTGGCTGCTGGATGTGCCGCTCCGGCGCGACGACATCATCATGGTCGTCGGCGGCGGAGCGATTGACGACCTGGGCGGTTTTGTTGCTTCCACGTACATGCGCGGCGTCCCGCTGGTCAAAGTTCCGACTTCGCTGGAAGCCATGGTCGACACTGCGATCGGGGGCAAAACAGCACTGAACCATCCCCGCGCCCGGAACCTGATCGGCACCTTCTTCCATCCCCGCCTCGCCTGGTGCGACGCGTATGTACTCCGTGAGGAGCCACCACGGGAGTTGCGAGCCGCATGGGCAGAGGTGGTCAAATACGCGATGCTCGAGAGCTCCCTGCTGCGGGACCAGGTGATGGGGACTATGCTCTTCGATCAACTCGAGCGCAGCACCGGCGACCTGATTCGCCTCGAGAGATCCATGCTCCTCAACGTCATCGCACGGTGTGCGGCTCTGAAAGCCCAGGTGGTCGCCGGTGATGAACGCGATTCGGGGCAGTACCGCATTCTCCTCAATTACGGGCACACGGTCGGCCACGCCCTGGAGGCAGCCACGGATTACAACCTCCTTCACGGCGAAGCGGTTGCAATTGGAATGGCCGTGGAGGCCCGGCTGGCGGTCCGGATGGGACTCGCTGACGCTGCTGTGGAAGCCCGCCAGAACAGCCTGCTTGCCCAGTTCGGTCTGCGCACTCTGCTTCCCCAGGTATCGCGCCGCCAGCTGTTCGAGTTCATCAACTACGACAAAAAAGTGTTCGGGGATGCGCCGCGTTGGATTCTGCCCGTCGGCATCGGCAGGGCAGTCGTATCGAGCCGTGTAACAGAGTCGGATCTGAACGCGGCGCTCGAAGACTGCTCTGCGCCTGTTAAGGCAGTTTAGTCGCGAATGCCCGCATTCTCAACCGGATCGCCCTGATAACGGCCCGGCACAAATACCACGGAAGACCAGGGGGTGATCCATGTCGAGTCCGGCGCATCGCACCCGCCGTCAACTTTGAGGGCGTGCGTCCCTCTTTTTTTCTTGAGCATCTGCGTGACGGATTCCCGCGACAGGATAAAGGCCGCTTTTGTCAATGCATCCGACTCGGTTGCGGTCGTTGCCACAACGCTCACCTGACACACTCCCTCGACAGGCTCGCCGGTCCGGGGATCAAATATATGACTGTACCGGTGGCCCCCGATCTGCACCGATTTTTCGGACACACCTGATGTCGAAACCGAATTGTCCCGGAGGAGGACGGTTGCGAACGGCTGTTCGGCATTCGCCGGATTTCTGACTGCGATGCGCCAGAAATCAGAGTCGGGCGGACTTCCCACGGCATACAGGGTGCTTCCTCCGGCGCTCACAAGGGCCGAGCGTATCTTTCGCTTCTTGAGGACATCCACCGCCCTGTCGACGGCGTAACCCTTGCCGATCCCCCCCGGGTCGATCTCCAGGCCGGCGACGGTGTAGTAAACCGTTCTGCCTCTATCCTCAAGTACCACTTTGTCAAATCCCGACTTCGACCTTGCGGCATCAATGTCCGGATCCAAAGGCCTTGAGGGATGGGATGTGAAAAATCCCCAGGCCCGTACCAGGGGCCCGACGGTCGGATCAAATGCACCCATGGTTTCGTGGTGGAAATCGCGGCATCGCTTGATGAACCTGTAGAGCTCCTGCGAAGCACGCACGGGAGACCGGGAGGCCTCCCGGTTGATTGCGCTCAGCTCACTGTCTGCCGAGTAGTTGCTCAGGAGGCGGTCAACGCGCTGCATTTCGTCGAGCGCGGCGGCGATGGCTTTTTCCGCACGCGAAGAATCGGAGTCGTAGATCTGGACCTCGCAAAAGGTCCCCATTATCTTCCGGGCCCTTTTGTGAAGGGAAGGAGCGGCCGGCGCGGCAATCCCGAGACCGAGGAGAGACCAGGCCACAAAGGCCCGGATCAGGATGTGAAGCGCAGGCACATGTGCCTTCTCTTTGGATCTGTTGCAGGAAATAGGTTTTCGCGCCATCGAAGTCCTCGCAACCGGCGGGACGCAGCCTCCGGTTTTGGTCCTACAAGATATCATGTGAGCGGAATTCCCTTCAATCTGAAATATCAATTGAAAGGCTCCCGTCTATCAGATCTTGCGGCTCAAACGCCCGGGGTTTCATGACGGGATTTTCGGACTTTTCGATTTTGCATATGGCCAGGTACACGCGGATGCCGGTGTGCCACCCGCTGTCGGCTGCCGACGCAGTCGTATTTCACACCTGCCTGGTGCCCGAATCCTCGATATAATGATATGCCAGTATTTTGTTGACAATCCGATCCGCCTGATTAAGATAGCTCCATTAGCGACGTCATAGCAAGCGCCGCTGTCGTTTGCTTGAGCAGCGTGTATGTGCATGGCCGGCTGGACTTTCGAGGGGGATCAATATTTCGTGTTTTTTGCGAGAAGCCAAACCCCTCCTAATTGACCATTCGCGCGCGGGAAATTGCCGGGAGGATTGTCCGAAAGGGCAACCCTCCGCCAGGAAGCCTCGATCATGGGAAACCCGAAGCAGCCACTAACGTGAAGGGATCATTCAGGGGAACTCAGCTCTTTGCCGAATCCGGAAATCATCCCGTTTCCCTTCGGCGGATGAGCTCTCCAAGGAATCTGGACCTCTATTATTAAGGAGATTTTAGATGAAGATACTGATCAGCGCAACATTGCTGTGTCTGATGCTCTGCCCCGTGCTGAGCGCTCAGACCACCAATGCCAGCCTGGGCGGCACAGTCGCCGATGCCAGCGGGGCGGTGGTCCCGGGTGCATCTGTAACCGCTACGAGAATCGATACGGGCGTCGAAACCAAGGCCATAACCAACGAGACCGGGGCCTACCAGTTTGCCAGCCTGCAGCCCGGCAGATACCGGGTCACTGCGGAGATGGCTGGATTCCAGAAGTCCACTTTTGATCCAGTCGAACTGAACGTTTCGGCGAGCATGAGGCTCAACTTCAAACTGGCCGTGGCGGGTGCGGCTACGACGGTGGAGGTGAGCGCGGCGGCGGAATCGCCGCTGCTGGCTTCCACAGCGGTTGTAGGCAACGTGATCCGGGGGCAGCAGATCCTGGATCTTCCCCTGATTGACCGGAGTGCGGCCAACCTGGCGATCACCCAGGCCGGTTTCGAGGGCGGCCTCGGGGAAGGCGTCAACGTGGCCGGAGGCTCAACGCAATCGCTGGTGACGACGCTGAACGGGATCAACGTTTCCAATACCAGGCTCAACCGGGCCGGCGGGCTGGAGTCGTTTCAGTTCAGCCAGACCGTGGACCTGGTGGAGGAGGTCAAGGTCATCACCAGCCCGGCCGATGTGGAATCGGCGGGGCGCGCGTTGGGGCAGGTTCAGATGATCGTGCGTTCGGGGACGAATGAATATCACGGCAGCCTCGTGGACGGGATCCGCAACACGGCATTGAACGCGAACACGTTTTTCAACAACAAGGACGGTCTTCCGCGGCTGGACCTGAAGCGCCACCAGTACGCCGCCCGGATAGGGGGTCCGATCCGCCAGAACAAGACATTCTTCTTCTTCCTCTATGACGGCAATCGCCAGAAGACATCGGACACGGCAAACAGGACCGTGCTGACGGATCTGGCGCGGCAGGGGATCTTCCGGTTCTTCCCGGGAGTGCAGAACGGCAACGTCAACAGCAATGTCCCCACGGTGGATGCGAACGGCAATCCGGTGAAGCCGCCACAGGCGACGGGCGACCTGCAGACGGTGAGCATCTGGGGCAGGGACCCGAATCGCATGACGCCCGACAGCACGGGCATTGTGAATCAGTTCCTGGGCGAGGTTCCGCTGCCGAACAACTATTATAACGGCGATGGTCTGAATACGGCCGGTTTTCAGTGGCAGGTGCCGTCGTTTGCCAACAAGGACCAGTTCACCGGCAAGGTGGATCACTATTTCAGCACGAACCACCACATGAATGTCGTGTTCACGTATGAGAAGAACGATTATACGAGCACGGGGCAGATCTATCCCGACTTTCCGGCGGAGGGGATCAGCAATGTCCGCACCTGGTTCGCGTCGCTGGGCTTCACCTCCTCGTTCCGGCCGACATTGCTCAACGAATTCCGTGCGGGGGCGCAGCATCCTAACATCGACCAGGTGGGGGGCACGCGCGCCTATCCGGAAGTGTACCCGTCGATCAATGGGATCCTTTACACACCCGGGTGGACTACCTTTACGGAGCCCATTCCAGGGAACATCGATGCCCAGCTGGTCGACCCGGTGTACACGGTGGCGGACAGCCTCACCTGGATTCGCGGCAACCACTCCTTCAAATGGGGCTTCCAATTTGACTGGATGGTGTCGAACTCCTTCAACATCAACAACGGCGTCGTACCCTCCGTTGACTTCGGCGCGGGCAGCGTCCCGGTAACCGGCTTGTCTACGATTCCGGGGATTGGCCAGAACCTGAGCCTGGCGCAGAACCTGCTTACCGACCTTGCGGCATCGGTATCGTCGATTAACGAGGGATTTGGCGTGGCCGACGGCAAGAATCCTGTGTATATCCCGTACGAAAACCGCAAGACCTTGTACCAGAGAGATCTCAGCTTCTTCTTCAAGGATGATTTCAAAGTGTTTCCGAACCTGACTCTGAACTACGGGATCCGTTGGGACTGGGTTGGGGTGCCGTTTGAAAGGTGGGGACGCATGCCTGCGCCGATCAACGGCTTTGGCGGCATGTTCGGCATTTCGGGCACGGGATATGACGCCCTGTGGCAGCCGGGTCTTGCAGAAGGCTCGATGATGCAGATCGAGACCGTGGGTCCGAACTCGGCGAATCCGGGCAAGAAGCTCTACAACGACTATTATACGGGCTTTGCGCCGGCGATCGGGTTCAGCTGGTCGATACCGTATTGGGGGAAGGACAGGACCGTGCTGCGCGTGGGATACGGGATATCGCGTCCGAGAGCGCAGAGCTTCCTTGGAATCAATGGCAGCGTGTCGACGTTCGGCACCGAGGTGACGATCAATCCGACCACGATCACCCACGTGGACGATGTCACCCTGCCGCTGGTCCCGAGCGGAGCACCGCTGGACGTGGAGCCATTGACGGCCCGCGACCAGGGCTTCTCGAATTACGAGCCGGATTTCGTGCCTCCGATGGTGCAGAACTTCAACGTCTCGCTGGAACGGCAGCTCACGAACACAATGACGGTCTCGTTCCGGTATGTGGGCAACATAACCACGCACGGGACCACGGGGAGCGCCCTGAACGCGGCCAACATCTTCGAGAACGGCATTCTGGACGCGTACAACACGACGATCGCGGGAGGGAATGCTCCCTTGCTCGATCAGATTTTCATGGGGCTGAACGTGGGAGGCAAAGTCGTCGACGGCAAGACGTGGACCGGCTCGATGGCGGTGCGGAATTGGTCGACGACGCGCTCGTATTTTGCCAACAACGGCGTCGGCAGTTTTGCCAGCTGGCTGAACACCACCAATGCGTTGACGGGCCAGAACGGGGGTCTTTTGAGGCGCGTCGGCCTGCCGGAGAACTTTGTCGTGGTCAATCCGCAGTACAGCAGCGTATCGATGGTAGCCGGCTTCGCGCGGTCCTGGTACAACTCGGGAGTGATCGAGTTCCAGAAGCGCTTCGCGCAAGGCTGGACGGTGCAATCGAACTTCACATGGGCCAAGACGCTGCTCCAGGGGGGCGGTGGCGACGGGTCCAACACGTACCGCAACCCCCGGAACTGGAAGCTGGACAAGGCGCTTGCTGGTTTTGGCCGCCAGTTCTACTGGAAGTCGAGCGGGACGTATCAGCTGCCGTTCGGTCCGAACAAAGCGTACCTGAACAGCGGCGGAATCATGAGCAAGATCATGGACCAGTGGCAGATAGGAGGAATCCTGACACTGGCCACCGGACAACCGCTCGCCCTCACGGCCGGCGGCGGCAATACCTTCACAAACGGCGGCACGCAAACGGCATCGGTAAACGGCGTGCTGCCTGAGAATCTGGGCGGCGTGACCAAGGTCTCGAATGGCGTGGTCTACTTCTCCAACCTGACGCAGGTCACCGACCCCATGGTCGCAAACATAACAACCGAACAAAATCTCCGCAACTTCAGCACGAGGAGGGCGATGGCCTATAACGGCACGGTGCTGTTCCAGAATGCCACGGCGGGCACCATCGGAGGCCTGCCTCTTCGCTCAGTCTGGACCGGGCCGGGCATGTTCAATCTCGACATGAACGTGTCCAAACGGATCCAGTTCATGGAACGGTATTCCTTCGAGTTGCGCCTGGACGCCATTGCCATGACGAACACGCCGCATTTCTCCAATCCGACGACCGACATCAATTCCACCAGCTTCGGCCGCATCTCCCAACCCACCTCGAGTGGAGGGAACCAGTTCACCATGCCGGCAAACTATCACGGCAGCCGCGTATTTGTGATCAACATGCGATTCAACTTCTAGCATGGCATCCGCTCGGAGCCGTCCGCATACCCCGCGGGCGGCTCCGGGGAGGCTTGCGGAAGGATCAAAACCCGGCGTTCTTCCTCAAACAACCAGGCCGCGTGCCGCACGTTTCGTCGCCGCATGCGCCGGCAGCCATTGAGCGGCCCGGCTGCGGGTCAGGCATTTACAACACATTCATCCGCACGGATTCCCATATCATCATCATCTCGCACAAGTCGCGCAAGACGACGGGCGAGCGGCGGTCAAAGAAAAAGCGCCTTCTCCCGCCGGTTGCCGGGGGAGAGGGCGCCTTGGGTAACATTCCGCCAGAGCCTGAGGCTAAGTACTCGATTTCATAAGTACGGAGATGTGTTTCCGCCCGTCATAGAAGTGCAAGTCGAGTCGGATTGGGGCTACAGCCAAACCTACAGAATTTGTCATTTGCCATTTACCATTTGCCA
>JAFNAG010000615.1 GCA_017860135.1 Acidobacteriota bacterium
CGGCCGCCCGGCCCCGACATGCTCTCCATGATGCCCTGCACCAGGAAGGTCTTGCCGTTGACCGAACCATCCCGGTTGGTGGCCACCAGCACGACGGTATCGCCCGGCTTCAGGTTCATCGGCTTGGCGAGCAACTCCGGCACCTGGACATAACCGCGCTTGACCAGCGGCTGCCGCTCACCGCCCGCCACGACACGATTGGGCAACAGGGGCACGACCGCGGCCTCTCGCTCCGGGTACACGCCGTTGAGGCGGATACTCGTGGTGCTCTGGAAATTGCTGAACATGGCCATCAGTTTCACGCGCGGCGACCATGCCTGAATTTCCGACGTGTTGTCCAGTTCCTCATAAAGCTTGACCAGCATCCGGGGCCGCATGTTGCGATCGACAGGCAGGCTTTCCATCGCCCCCAGATACCCCCGGCGGTGGACCTGCATATGCCCCACCATGGAGTCGGTGAACTGCGCCACCATCATGTCCTTGAAGGAGCCCGCTACCGCGATGAACAGCAACACCGCGACCAGCCCGACGGTGATCAAAGCCGCGGTGAGCAGGGTACGGCGCTTGTAGCGCAGCAAATTGCGGGCTGCCATGCGCAGGATCTCAAGCATGGGCGCCCCCCCTCCGGGTTTCGTTGCCTTCCAGGAAGCGACCGTCTTCCATGAAGTAGGTGACCTCGGCCTCCGCCATGATCTTGGGGTCGTGGGTTGAGAATATGAAAGTCGTCTTGAATTCGGTGCGCAACTGCTTCATCAGCCCGATGATCCGGTAGGCCGTCTCATGGTCGAGGTTGGCGGTCGGCTCGTCCGCCAGCACCAGTTTGGGATTGGTCACGAGCGCTCGGGCCACGGCCACCCGCTGTTTCTGCCCCCCCGAGAGCTGGTCGGGCCGCTTGTCCGCCTGATCGGCCATACCCACCGCTTCGAGCAGACTGCGCACCCGGGCGCTGCGTTTGTCGGCGGGCCAGCGCTGGACCATCAGCAGCGGGTATTCGATGTTCTCGTAAGCCGTGAGCACCGGGATGAGGTTGAAATCCTGGAACACAAAGCCGATGTGTTCGCCCCGAAAAGCGGCCGCCGTGCGCTGGTTCAGGGTGGCGACATCGGTGCCCATCAGCGTCAGCCGTCCGCCCGTGGGCCGGTCGAGGCAGCCGATCATGTTGAGCAGCGTGGTCTTGCCGCTTCCCGAGGGCCCCACGAACGAGGCAAAGGAGGCGGGCTCGATCGTGAAACTGACGCCCCGCACGGCGTGAACCACCGTGTCACCCAAGGGATAATCCTTCTGCAGGTTTTCTGCTGTGACCAGACTCATTGTCAATTCCTCTAACCCTGGCTGGCGGGGAAACGCCAGGAGCGTAACCCCGCGCCGCCGGGCAAGCGCTAATGCTCCACACCCGGCCGCGCAGTAGCGGCCCAGGAATCGTCAGTGCAAGATCACTATGGCGCCTTTTGCTTGCCGGCCTTCAGGAGACCTGCCTCGGGATCCTCGTCGTGGACATATCCCGGTGGCGGGTAGAGGGTTTCGCAGCTGTCATCAGCCGTGCCCATCTCTCGTTGCAGCATGCACACGTCGTGGTCACCCTCACCGCCGGACAGTTTGTCCTGTCCCGGCCCCCCCCAAAGCACGTCATAGCCGGGGCCGCCCCGCAGGTCATCGTCGCCCGGAGCACCGAAGATCCAGTCGTCACCCTCCTCGCCGAGGATGGTGTCGCTGTCCTTAGCGCCAAACAGCGAATCGTTGCCCGGACCGCCGCAGATGGTGTCGTTTCCCACATCTCCATGAACCACGTCGTTACCCGCGAGCGCGACGATCACATCCGTCACTTCGCTGCCCAGTATCAAGTCATCCCCATCTGTTCCGACGCAGGTTGCCTGTAGGCCGTTACAGGTCGGGGGCGTTACTCCTGGAGGGATGTAGGGACACTTGATCACCGTGTGGGCCGGCTTGTAACCCGGGAAAAGCTCGGCGGAGACCTCGGGACCCGAAGCACTTGCGCTAGCGGTCGCACCAACCATCGCGATGACGAGCACGTGGGCAAGACAAGAAGACTGAAAGCGAGCTGATCGTTTGATTGGCATAACATATCTCATTCATGCGCGCGGCGCGTGTTGGATTGAGGACTGTTGCTTTGGCTGACTCGGTACGACACGCAAACCGGAACGATCGCCGTGTGACGCACTCGCATGCGCCCCGCTGTCTGAACGAATCAAAACCTCCCTATAAGAAAAAGTCTAAACCATTTGCCTCGTGTGTCTATTGATTTTTCTCAAGTAACCCCTTGCTGCGAACAGGGAAAGGGGAATTCGAATCCTGCCAGGCGCCGGACAGATCAACGGCTTGCAGCGCTGCAAGCCATTTCATTTGTGCATTCGGCTGAAAGTCGCTTCCGGGAGCTGGTCAACAGCCAGCCTCCTTATCACCAGCCCTCATCGCTTCTTATCCCATCATTTGACGGTGGTGGTGCTCTGAGGTTGCCCGGGGGGAAGTTGCATGTTTTGCATAAACTTCACGAACCACGGGAGTTGAAGCCCGATACGCTTGCCTTCGACAATGCAGCCCGGCTTGAAGTCGACACCATATAGCGCAGCGTTGGCTTCCTCATCGATATGAATAGTGAAACCTCCCAAGGACTGGCCCATCGCCATGCCATTGCTGACGGTGTAAATCTTGATCCCCCCTGAACCCCTTGGTTCCGGGTCTGGATGGCCAACATGCTCCATCACAGTATCTGCTCCACCGGTCACAAGGTGGTGATGGCCAGAAAGAAAATCTCTAATGTCACACATCTTGTCGAAAACAAAGATGATTCTGCTGGTCTGGGCAACCATTTGCGGGCCGAAGCTCGTTCCCTGCATGTGCAAGAGAAGGGGGGGGCGAAACGAGATGATGCCTCTGCCATACGCCGCGGTAGCCATCACACCGCTTCTACGCACTTCCGGAAAGATGGCGAATCCGCGAGCTTCTGACAACTTGCCATAAAGGAAACGTTTATCGGCTTCAGGCAATGCATAAACCTGCTCCAGCAACCGCTCAGCCTCCACGCTCCCTTTTTTTCTCGTGGCCTTGTCAATTTTGGCGTTACCACGGTAACGCTTTTGCCTTCCATTCACTTGTGCCGCATCCGAATCTGGCTTCACTTCACACGGATGAAGACCCAGGCAAGTTACCGGGGGTTCGATAAGCGATAGCTCATCGTCAGCGTCCTGATTTGCAAACACCGCCGGACTCGCGGCCGCGACGAGCGCGATGATTGCCGGGACAAGACAACGTAATTTCACCAGTTCAGATAAGGACATAGTCTCACGCAAGGTTAAGGTTTTATTATGAAAACAACACTTCATCAACGGCACAACTCAGCATTCATTTAAGGAATCCGCCCGATATTTTTGGAATTCCCGGAGTTGGCGGCAGACAGCACAGAACATCCAGGGGATGCTCGGTCCCCAGCGAGACCGCAGGACCGTTCCTCGCTGATTTAGTCCCGATGAAGCCGCCCAGAAGCCGGCTGCAGGTCCGTACTCACCGCCTCGGGCTCGTCGAACACAAAGCAGTCGTCTTGGTAGTGTGCACCGCTGACTTCCTCGAAGTATTTGAGAATACAGTCTTCGAGTTGGTACACGTGCTCGATGCCGATGCCCTTCATGTGGATTGCGGCTTTTTCGCAGCAATGCCGCCGTTGGAAAATTAGACAACGGTCTTGCCGGCATAGTCAGCGCGGTGCCCGGCCAGGCGCGGCGGAAAGGCTTTCCTGGGCTGCTGGTCGGCGAAGCTCGGATCGGCGCGCACGCGCCGGCGAGAAAGACGTTAATGCCCTCCGGGGCGAGCAGGAGGACTCTTGAGGCCGAGACCGAGGCAGCGCACGGTGAGGTCGGCCTTGAGCGCCTCGCGGTCGGAGAGGGTCACAAATTTGCAACAGGAAGTGTTGATGACTGGCGCATTGAATCGGCGCGTTGCGCCAGGGGGACGAAACAGTTTGAATGATAAAACCTGGCCGCCTTGACCCAGGAAGAATACAGACCGGGCGCCCTGCATCAATGCGCCCGGCACATTACACGGCGTCGGCCATTACGGTAACGCGGGTGAACTGTAGGGCTTCAAACTGTCCTGCGGTTTCTGGCTGGCATAGAAGGCAGCCATGTCGGCAATGTCCTGGTCGTTCAACCCGT
>JAFNAG010000616.1 GCA_017860135.1 Acidobacteriota bacterium
CATGCGGTCCTCGCCGCAGGTGATCGGGGCCGCGCACGATGCAGTCGCATTCGCCAGGAGGCAGGTCGAAACAGAGCTCAACGGCGTGGCCGACAACCCCATCTTTCTTCCTGATGCAAAGTTGACGCTGACCGGCGCGAACTTCCAGGGCAGCCCGGTGTCTCTCCCCATGGACATGGTCGGCGCGGCCGTCACGATGGTATGCGTGTTATCCGAACGGCGCCTGAACAGGCTGACAAACCCTGCGCTGAGCGTCGGACTTCCGGCCTTTCTCACGAAGGGAGCAGGCATGTTTTCCGGCATGATGCTCCAGCCAGTACACGGCCGACACGCTGATCGTCGAACAACGGATCCTTTCCGCACCGGCTTCCGTCGCCTCCATCCCGGCCGCCGCCGACCAGGAGGACTTTGTCTCGATGGGGATGAACACGGCGATTAAAAACGACCAGATCCTCGACAATGCTTACGGAATCCTGGGGATTGAATTCATGGCGGCGGCGCAGGCACTGGATTTCCGCCAGTTCACCCCCGGGCGCGGTGTGGCGGCGGCGCGTGCGGTGATCCGGAAGCACGTTGCGCACCTCGACGAGGACCGTCCGCTGTACAACGATCACAACACGATGAAGGCGCTCGTAAAGTCGTGCGAAATCCTCGAGGAGGTGGAAAAGACGATCGGCAGCCTGGTGACGTGATGCGCGCAGGAACGGAGGTAGGAGATCCGGGAGCCACGCGCTGTTGATCACGAAGTAAAGATCGTTTCCGGGCTTCAGGATCCAACGGAAACGCCCCTGACAGCCCAGGATCCTCGATTCATTGTCGTACTGCAGAAGGCTTGCCCACATCAGGTTGGGTGAGAGGTTGATCCCCACTTCCGTGGAGAACAACTGCACGAAGAAGTCTCCCTGATCCAGGCTCACGTCGTTCCGCTCGCCCCTGAAGGCAAAACGCAGGTGATCGCTGGGTTTCAGCACCAGACCGAGCCCCAGGTCCCGGCGCGTGCCTGCGTAGAAGCCTCCCCAGCCGCTGTTGAATTGAATCACCCAGGGCCTCTTGCTGGCGGTTTCGACCATGGCTGAGTAGTGAGCCCAGGTGTAGGAACCCGCGGGTATGACGAAGCCCGGGAAGATTTCAAAAGGCTCCTGCAGGCGTTCGAACTGGGGAGAGACATTGAAATGAATGCGGTCGCCCGATTCGAACTCAACGCCGAAAGGCGAGGTCTCAACGAGCCAGCTCTCCATCACGTTGTCAAGATCCGTAACGATCGTAGACGTTACCTCGAAGCTGAATTGCCTCACGCCGTACTTCTCAGGACGGGGCTGGAACTCGACTCCAAGATCCGCTTTGCGGATGCCCGTGCGCGGCACGAATCCGAGCGCCGGCCAGAAGCCGCTGCCAATCTGCTTCCAGGACACACGGGCGTCCCAAAGATCGTTAGGGTAGTCGAGCTTGAATCCTCCCGCGTAGTCCGTCCTGCGCGTGAACTCGTCGCTCGTGCGATAGAGGAAGAGATCCACACTCAGGTTGTCGTCGCCACGGAACGTCGAAGTGGCCAGGCGCGCGTCCGCTCCAATCAGCGTGTTGTCCCCCTGACCACTGGGATTGCCTCGAGTAACGATGCCTCCCACGTAAGACTGACGCCAGAAGTCGCGGCTCACCCGTGCAACGAGCAGGTTCTGGCTGGCCAGACCCAGATCGTCCGACCTTGCAGTCTGCACGTCCAGAAAACCGATGTTGTAGCGCGACTGCCTGCCCGCGACCTTGCCGCCGGCGATGATCGGCACTTCCTGGCCCTCATAGAGCCCGATGCGCCGGCTATGAAAGGGAAGCAGGTCTGTCTCGAACGACGACGTGCCTGCGGTTTCAAAGACACCAGCCCCCTCAAGGAAAAATGCTCTCTTTTCCGGATAGAAGAGAGGAAATCGCGTGAGATTGACCTGCCGGGTATCCACCTCGGTCTCGGCGAAATCAGTATTCAAAGTCAGTGATCCGTTGAGGTTCGGCCGTAGATCCTTCGAGATGTCAAGGCCGCCGTCTGGTTCCCATTGCCCGTCCGATCTGCGCACCAGACCGTATGGGCGTAATTCCAGGCCCCTGCCCTGACTTATCACAGGCAGGTCCTCCAGAACGCCCGCCTCGGCGAGGTTCGTCATCCAGACGTTCCGCCGCGGGCCCGCCCACCTGTCTATCTCGTTCCTGCGCTTGATTTGCCGCTGTATGTTAAGTCCCCAGGTGGTCTGTCCCGGCTTGAAGCGCAGAGTCTTGAAAGGGATGACAATCTCCACTACCCATCCTTCGGGCACTATGCGGGCACCGGCGTTCCAGATGCCGTCCCAATCGAGTGTCGGATGCTCGGCATTGTTCGAGATCTGGCCGTCGATACGCGCTCCTCCAGGATTCACAGCGAAAAAGAAACCGTTGCGGTGGTCAAAGAAAGGCCCGAGTACAACTACTACATGGTCGTCGACTTCGAGGTCTCCATCGCGGGCGAGTTGGGTCGACACAATTCCCGAGGGGTTCCGATCCAAGCAGGCGATGCCGAAGTAAAGTGCGCTTGCATCGTAAAGCACGCGCACCGTGGTCTCTTCGGTCGCTGCTACCTCTTCGTCGGGCTGAGCCTGGAGCAGGGGTCCTATGGGGGAAGCGTTCTGCCAGGCCGGTTCGTCGAGTCTGCCGTCAATCCGTATCCGCTCGTCCGTGCGGGAGGCCTTCGCCACGGGTACTTGCGCATCCGCGTGCCGAGCGAAGGCGGCAACCACGACAAGAACACACAGGACCGCCTTCAGGGAACACGCGAGTGGCGCGAGGCTCATCATTACTTGTGCAGTAGATGCCGGTTATCTGCCTTCTGCAGCCGGGATTGATCCTGTCGGAGACGCCATCCCGTTAACCCCGCCGGCTTAACTGGCAGGGCCGCATTCACGGGACCAGCATGTTTCACCCACAGCCAAAAAGCAAGCCGCGATTCGTCCTGGCAGGCCTATGATATCGATAAGACGTGCCGGGTGAAGTAGTACGAGGAAAGGTGATGATCATACGAAGGATCATGGAGCGAGGTATTCGCGACTTGCACCCATCAGACCGAAGAGGCAACGGGGCTTTACCGCCTGACGGCGATCTCACGCGTGTTCGTCTATGTCGCCCCGGGCGGCCTGGCTGATTATTTCCTGGGGCCTG
Source organism: Acidobacteriota bacterium (assembly GCA_017860135.1). Classification (GTDB taxonomy): domain Bacteria; phylum Acidobacteriota; class UBA6911; order UBA6911; family UBA6911; genus JAFNAG01. The sequence goes on from JAFNAG010000616.1 coordinate 3,175, forward strand.
ATCCCTGGACTGGTGCGCCTCATCGTCTCTCCCGGCGCTTCTTCTTCGAGCCGGGACCGTAGCGGATGACGACACGGCCCTCGAGCCGGTTCTTCCTGAAGCTCTCGCGGACGTTCAGCTTTTTCCCTCCAGCCGTCGCTTCCCAGCCCGAAGTGTCGTCGATCTGAAGCTCACGCGTCGCATGCCTCAGTTGGCGCTCGACATGTTGCCAGGCGTCCCGGTCGGCGTTTCGATGGCCACTTCCACGTGACAAATCGGATCGTTTTCTAAAGCACCTGTCATCTCGTCCTCCCACCGCCCGAGCCTTATGGGATAAGTATAACAAGCTCAGCGCCATGGGGCAACTACAGCCATCCAGGCCGGCTATGGCGCCTCGAGAGACGCGGTGGCTCCTGCACGGGGGGCTGGGCAGCCTTAGATGACGTTGCAGGATTTCACAAACGCGGAGTTCCACAGTGCAAAGCCGGTCCGCATCGTGCGCACCCGTGCCGCTGCACCGGTCAACGCCCGGCGCCCTCAGCAGTAGATAGTGCCATCCGGGGGGCTCGTCCAATGGTAGTATGTCGTCGCACTCAACCCCGTCGCTACTCGGAGGATATATGCTGAAGGAAGGCAGTAAAGCGCCCGCCTTTTC
>JAFNAG010000617.1 GCA_017860135.1 Acidobacteriota bacterium
CGCTCCCTGATAATGATTGATGCCGACGCGGTAGAACCGCGTGGAAGGCGTTCCCTGATCGTTGAAGAAAACGATGCTCTCCCCGTCAAGGTTCCAGTAGCTTTCGTTCGGATGGTTGCTTTGCAGCCTGTAGCCTTTACCGTCCACGTAATCCGTGCTGAGCACGATGTTGCACAAAAACTCGTCCACGGGATTCCCAAGGTTTTGCGAGCGCCCGAAGTTCCAGCTTCCCGCGACCAACTTTATCGCCACCGGAACGAAAAACTCATCGTGTTGCGGGATCTCCCCCCTCGTCATGGCTGCTCTTCTTTCAAGAACGCGTGAGAGTTTCTCGGCCACCTCTTCCTCGGCCGCGGTCGTTGCCCCTAGCTCGCGCTCCAACCATGCAACCGAACGCACATTCGAGTCCTCGAGATCTCCCTTCAACTCAGAGCTGGCGAGCTTGAGTTGGTGCATCCATTGCATATAGGTCTCGAAAAAACGCCAGGATGATCGCCCGGCGTCTCCGGTGAATTTCGTCTCCTCCAGCTCTCCCATGGCCAGTTGCTGGGCCAATTCCTCGACCTGGCTTTCGCTCAAGCGCAAGCGCACAACCATCTTTCCGACAGCGATTGTCCCCTCCTTGGGGACCTGCATGCTCAAAGCGGCACGGCCTTGCCTGGTCACGTTCCAGGGCGAGCCGACCTCGACGAAATAGATGCTTTCGTCCCTCACGTCTTCAGCGTAGCGTTTCGCTCTCTCTTTGCTCCGTTGGAGCGATTCTCTTAGGAGCCTGGCTTGCTCATACAACCGGTTCCTCTCCTCTTCCAGCCCCCTGGCCTCGATGTCCAGGTCCTCTAGTGTTGCAGAAGCGGCCGCAAGCGGAAGAAAAGCGAAAGCGAACGCAAACCCGGCGAAAAGCGCCTTCTTGGCCAGGCTGCGGGAGAGATCTTGCATCATGGAAGTACTGCCTGATGGTCTGTGAAAAAGGCCCGCCCGGCTGGCGCAACTCCGACTATTGCGATGCGCTCGTATGCTGGAACTCGCCGAGTCCGTCGAGTTCCAGGACACGTGGGCCGCCGGTGTCGTTGTAGCCGTCGAGATAATTGCCCACCTGGGTGAACTGGGCCCGCCACTGCCGGGATGTCGTCGGCGGGAGGTCACCCGAAACGATCAGCGATCCGTACCCTGAACCGCGAATGTCGGCGTAGGGGCTCGCGAAGGCGACGCCTGGTCCGCTCAACTGAGCACCCGCATAGACCGGGTCGTGGAGACCACCGAAACAGCCCCTCGGGTATCGACAATCGGGCTCGCCCGTCGGCTGGTTTCCCGTCGGCTGCCCTCGCGCGGCGTCAACGGTGTCGCCGTTCCGGAAGCGCACATCGGCGGTGAAGACACTGACGTAGCGGTTACCGTCAAAGCCGAAGAGTTCGAACTTGCTGATGCCCCGGGCCCTCGCGTCGCGGCTCTTGAACTGCGTGCCGGAGGGTACGCCGCGATCGTGTCCGACGAACAGGTTGATGCTCTTGATGGTAACGGGCGAGCGTGTCGCCCACTCGACGGTGTGCACGGTACCGGCAGCTTTTCCGTTTGCGAGGACCGCATTGCCACCCTCGACACCACCCGTCGACCCGAACATGTTCGCGACCGGCGAAATCGGGGAGCCGCCCCCGGGCACGCTGTAGCGCACGGATTCGAGCTGCTCGATCTGCCAGAGGTCCGTCGCCGAAATGTTCGGCCGGCCCGGCGCCACTGACGACGGCTGCGGAACCGCGGATGTGGTCCGAACGGCCGGCTGGATGCACTCCTTGGCGAGGACGACACGGTAGGACGGCTTGATGGTCCCGGCCTTTTCCTTTTCCCAGACGTCATAGACGGCGCCGATCAGTTGCTGCTCCTGCGCGACTTCACGAGCAATGGAACCACCGACATCGGGATCAATCCATGCGCGTGCCGCCGAGGCGGCACTTTCAATCGCTTCGGCTCGCTCGGAGGCCCGTAGCCGATAAGACGATGTGTAGCAGCAGTCCGAGACGACACCGTTCCCTGACGTTTGGTGACAGGAGGACGGCGGACGCGGTGACAGGGGCGGCATCTCCTCCTTCAGGTGGCAAACGATGGGACCTGTCGCGACTGCTTCCGGCATGTACAGCCCGGAGGGATGGTAGCAGGACCATGCCTTGCACCGCGGATCGTTGAGACAGGCTTTTTCGCACGAGGACCTGCAATGGCCGAGCAGCTGGAGAAGGACCTATAGGTAAACCCCGGGCGATTGCCCGTGCTGGGGCTCGAGGATATCGGCTCGAATACCGACTCGGCGGCGTTTGCCGCGCAAGGCGAGCCGAGACAGACGGCGACAAGCGCCGCGACACAAAGCCAGCTTGCCAATGTTGCCGCGTCACGGACACAGACCAGCCTTATCATGTCGCTGTCCTCGATTGCTTCGCTCGACATCCTGGACAAAAGGGGAGACCGCGTACATGGACCATGCATCGCAAATGCAACGCAACGCCAAGGAAAAGGTTAGCGACGAAGCAAGCACGCGGCAATGGCGCAGATCAAGCCTTGCGTTGGGCAACCTGACGCAACGCTCGGAGCGTGTCGCAAGCCGGAACAATGCGCATGCACGAAGTGCCTGCTGCCTTCACCGATACCCAGTGCTTCCTGGCGCGCCTCACAACCGGGCTGCCAGTTCATCGCTTTATGGGCCGCCCCGGTCTGCCGCCAGCGCCTCGATGACGAAGTCCATGCCGATCTCCAGTTGCTCCACGGTGCCGATCGCGCGCAGCACCTCGGCGATCTCAAGGGCCAGCGGTCCCGCGACGCGCGGGCCCGAGGGCGTGGCGCCCGGCCCGTCCGCGGGCGGTGGGCCCACCGGGCCGC
>JAFNAG010000618.1 GCA_017860135.1 Acidobacteriota bacterium
GACCATTGACAATTGATAAGTTCTTTTGTCGTTAATCGTTGCGCGACGCATCCTTTTGTCCGAATTCCACCGAGGATCGAGTCCCACTCCCGATTGCACCCCCCCTTGCTCTCGAGTGCGGCATTTGCGGCATGGAGAGTATGTGGGGGATTGCCCGTCCGACGTCCCGGCACCAGGGCCGACGCCGCACACACGGCAGCCAGGCGATCTGGCTGGGAACGAGGTCTGCCCGCTCCCTTCCGGTCGCGGCCATCGGCTGCTCTGTGCTCTCTGAGGTTCGTATTTGTTTTTTCCAACCGCAATTCGGTCCGAACGACTGTCGGGACTTATGTTGCTGTGCATAAAAGGACATCACATAGTTTGACCTCTTAGTGGGCGGATGTTATAGTGAGGGCGAATTCAGGAAACCGTCAGGATAGTGAAAGGATTAGGTACAGCTGTATTTTTATCTTGTGGAAGATTGTCTGGAGGTGTTGGCGAGGAAAACTCATCAAAATCCTGCCTCCCTGCAGTCAGGATATCGGCTAATTCGGAGATGATGGACAATGAGACATAAACTTACAGGTGTTGTAGCAGTGATTGTTGTAGTCTTACTGCTTTCCATCCCCGGCTTCGCCCAGCAGGATCAGAACGCGAAGAAGAAGTTCACGTCTGCCACTTTTGATGGCGCGAGCGGGCTGTTCCGGACTTGGGATGCGGAGACTCTGCGGCAAGGCGAGTATAACTTCAGTCTGGGTATCAATTATAACAACCGGGATCCGGGAAGAATCATTTTCCGGCAATTCCCATTTGCAGGCGGTGTCGGGCTTTTCGATCGCCTCACGGTCTTCGGATCTTACGATGTTCAGAAGAGCCTGAATGCGCCGGGCGTGCGGCCTTACGGCACGCTTCCCGGCAGCCTTCCTCAGCCTGCGGCGAACCTGGCGGGGGATCCATACTACAACAATGAGTCGCCGTTCATGGATGTGCCGCGGGCGAGCGGCCCCGGAGATTGGCGCTTCGGGGGCATCATCAACGCCTTGAGCGAGCGTCGTGGCAGTCCGCTGGCAGTGAGTTTCGCGGGATTCATGAAAGTGCCGGGTGACAGTTCAATCCCGACCCTGAACCGCGGCCTGACGAACGGAACCACCGAGGGCGGATTCGCCATTCTGCTTTCCAAGCGGGCCGGGAACTACGCCACGTTCCATTTCAACTTCGGCGGCAACTTCCCCGGCACCCCCGAGAAGAATAACGTCGAACTGGCCGACCTGCAGAACTCATTCATTTACCGCGCGGGCGTCGCGTTCCCGACCTACGGCAAAATCCAGTTCATCGCCGAATTGAATGGCGTCAAGTATTCCGGGCGCCACAGTTCGCTGAACCCGAGAAGTCCTGTGGACGCGATATTCGGATTCAAGATGTACCCGAAGGAGTGGGTCTCCATCGGCGGCGGCTATCAGGGGCACTTCAATCGCGTCGAGCGAGCATCATCGGTCGGGATACTGGACTCGGGAATGAATGGTTTCGTGGCCCAGGTGACGTTCGGACGGCGCAGGCACGATCCACCTCAGGTCACCATGGCAATCTCGCCCAGGGAGCTTGTCGAGGGCGACAGAGCAACGGCACGGGCGAATGTGGTCATTCCTGAGGGAGCGACCATCAGTTATCAGTGGACGTCGAGCGGGGGCAGACTTACCGGTACCGGGGATACCGTGACCTGGGATTCCACCGGCCTTGCTCCCGGGAAGTACACGATTACCGTGAACGTGTCTGATGATTACAAACATACTGTTTCTGCGTCCGACGAAGTCAACGTCACCAAGCGGTATCTGCCTCCGACGGTTACCTGCCAGATCGACCGGAACTCGATCATGGTTGGGGAGAGCGCGACGGTGCGCGCCACCGCGACCAGTCCCGACGGTTCTCCGCTCACCTACGCCTGGACCGTAAATGGGCAGGCGCAGGCTGCCACCAGCCCGACATTCAGCTTCGGCTCGGCAGGGAGACAGCCGGGCAATTACGCGATCGCGGTTACGGTGAACACCGGCAAGTTCACGGCTTCCTGCTCGAGCAGCGTGGCGGTTGGTGAGTTGCCGATTCCGCCGCCGACGATCGAATGCCTGACTCCGACCACGGATATCGAGTCCGGCGCCACCGCGGAACTCCGCGTGCGGGCAACCGCCGAGAGAGCGACCGCGACGGTCACCTGGACCGCCACGGGCGGCACGGTTTCCGGTTCCGGCCAGACGGCGACATTCAACAGCGCCGGTCTGAGCGCAGGCACGTACACGGTCACCGCTACGGTAGACAACGGCAAGGGCGGCAGGGCTTCCTGCACGATGACTGTAAACGTCAGCCAGCGCGTTAACGTCCCCGGCTTCGCCGCCGGCGCAAGCCGTGTCAACAATGTTGCCAAGGCAATTCTGGACAACGTAGCCGTTCAGATGCAGAACGATCCGCGGCTGCGTGCAACGGTCGCCGGATATATCGACGGATCGCGGCGCGAAGCGGGGCTGAAGGGTCTGGCTCTCAAGCGGGCGCAGGCGGTCGTGGACTATCTTGTGAGCAAGGGCATCGATGCTTCCCGGTTTACCGTTGCCGACGGCGGTGTCAGCACCGTCGCCGACAGCAAGACTGAGGACGGCCGCAAGCAGAACCGGCGCGCCGAAATCCTTCTCAGCGTCCGGTAAGCAGTGTGACCCGCCCGCGAGGCCGGCATGCGCCGCCCCGCGGGTGAGGAATGGGAAGCATGTACCTCAATGCGCGGGAGCCTGCGGAGGCCGCGGCTCCCGTGCCGCTTCAGTGCGCCCCAAAGCGGCGCTCCGGCGTTCTGCACTTGCCAGTTCGATCTGCTCTACTGACGGTTTTTCGACGAATCTCTCCCGAGGCGCCGCCCCAGGTTCGGTTCGAGCGGCTCGGCCCCTTCGGCGGAACAGTCCGATCTCTCCTGATCAGTTCGAAGGACAGCCGTGTCGTCTATCTGGGAACGAGTGATGGGCAGCTGTATCGGTCAGCGGATTCCGCCGACTCCTGGACTCCGATCCATGCCGGCATCGGGCGGCGCCAGTTGGTGGTCGACACCCTCATCGAAGATCCGGCCGACGCGAATCATCTGTTCGCCGGCGGATGGGCCTTGCGTTCGGACGGCGGCGGCCTGTTCGAGTCCAGGGACGCCGGCCGAACCTGGGCGCCGGTGCGGCTGCCGGAACCCGATGTTGCGGTACGGGATCTTGCGATCAGCAGGGGCAACCCGGCACACATGATCGTGGGTACGCTGGCCGGTGTGTTCCTGTCTTCCGATGGCGGCAGGAGCTGGCGCCGGACAGGCGCCGGCATGGATGCGTTCCTGCAGGCGGAATCGGTTGCCATCGATCCCGCAGATCCCCGCTTCCTGTTCGTCGGCACCTGGCATCTGGGGTATCGCTCGAGCGATGCCGGCAAGACCTGGATCAGGAACGACCGGGGAATGATCGCCGACTCGGACGTGTTCTCCCTCGCGATTGACAGCCGCGATTCGAAGAACATGTATGCCAGCGCCTGCACAGGCCTGTACCGATCCACCGACAGGGGAGTTTCGTGGGTCCGGCTGAGGGTTTTCCCGAAAAGCTACCTGGTCCGCGCCCATGTTGTGACCCTCGATCCCCGGGATTCGAGGCGCGTGTTCGGCGGCACGACCGAGGGACTGTTTGTCAGCAGGAACGCCGGCCAGACGTGGACCCGGATCACGGATCCGGATCTGATCATTCATGCGGTCGACATCGATCCCGGAAACAGCAACGTGCTCCTCATCGGCACGGAAAGCCATGGCGTTCTGCGCAGCAGGGACGGCGGCCGCACCTGGCGGCCGGCCAATGCCGGATTCGTGCACCGCTCCATAGCGCGGATTTTCCCGGATCCCGGAGCGCCGGGGAGATTTCTCGTTGCCGAAAACGCGCAAGGGAAGAACGGCGCCCTGCATATTTTCGACAATCCCGTCAACGGCTGGGTGCCGGCCCGGGGGACCGAAATCCCGGGCGAGACCCTGTTGTCTATACTGGCGCTTCCGGGGAATCGCGGCCAACTGGCCGGCACTGCGCGCGGCTTCCGGAAGAACTGAGGTTTCAGAAGCCCTCCGGCTACACGCTCATCCCAAGAGTGCATTCGCTCC
>JAFNAG010000228.1 GCA_017860135.1 Acidobacteriota bacterium
TGGAAGCTCGAGATCGTGAGCGACTATACCTGCGTCGGCACGACGGGCGTCAGCTACAACCACACCGACCACCATGAAGGTTCGGTTTCGTTCGCCATGCCCGAGGTTTCGAGTCCTGTCGAGGCGGGCCTCGGCGACTACAGCTACCGTTCGAGCGGCCAGACGATGGGCCACCCTTGGGAGATCGACGCCAAGGGCACGCTGACCTTCAAAGGCGAGGTTACGCCCGGGCTGATGCGGTTCACGGCAGAGGTCTACCTGGCGGACGGAAGGCCGCTCTTCGATTCGGATTACGTGGTTGAAATCCCGGTGTTCGATGGGGCGACAGCGGTCGTGCCGGTGATGAGCGTCCCCGAGGTGACTTGTACCGGTCAGGCAGTGTGGACGCTGCGCGGGCAGCCACTCGAGAAGTACCTCATCCGCATCGACGACAGACTCCTGTGGGCAAAGGATCATGGGGTCTTTTCAGGTTACACGTATCGCACTGGCGCAACGATCCAACTGCTGACCGAGATCGAGCTCGTCGTCGAAGGCAAGAAGATCAGGAGCGCCACCGGTACCCGCCGGCTGGGCCGGGTGACGCCGACGGGCAATCCGCCGAGGGTCTGGACCGTCACGACCCCGACCCGGACCTGCCCTGATGATGGGCTGACTTATCCGCACGCACCGCCCCTCAGCGCGGGCGGAGTTAGCGCGTCGGTCCGCGACGAAACCACTATCGCCGTGTCGGTGAGCGGCGGCACAGCGCGGCTTGCCGTTCAGTGGGTGATCGACCCCAAGGCAGCCAAGGCGATCAGCCCCGATATCCAGCACGGCAGGCCGGAGCGCTTCAACGACTACTGGTGCGCGAAGATGCCCCTGCCGATAACCCGCTGGTCTTTCACCCGGCGCAGAAACTCAGTATCTGCTTGGTGCACGACTTCCATCATGAGAGAAGACTTGTGGCTGCTGCACTTCACCGGTGCGCCAAGCTCTGAGGAAGTCCCTTGCTCTTACCCCCGATGAAGTCGAAACCGAACGTCCGTCGTGGCCGACTGATCTCAAATCAGTTGGCCGTCCGCTAGAGTTGCCGGATGAGCACGCGCTACCTCACTCCTCAAGCGGCCGACAGGGAGCGGGGACGGTGTCGGCGACGGCGCGATCGTCGCTTCAAACCGAGTCGGTCAGTCCTTAACGTCGCTATGAAGGACGAGTTCGGCAGGGCCGTCGAAGGCATACGCTAGGCCAAGCGGTGACAAGCGACGAAGCATGGCCTTGCGCATGTTTAAGAATGCGCGCCCGAGCGTTTGGCCGGCCAACATCCCGTCGAGAACAAGTTGGGCGACACGGCGTGCTAGCGCGGTATCGACAGGGATCTCGGTCCCAATCACTGCGGCGGCACCCATATGTCTCAGAGTCCGAACAAATGACGCGAGCGCCGCTGGGCCCATCGTGTCGCAGCCATTGAGGAACACCAGCGGCGCATTCGCCCGCGATTCGCCACGGAGGAAATAGGGCGCAATCTGGCTCTTCTCGTCCATCGCCTTGGAAGGTCCGACGAACAGTGAGAACATGCCATTTTTGTCGACGCCCCCGTGACAGAAGAAGTACAGAACGTCTTCGTCTCCCTTCGCTAAAACCTGCAGAGCTGTTTCGGGGTTAGGCGCCTCCGTCACTGCCATTGGGCGCTCCTTCAACTCGGCTAAGTGTCTCTCCTTGCTCGCGAACGGCCAGGAAATGAATGCAAGTCGAATCTGTTTGCTATCGCGGTCCACGACCCGCGTCCGGAGCTCACGCGGCGTCGTCGATGACTCAACGGAGTCGCTCTGCTCGATTTCGCGCCGTAGACCCCAGAAGCCGAACGGGCATAGGGTCAAGTTACCCCGATCGCCACGCCGGAGCGGACATTCGGATCGTGCGTGGCACTGGGCGGGCTCGTCGAGGAGGTCTCTTCCAGCAAGTAGCTCGGTCTCGAAAAGGGCGCATAGAGACGCTTGGACGTTGACTGGCCTATCGTACAAAGCTGCCCAGGGGACGCTCCATCCATCGCGAGGGTTACGCGCGACGCTGATCCGATTCAGAGATCCGATCTTGTCGAGACCCGGTGCAGCCGATAGAAGCGCCCGCCAGAGCAGATGACCCCGGACAGCGAGATTGACAAGCGCTGCTGCGGCGGAGTCGCGTTCGCGCGGGCCCAATTCTCGATCCCCCACGAGTCCCAGTTCGAGTGCGCCGATCAACGCCTGCCTCAGGGCAACGACTAGCACTGGAATCTGATCAAGCTGACTCATGCTCCCTCGCCGCGCGTACGGTCGCCATCCCGCACGAATACTTCACGCGCGGCATTGGCGCGCATACACCGCGACGCATCTTGTATCGGTGCACGTCATCATTAAGGTCGCGCTGTTTCGCAAAACCCCAGCTCCCGAAGGATTTGGCGGGCTTGAGTCGAGAGGCCGTCGCCTGCGTCGGCGCGCCGTAGCCCGTTTCACGGTGGCCGCAATCGGCTGAACAACAACCCATCATTGACCAGCTATGCAGCGCGATGCGTTGCGTCTGCAGTTGGCACTGATCCAGTCTACTGCCCGCTCCATCTTCTCAGCGGCCATTCTCTGGACTCTTACCGACAATTGGCTTCAGCCAAGGCGGTCATTCGCCGATGCTGACAGACAACTGGAACAAGAACGTAGCCGAACGGCCCCTTGAGAAGCCCGCGATCTCATCCTCACGACTTATTTGCGCACGATTTGCGTCGATCGCCCCCTTCGCGCCGCGCCGCTGAAGTAATTCGAAGACTCCACTTGACCGTAAGCCCCATGCGCGGTCATCGGCTATGCAATGACGCGTGTCGCCGGGGCAATGTCGCCGGGGAGCTTTACCGGACTCGGGATCGCGTAAGCGCGGGCTGTCCTTTTGTCAAAGGTCGGCGGAAATTCGCGCTTAGACTGAATCGTTAAAGCTAGGAAAGAGACGGATGCAATTGACTTGTCCAGCCTCTCCAAACGAGTGAAGCGGCCGGCCGCAATCCAGATATGAAGCCGTCGTGTGGCGGCCGATCTAGAGCCGGGTCGTAGTGGTTGTTCATTTCCGCAACAAAGCACCCGGAACGCTCTGATGTTTGCGAAGCGGAGCGCCACTGGGAGAGTCTTCCAATAAGAACGAAGGGGGTGTCAGATGTCCGTTGCGTCAATCAAGGCACTAAAGCTTGCGCCGCTCGACGTACCCGATGTGGCGATCGCGCGCGCCAAAAGCGTGGGCGGGGAACCGGCGGCTGTCATCAACGCGGGGAGCATCGTCGCCTTTGCTGCTGGGATCACGTCGCAGGAGCAGGAAGACGTTCTGTACTCGATGCAGCTTGCACAGCGTGCGGCCAGCGGCGTTGCCGATCGATACACCGCAATAAGGGATTGGTACAAGAAATATGTCGAGGTGCTGCAGGACACCGGCTGGGTGATGGGGGGGTTTTCTCCGAACGCCCAGAGAGTCGACGAGAGCGAATTCGAGATGGCGAAGGCGGCGCTGAAGATCATGCTTGCCGCCATGACCGGCCCGGGGACGGCGGTCCTGACTGCTGCGATCACTGCGCTTGAGGGGATGGCCAAGGAAGATGGCTTCATTACGCTGTTCGAGCACTTCGGCGCGGAGGGCCAGGTCGGGAACTTTCAGATGGGCGCCGTCGAGAAGGGTGCCGCTGGGGAACTCTCCGTGGTCGTCGGTGCGTTCCAGATGCTCATGACGGAGAACCAGAAGAAGTTCCTGTTCTTCAAGTGGCGCGACAAGAATGTGTCGGTTTGGGGGGACTCGACGAAGGCAACCTTCAATCGGGCTCACTATGCTGGCCTACGGGATACGGTTCGCGAGATGCTGGGAGTTCATGCGCAGAAGGCGATCGCCCAGTTGCCGCTGAAATTCTGACCGCAATTCACTTTAGGTCGATCGCAGTTCGCTCGCGATGCCGAACCATGCCATCGTTGTCGGGATAGATCGCTATTCGACGGACCTCGCCAGCCTGACCGGGGCGGTTGCGGATGCCCTGGAATTCTCCACCTGGCTCGTTGCATCGGGACAAGTGCTGCCTGCGAACCTGGCGCTCGGCGTTCTTCCGGGACCTCATTCGCCGCCTGTCCCGACGCTGCTGACTGGCTACCGTGCCTTCGGCGCTTCCGTCGATGGCCTGGACGGGGTGCTGGGCGACTTCCTGGACAATCCACCCGCCGATTGCGAGAGGTTGTTCTTCTTCTTCTCGGGGCATGGAGCGGCATCCAGCAACTCGGCCTATCTGGAAGAGGCGATCTGCCTGGAAGGCTTCACTGAGCGGGCTTGGCGAAAAGCACTCGAGGTGAGTTCGCTGCTGGGCGTTCTCAACGCCATACCAGCGCTCGAGCGATTTGTCTTGATCGATGGCTGTCGCAACGCCGTCTTCTTCGACGACATTCGCTTCGGCTCACTGTCGCGCCAGCCTCGTCCGGCTTCAGGGCAACGACGCAACTATGTTCTCAGGGCGACCGGCCCGGGCCGCAAAGCCGCCGAGGTTGCAGGCCGTGGAATCTTTGCACGCCATCTCTGCGCCGGCCTGAAAGGGGCGGGAATTGCCAAGCGCTGGAACCCTGCTCTCGGAAATGGCGCCGGAGGCTACAGTGTGCGGTGGCGGGCGCTCAGCGAATACGTGGCCGGTGAAATCGGAACTCTAGACGCGGCGAAAAGCTACGAGCAGCTAGTCTATGACGGCGGGGAGCACCCGGCAAACGAGGACCCGGTCTTAGCGACCTTTCCGGCTGGCCATTTCGGCCAAGCCATCATCAAGGTTCGTCTTTCTGAGCCGAAGCCCCCACCGGCAGATGCCGTCATCTGCGCTAGGCGCAATGACAGCAGCGAGCCCGATATATGTTTACCTGTTGTCGCCGAGGGAACCATTGAGTTCCCGGTTGCTCCGTCCGCTTGGGTCCTTTGGGCGAAGGCCGACGGCTGGTCCTCTCGCCCACCTCAGAAACCCGTCAGCGCTTACAGCGAGCAAGTCGAAGAAGAGATTGCGCTGGAACATGGCCAGCCGCCAGCGCCAGCAGCTGTCGAAGTCCGCGAGTGGATGGGTGTAGAGACGGCCCTGCGGAGCGATGCGAAGAAGGGCTCTTTGGCCATTCGCGTCTCCGGCTCCAAGCCCTCTGACCTTCGACCACCGGTCCGAATCGCTGTCCTGAAGGAAAGCGGGGAGGTGGTTCGCGATCTCGTGCAGCGGGATGAAGTCGGGCTTACTCCCGGGATCTATCGGGTCCGACTTGACACTCCCGATGGAGCCTGGACCGAAGAGACAGTGCTGATTTCTGCAGGCGAGCTGGAGACTCTGGATCTTAGGCTCCCCGACACGAGCACGCCCGCGCTTGCTCGGACCCTTGCGGTTGCAAACAAGCCGAAGCCCTCGAATGGGTTTGCGATGCCGTCCGAGTCGCTCGGTCCCCTTTCGGCGCCCACGCTGGTGACCGTTGCGGCTCTGGCCGTTGGCCAAGCGGTGCAAGGTTATCAATGGGGTCTCGCGGGCCTGGGAATAGGTAGGCGATGGTGGACGGGCGACGGCAATGAGGGCGTGGAGATGGTCGTTGCCGACGACAGACTGCCGACGGAAGCGGGCGCAGGCTTCGATGTGCCACGACAGAACGCCCGCCTGTGGCGGATGCGGGTCGTCAACACTCCGATCTCGGCAAAACTCGAGGCACAGAACCCGTCTGCCCCGCTCTATTCGGCAAGTCTTGAGGCCGAAGCGGGCGGCTACTGGCTGCAACTCAAGGACGCAGACCGTGAGCGTCGCGGTGGTTTCAAACTCGCCACGCACGTCTTCGAACGCCATGTCACCCTTGTCGTGCGGCACCAGACGCCGGCGGGGTCCGTCGCGCTGTTCCAGTTCGGCATCCCGCGCGATCCCGATCGACGGGCGGAAATCCTGCGTGGACTGGCGAACGGGGAGGCACTCCAGCGAGCGCGAGCTGCAGGTCGTGACCCGGTCGTCGATCCCGTCGTCATCGGGCTTGCGGAAGGTCGCTGGTTCGAGCCGTTCTCTGCCCTTGTCGCCGCTGCGGCGCTGTTCGACCGTGGTGACGATGGCAAGGAGCTGTTTGCAGCTGTGGTCGCGGGCCTGGAAGCGCATGGCATCGCCGGGCCGGACATCGAGGTCCTCCTTGCCGCGCAAGCGGATCGCGCTGGCAATGAAAAGAACTGTCGCCGCCACATCCTGCGGGCACTGAAGATGGCGCAAGTGCCGCTGGTCGACCGGCTGCTCGAACGGCTCGACGGCGAGGCGCGACGCCTTGGCATTGACAGTCCTGAACAAGCTTGGATCGCCGAGAAGCTCCGCCAGACCGCGGGGCATCCACTGTGGTCATTGCGGCGTGAGGACGACAAGAAGCCCAGCGGCCCGCCCGATGCGATCTAGACAAACGGGGCTATGAACGTACCAGGCGGCTGATGGCGAAGATTCCACATGCGGCCAGCTCCTTCGTAACACGACCACGGTTGATACTGTGAACGTTTCGGAGAACAAGATCAGAGCGCGGGTTCGGCACACCTTTGTCACTTAGAGACAACGATGCGGATCATGTTTGTTGGATCTAACCCTGAAGGAAACGGCGCACTGGCGTTCGATCCAGGACATCACCGCTTCAGAAGCGCTTGATGAACGCGTCCGGCCTGGATGCATCGTTCGTTTTTCTGCCGAACTGCCCCGTCGAAGAGCTACCCCAGCATCTTGCAGAGTATCGACCCGAAATCCTGCACTTCGCCGCGCATGGCGAAGACGGCAATGACGGTGGACGGGCACGGGGGCTCTTGGGAACGCCCGGAGTGTCCGGTTTGCGGCGAGTGCAATGTCAGCAACGGTTCGGCAGGGGACGCCCATGCCAAAGCGCCTGATCACACATCCGTTGCCCTCGCCTGCGCCGCCCACCTTTAGATTGCTGATCGCCGGAGTGGCGTGACAACTGCAATCGCCAGTTTGTCCTCACCGCGATGACGAAGTGACGATTCCTCAAGAGAGGAGGCAGGTCCTGCTCAGTGCCTTGTGCCGACGTTAGGGCGGCGTCTTCATCTCTCGAGCAACACTCGACCCCAAGAGGCCCGTTTCTAGTCGCCTTGACACCCGTCAAGCTCGACGGAGCCCCGCTCTCTATGAAGACACAAGAGGGTTTGGCTGCGACACAGAAGCTCCGACGAAGGCGCGTGACGGAAGAGACATGGGATCGTTGTCGTGGCACTGAACTTCTTGTGGCGGCAAAGCACGCGAGGTAATCCGAACGAAAAGGAGGCGCAATGAAATGGATCCCTCAACGGTGTTTGGCGCTGTCTGTCCTGGCCGGTTGTTTGCTATCTGGCAACCTGAACACCGCGATTGCGCAACAGCAGTGCTCCCAGTCCGCGCGAAATGAGATCGCAAAGCTCACAGATTCCTTGATCGGCGCAACCGATCGGGAGCTTATTGAGATCACTTGCACCCACTTGCGAGAGACCTACCCGGCTTGTCCCGATGAGATTCCCAGAGTCTGTCGGCAACCCTCGTCTGCTCAGGAAGCTCAGCCATCAAGGCGGCAGGCGCCGTGTCCGACTGAATGGTCGAGATATGACCAATGTTTGATCGATCGGAAAAAGGATATGCAGAGGGTTCCAGCAACTCAAATTCGCAACTGCTTCATGCCGAGATGTCCAAAATCGTGAACTACTCCTTCATCACGAGCCGATCTCAGTTCTCAGCCGACGACCGGAGCGCACATCAGCCCTTAGGTGGTTTGCACGACTCGTCATCGTGACCAACGGACAAGCGATCCGTTGATCTGGCTTGACGGCTTCATTCGACCCCCTTGCAGACATCCGCGTCGCGCGAAAGCCGACTTGTATTTCACGCCGCAAACTGACATCGAACTGATTGGCAGGACCCGACCCGAAGCCGACCTAAGTTGATCGGCCGCGCGCAAGACAGAAGTCCAGGTTCCCAGGCGAGTTTCCGCCGTGGCGATGGGGGTCGTCTGAAGCGGGAAAAGGTCCAGCGCAGCCACTCACCTACGCTTCCGCACCAAGGGCAGGCAGTTAACGGCGCCGATGCTCCCAGAGTAGCAGCAGCAGCGGGACATCAACTGCCGGTCTCCCGCAACGACCCCACCACGAACTGGTGCCGTCGTCTTGAAGTGGACGGCTATCGGCCCTTTGGCAGTAACACACACTGGTCACGCACAGCAGTGCGATATCTCTAAGCATGTCCCGCTTCCTTCCCTTGTAGCCCCCGAATCGCCGATCGGTTCGACCGGGCACAAGTCGCCAGATGAAAAGCCTGCAACTCCCTGGCGCTTGTTTGTGACAAGAAGCCGAATTCTCTCGCCGCGCCAAATCCCTTCGGTTCGTGCCGACAGGCGGCGCCGAAAGGCAGCTCGAGTAGCGGGATTCCGGACAGCGCTCAAGATGAGTGCACGGCGTCCGAATAGAAGAACAAAGAGTCGAAAAAGCGCACAA
>JAFNAG010000619.1 GCA_017860135.1 Acidobacteriota bacterium
CCACATATCGATTCGGTTTCTGCCCTGGTGGCGGACCCCAGAGCCGGGGCTTCGCAACGATCCCTTGCCCTTCCGTCACCGCGCTCGCGCCGGCTCCCACCCGGAGATCCGCAGACGCGATGCTTGCTACTGCGGTTCCCGTCCTGTTGCCCGAGTCGTCAAGTGCGAATACCTGCGTCGCTACGCTCACGTTCGCTTCCCGGTTCGAATCATTGTCCACCGTCACTCTCACAGTTACGGTCGCACCCGCCGCCGACGCCTCAGGCGTCGTGACATAGGTCCCCCATTGCCCTACATGAACCGGCGAAGTTTTCACCAGCCACACATTGCGATATATTCCGCCGCCCGGATACCATCGGGACGAGTTCTCCGGATTATCCAGTCGGATTGCCAGCTGGTTTACTCCGCCCGGCTTCACATAAGGGGTCAGATTCACCCGCCACGAGGCATAGCCGTATGGCCAACCGCCCACAAGCCGGCCGTTCAGCCACACTGTGGCGTAGGACATCGCCCCATCAATATCCAGGAAGATCGACTTTCCCGCATCCGCCTGTGCGATGTCGAGCTTCTTGCGATACCACCCCACACCATAGAACGGCAGCCGGCCGGTTGCGCCCCTACCGGTGGTCGTGAAGGGCCCCTCCGTTCCCCAGTCGTGCGGCAAGTCCAGCCGCTTCCAGGAACTGTCATCAAATTCCGCCCTCACATAGTCCACGTCCTCACCGGGATTCCCAGCCGGCCGTACCGCCTTCTTCGCCGGATCTTTCACGAAATCATTTCCTGTGGGCAGGATCCATTGCTTTAGCACGGGCGGCGCGGGCTCAGCCGGCGGGGCCGCCGCCTGCTGCTCTCCCGGACCTCGTCCGGCCCCCCGGCCCTGCGGCCGGACGTCATAAATCAGGCTCACCGTATTGCCGGGCGGATCATTTTTCGCGAACCGCCAATCATCATTGAGCGAAATCCGCTCCCGCGGCAAGACGGCGGCCGCCTCAAAAGTCACCCCTGCCTGGGATATCATGGCCGTTACCACCGCCGCCAGAACCAATCCGATGCGTCCGCACCGGAGCGTTGAGATCGTAGAACGCCAAATCGCCATAATACTGGCTCCTTTCAATGGCCGAGCCGATCAAAATCGAGCACACACGCGCTCGCTGCACTTCCCATCACGATATCTCTTTCATCGACACCGATCCAGGGTCCCGAAGGAGACCATGCGCTGCAGGTCTCCGCTGCTTATTATCCACATCTCACCGATATCTTGCCCGGCTTGCCATTATGCCTGCGACCGGCCAGACTCTTCATAGCTTTTTGCCGTAAGTTGTCCATCACTTGACTATGTTCCTTACAATAATTAAAGTAAAGTAAGGAGACAATCAAAAATGACCAAGTCCACGGTTACCAGCAAGGGACAGACCACCATCCCGAAGGCTGTCCGGGATGAACTCGGCATTCGTACCGGCGATGTGCTGGAATGGGACGTTCAACAGCTGCACATGCGCCTTCGGCTCGTAGGTCGAGGATTCCTGGGCCGGCGCGGCACGATTCATGTCGGGCGCGGAGCCGTAGCCGCCGATATCGCACAGGCTCGAAGCAGCAGAGGATCGACCTGAACATGGACCGCATCGTGATCGACACGAACATCGTAATTTCTTTCCTGACGGATCGGAATCCAGACCAGCAGGAACTGGCTGCTGCACTTTTCCAAAGCGCCTCTGCCGGCGATCACGAGCTTCTTCTGCATCAAATTGTAATAACGGAGGTTGTCTACGTCTTGCACAATCTTTATCATCGGCCCATGGAGGAAGTGGCAGCCTGTATCCGGGATTTAACTGATCTCCCCGGAGTCGTCGTGCTCGACAAGATGCCGTGGGCAGATCTGTTCGAGGTATGGCCGCGGCAAATGGAGGCATTCGCCGATGCCGCTTTGGTCGCAGTGGCCAAGTCGGGACGGCATGATTTCCTCGCCACATTCGACCGCAATCTACGCAAGCAAATGAAGCCCCTCCGAGTGGTTCCCTACCCCTTTCCCCGCGAGAAGTGTTCGTAACCCATCACGTATCACGGCGATTCAGACAGTGGATTGCATGGCAAGATGCACCCCTGCGGGGTGCGTGGTTGCGGTGCATGCCACCGTTTGGATGGTGAGCGGGTTGATCGCTACCAGCCGGCCGCCCATCGGGGCCGGCGCCACCTCGGCAATGTACATGGGCGAAAGGGCCGAAGCCAGCCCGATCGCCACCCCGCCGCAGATGCGCCAGGCGACGAATGCAGCGAAATCCGGCGCCAGCGCGTTGCCGATCGACGTGACTGTAAACAGAAATGCAGCGGCGACCAGCAGCCGCTTGCGGCCAAGCCGGTCGCTCGCTCCGCCTGCAATCAGAGCGCCGGCCAGGCAGCCCAGCAGGGCGTAGCTGTTCGCCCACCCGCTCAGGGCCCCGCCTCCGAGCTGGAAGTACTTTTCGAAAAACGGCTTGGCTCCGCCGATCACCACCCAGTCGTAACCGAATAGCAACCCGCCCATTGCCGCCACAATGCAGACCAGCCAGACGCAGGCTAGATTGCAGTCGGCGGTTTCCCGGTTGGTGCCTGGTTCAGCGGCCATTCTCGCTCCCGCAGGATCATGGGGAATCGGTGCGGTCTACAATGATATCCAATGTTTACCCAGCGACATAAGTCCTGAAAGCTATTTTGAGCGAGCTGCAGTCGGGAGAAAAGCACAAACGAACCACAGAGACCACGTCGCGGCCTCCGGCCGCAACCAGGCAAAGCAACCTTTCCTTGAAATGGCACAATCGGTATCGGAATCGGCATCGGTATCGCAATCGCTATCGCTATCGGGATCGATTTCGGCATGATCG
>JAFNAG010000620.1 GCA_017860135.1 Acidobacteriota bacterium
CCAGCAGTGTAGCCCAATCTTCACCCGTCACGGCGGAATAGGACTGGTTGTTGTTCACGAAACGGTTGTATCCGTATGCGAAGTGGTTTATCACCGTCGGGCTGATCGTCCAATCCTCGGCAAACCGGATGATCGTGCCCGGAGTATCCTGCAGCCTGGTCCCGGCCATGGGAGCCTGAGGGGGAGGCCCCGGTATGCGTGGACCATTGTATGCCCACCGGCTGCGGCCGTTATTCACATAGGTTCCGGACATCTTGTGCTTGTTGGTCAGCACCTGATCGACCTTGATGCTGTAGTTGTCGATGTTCAGATTCGGACAACAGCCGCTGATCCAGGGCTGATTGCGCCTGAAGGTGTTGCCCGGCGGAGCCGGAAAGTCGTAGTTCTGGAGGATCGTCTGGGTGACCCGGCTGAACCGCGAGGTAGGTACGATATTGCCCTCGAAGGGATCCCGGATCCAGGTGCCGTCTGCGAGTTGCCGCGACGTTGCCGGATCGTAGATCTGCCCGTAAATGATGGGACGGCCCAGCGCATCCGTCCCGACCACAGAACCGGAATTCGCGTCCTGGGTGAACGCCGGATCCAGCAGCTGGGAAAAGTCGCCGTTCTTGAAGGCTTGGAGCGGCAGCGTTCCGTTGGTGGCGCTGAGATTCTTACTGGCCTGCCGCTCATACTCGGCTGAGAAGAAGAAGAAGGTGTGATCCTTCCAGATAGGCCCGCCGACCGTGAAGCCGCCGTTGTTCTCCTTGGAGCCTGTCTTGTCGACATTCCGAGCGTTGTTTCCCCAGGAGTTGGCATTGAGGAATGGTTCGTTATGGAACCAGAAAGCGCTTCCATGGAACGTATTTGTCCCCGACTTCATGCCAAAGTTGGTCAGGGCGGTCTGCGTGTTGCCGTATTGGGAGGAAAGGGCGCCCGTCTGCAACTTGAACTCGCTTACCGAATCAATGGTCGGGGTGAACTCGGACGTGTTTCCGCCGTTGATGTCCATGCGGCCGACCGAGATCCCGTCGATCAGGATCTCGTGGCTGTAGGACTGGCCGCCGTTGATGGAACCCGCGAAGCCGCCGCCCTCGGTGCCCGGCATGCTGTTGAAGATGAACGTCTGCAGCTGCCGCGTCCCGTCATCCATTATGATCGGCCATGTGTGAACTTCCTTTTCGTTTGTACCTATACCGATTTCAGGCGTGGAGCTCTCCAGCAGAGGCGTTTCCGCCATGACCGTAACCTGGTCGGATACCTGTCCGACCTCGAGACTGAAATCCACCGTGACAGTCTGTCCCACCATCACCTGGATGTTGTCGGCAACCGCCGTCTTGAAGCCGCCCAGCGCCGCCGTGAGCCTGTAAGTGCCGGGCGGAATGTACGGGGCGCGGTATGCGCCGGCCTCCGTCGATACGGTCCGAGTGACAACACCTGTGTCCTTCTCGGTGATGATGATTTCAGCCCCGGGGACAACCGCTCCGCTGGGATCCTTGACGATTCCGGTAATCGTGCCCCGTCCGCTTTGCGCGAACGCCGGCAGCCCGATCGCCACAATCAGGATGCCCAAAAGCAAAACTCGGGTGAGTTTCGTCATTTCAACCTTCCTTGGAAAGATAAATTGGTTGGTTAGTATTCTCGACTGTCGTGAACTCCCCGTGATGTGGATGGATGTAGCCTGTCTCACCGAGCTTCTCCGAAAGCCGGCGACAGGCGTCTACGAGATATAAGGCTACGTCTTCCGCGAAGGCGGGAGAGAAGCGCACCTTCGGCACGCCGACCGAGATGCTTCCGCACACGCGGAATCGGGAATCAAAAACAGGGGCCGCCAGGAATGTCGCCCCGACTATCGTCTCTTCATCATTGGTCGCATATCCCCGCTCCCTGATCTGCGCCCAGTCCTTCTCCACTTCGGATGGATCCGTCCTGGTACGTTCCGTCAAGGCGGGGAAACCGGCAGAATGCAGGATCGCCATTTGGCTCTCCCCGGGCAAAAAGGCAGCCATCGCCTTCCCTGCCGCTGTGGCATGGAAATAAGCCTCCGCGAGGGGTGAACCACCGCTCAGCCTGAGGTCCAGCGGCGCCTCAACAACTTCGACGAAGATCCCCTTGCCCCCTCGAAGCTCCGCGAGATACGCGTTCTCGTCAAACCTCTCGACGAGTTCCTCAAGGTACGGCCGGCCCACCTTCACCAGTTCAATGCTGGACACAAAGACACTCGCCAGGACCAGGAACTGGGTGCCAAGGCGATACTTCTCTCGGTTCCCGTCCTGCTCGACATAGCTGTGTCGTTTGAGGCTCTGCAGGATCCGATGGACGGAACTCTTGACGTAGCCTGTCCTCGAGGCCAGGTCCTGGAGGCTGAGCCCGTCGGGTGCGTCGCGGAGAGTCTCAGCCACGTGTACGATCTTGCCCACCAACGCGATGTAGTGATCGCGCGGCACGTTGCGCCTCTCAGAACTATCTGGGGAATATTTGATGCGAGGGTACAACTTCCATCATTCCTGAGTCAAGCGAAAAAGAGGGGGGCCCTGTGATTCAGACACTGGGAAAGAAGGCGACCCACCGGGCGGAGGATAGGCTGCAGATGCGGTAGGGACTCTGTTCAACCCTTTCAGGGTTGACCTTCCATGACCATCCTTCTCCCCGGGGTTTGCACCCCGGGCTGATCTGGTCCACCCCTTCAGGGTGGCGTTGTGCTCGTCACAGCTGTAGGTCCAACAAGAACAATGCGATTCAGCGCATTTTGTCAGCCGATGCCCCGGGGCCGTGATCACCGCTGAGGACCCTGAAAGGGTCCAATAGAAGAGCCCGGGGTGGAAACCCCGGGGAATGATGCGGTCCGCCACAGAGGTCAACCCTGAAGGGGTTGAAC
>JAFNAG010000621.1 GCA_017860135.1 Acidobacteriota bacterium
GATGCGGCGGAATCCGACGAGTTTCCGAAGCGGCACAGGCACCGAGGCCTGGCGATCGGTGACGTACAGCTGAACCACCTCATCACCTTCCCGCCGCCCGGTATTCGTTACCGTAACCGATACTTTGACGGGAGCGCCGGCCCTCACCGAGCTGGGCACCTTGAGGTTTTTGTAGGCAAACGTCGTATAGCTGAGGCCATGTCCGAAAGGGTATAGAGGCTTTCCGGTAAAGTATTTGTATGTGCGTTCCGTCATCGAATAGTCGTCAAACTGGAGCATCTGATCTACAGATTTATAGAATGTCACGGGGAGGCGGCCGGCGGGATTGTAGTCGCCAAAGAGAACATCGGCAATTGCCGTGCCCGCGGCCTGGCCCGGGTACCATGCCTCCACGATGGCGGGGATGTTCGCATCGGCCCAATTTACGGCGAGTGCGCTGCCGTTGAGCAACACAAGCACGGTGGGCGTCCCTGTGGCCGACACGGCGCGCATGAGATCTTCCTGAGCTTTCGGCAGGTCGATAGTCAGACGGTCGCCCCCTGAAAATCCCTGCACCTGCACCGGCATTTCCTCGCCTTCGAGGCGCGGCGAAAGGCCCAGGAACAGCAGGGCTACATCGGCCTTGCTGGCCGCCGCAACGGCCTCAGCGGAATAGTCGCGGCCGCGCAATGACCACTGAAGCTCCACGTTCATGCCGCCAAATCTGTCGGCCAATTCGAGTTTGACCGGATAAGGTTTCCCGGCTTTCAGCATGACAAACTGTGCAGCCATTCCGCCCCTGCCGCCGATCTGCTTCCCGTCGAGCGTCAGCCGTCCAAAGCCGCCTGCGGTCCGCAGGGCATATTCGCCGGTTTCCGCTACCGTGATCTGACCGGACCAGCGGACCGCAAACTGATCATCCAAAAGCTCGGGGTAAGGGACGTCGTTGCCCCACGAGGCTTTGATATTGGCGCTGACTTCCGTCCGGACAGGTTTGCCCTCATATTTTAAATTGTTGAAGAATTCGACGGTAACCCCGTTCCGGCGCTGCCCATCGACCGTGGTTGAGAGGGCTTGGTCAGGAACGGGTTCGTAGGACGGCATGCCTTCGGCTATATCGCAGCCGGGCGCATAGAGGATGTTGGCCGAAGGGCCGATTTTTGCGCGAATGCCTGCAAGCGGCGTCACCGGCTGCGACGGCGTTCCGTTGTAGTTCCCGAGAAGGACTTCGGCGTCATGCGCATTCGGGCCGATCACCGCCACGGTCCGAAGATCTTTGCGGAGCGGGAGTATGTTGCCGTCGTTTTTAAGAAGCACGATGGATTTTCGCGCCGAATCCTCGGCAAGCCGCGCGTTTTGAGGTGAGTCGTTGACGGAGTAGGGAATGCGGGCCCATCGCACCATTTCAGGCGGATCGAACATGCCCAGCTTCATCCGCGCGGTGAATAGGCGCTTCACCGATACGTCCAGCTCCTGCTCGGTCAGGATGCCCTGCCGCACTGCGTCCGCAAGCGCCCTGTACTCATTGCCGCAGTCGAGATCACAGCCGCGCCGGACGGCCAGGCCAGACGCTTCTTCGGCGGTTTTGACGATCTTGTGGTTGGCGTAGATGTCACGGATCGCGCCGCAATCGGAAACAACGTAGCCCTGGAATCCCCACTTGCCACGGAGCAAATCCTGGAGCAGGAGTTTATGCGCGCTCGCCGATTCGCCGCGGAAGCGGTTGTATGCGCCCATGATCGAATAGACCTTGCCCTCAATGACGGTCGCTCGGAAATGAGGGAGGTACGTTTCGTAGAGGTCCCGGTCACTCGCCTGCGCGTCGAAGACGTGGCGTTTCGGTTCCGGCCCGCTATGAACGGCGTAGTGTTTGGATGTGGCGATGACCTTGAAATACTTCGGATCGTCCCCCTGGAGGCCCTTGATGAAAGCGATGCCCAGTCTGCCGGTGAGATAGGGGTCCTCGCCATAGGTTTCCATGCCCCGGCCCCAGCGGGGATCGCGGAAAATGTTGATATTCGGAGACCAGAAGGTGAGTCCCTGGTAGCGTCCTCTCTGGCCTCGCCGGACGAATTCGTGGTGTTTTGCCCTGGCCTCGTCGGAGATGGCCGTTGCCGCCGAAAACAACGCGTTTTCATCCCACATGGCGGCGAGGCCGATCGCCTGCGGGAACACCGTGGCGACGCCGGCGCGCGCAACTCCGTGCAGCGCCTCGTTCCACCATTCGTATGCGGGAATTCCGAGACGCTCGATCGCCGGTGCCGCGTTGAGCGTCTGCGAAACTTTCTCTTCCAGCGTCATGCGCCCCACCAGATCGTCGACGCGCTGTTCGATCGGCAGCGCAGGATCCATGAAGGGCAATGCCCGGTCCGCCTTGACACCGGCATAGCAAAACATACAAACCGTAAATACCGCGACAAGCAGCAGCGCACGCAACAAACGACCGTAGTTCATGAATCCTGCTCCATGGGATGATCTCGACCTTTTCTCACACGGCATCGAAATTACACCAAAACCATGTATAAGCAATATGAAATACTCATTGAAGGTCCGGGATTTGGAGAAAAGTGGAACAGGTGGGCCCGGTAAAGATGGGAAGGCATCGTAAGGTCGTGCGGGCTTCAGCCTGCCCCTGCTTGTATCAGGGCTGATCGGAGCCTCGGGAAACCTGAGCCCGAACACCAAATTCATTCCGCGAACAGGATTGCATCTAGTGTCATGCGTCCAACAGATCTTTGGATATTATGAAAAAAGCAGCCACGGATTTCACGAATTACACTGATGAATGTATGGGCGGCAGCGCTTTGCGCTGCCCGAGCGATAGTCCGAGCCGCAGGAGAAAGCCGCACTCTCTCCTGCGGCTCGGACTATCGCTCG
>JAFNAG010000229.1 GCA_017860135.1 Acidobacteriota bacterium
TGGCTGCTGACTGCCGTCCCTCTGCGCCTCATCAGGGTTTCACAGGGACCCGGCAGGCGGTGCACTCCCACAGTGTCACGTGTGGGCAACAACCAGCGCTCAGCGGGCAGGCCAAAGCCACGCCCTCCGGCATCGGCAGTTTACTCGTGTCTTGATACCGGCGAACTCCGTATCGCACCATTGGCGTCGGCTGGATCCGAAATCGGCTGAAGAGGAGTCGTATAGAGGTAGAGGGTGTGGCCCATGTTGTCTTCATTGGAGATGACATGCAGGGTTTTGTCGGGCTTGAAGCCCTCCAGGCCATAATCATGGAAAACCAGCCGGGAGCCAGGCTTCAATTTCTCGAACTGCGGCACGAGCTTCTCGTTAATTTCCGGCAGCAGGTACAGGGAAAGCACGTCCGCTTCCCTGAAGTCGAGTGTCATAAGATCCGCCCGGACGATCTTCACCAGTGCTTCGACGCCGTTCCGCCTGAGGTTCTCCCTGGAGGCGCTTACGCGCTCGGGGTCGATGTCGAATCCCATGCCGCGGCAGCCGTACTTCTTCGCCGCCAGGACCACCATCCTGCCGTCGCCGCAGCCGAGGTCGTAGACCAGGTCGTCCTTCTTGATTCGCGCCATCCTGAGCATCGCGGAGACCACGTCATAGGGCGTGCCGACGTAGACGACATCAGGCGTGTGAAACTCCTGGAACGGCCGGCGGAGCGCGCCGCCAAGCACACAGGCACTTGCCGCGAGGGCGATCCCGATCATTAACGCCTTCCTTGTTCGATTCATCGAAACACCTCCCTTGTTCCAGCCGGGGGACAGACACCCGCCAGTCCGAAGCCGCCGCCTCCCTCGACTCGCGTCACCGGAAGACTGCGAGCATGGGCAGCTTGCCGGTAAGCTCCTTTACCGCCTTGTCGGTCAGGTTGCACCCCGCCGCCTGCAGGATGCGGAGATTCGGCAGGGAAAGGAGATGCTTCAGATCGGAATCCACGATCCGGCAGTTCACCAGGTTCAAAACGTTCAGCCTCGCCATGTCCTTCAGCATGGCGAGGCCGTTCCCGGTAATCCCGGTGTCCTGCAGGGCCAGAACCTCCAGGTTTTTGCACTTGGCTACCACGCTCAAGTCTTCATCCGTGATCTGGTTCCCGCTCAGGTTCAGCACGGTCAGAGTGCCGGCCGACTGGAGCTGGCTGAGGCTTGCGCCCAAGAGCCCGGTGCGTTGCAGCGAAAGCGCCTCGAGCCGGAGTGCGGCGAGCCAGCTCAATGAACCGGCACCAAGGCTGACGTCGTGGATGTACAGCCGGCGGAGCGCCGGACAATCCTTCAGCTGAGCCAGGCCTGCAGCCGTCACCTTTCCTCCGCCTATTTCCAGCCACTCGAGCACCGGCAGGCCGGGCAAAACGCGCAGCGCCTCATCACTCAGCTCACCGCCGGTCGCCTCGATCCAGCGAACCTGGCCCGCCGGATCATACTCCAGGGGCACCCCCAGCTTTGCCAGCGCCTCGACTGCGAGTTTCTCGCCCTGCACCCCCGGGATCGGACGGTTGAAATCCGCGGGATACTCGGTTGCCGGTGGCGAATCGCCGGCAGGCGGCCGGGAAAATCCGGTGCCTGCGCCGCACGTGGCGACGGTCAGCGCGGCCAGAAACACAACGGTTCGGACTGAGAGATTCATTGCCGGTTCCTCCCAAATGATCCCTTCAGTGTATCCGCCAACCGGGCATCCGTGATCGGCTTTTTCCCGTCAGCGGCGCAGGATGCATTCTTCATCGCTTTCGCGGAGAGCACAAGGCTGAAAGTGAAGCTTGCGTCGGATGCCGCGCCACAGGAAGGTTCCCTTCTTAGGCCTTGACACGGCCTTTCTGCCATCTTAGCCTAGATGGCAACCATTGATTTCCATTATCGTCCAAAGCGGGAGAACGCATATGATGGGTCCGAACCAGAAGGACGCCCGGCCCGATATCCGTCCTGCCGCCGCTCCAAGGGAGCGGCCGGGATTATGCCTGACATCAATGATGCAAGTCGACTTCGGCGCAATCAGCCACGTGGGAAAGGTCCGTAAGAACAACGAGGATCACTACCTCGTCGCCCGACTCGGCCGGTCCATAGAGCCGCTGGCAACCAACATACCGTCGGACATATTGCCGGGCCAGCTCACCGAAGCCGGTTATGGATTGGTGGTCGCCGATGGCATGGGGGGAGCGGCTGCAGGAGAAGTGGCAAGCCGGGTGGCAATCGGTACGCTGGTGAACCTGGTGGCAGATACGGCAAAATGGGGCCGTCGCATCGACGAAGCGGAAGCCGACGCGTTGATGGATAGACTGGAAGGCTATTACAAAGCCATTCATTCGGCACTGATCCACGAAGCTGAGGTCAATCCGGAGATATCCGGGATGGGTACGACACTGACGATAGCTTACAATGTCTGCTCCGACCTCTTCGTTGCACACGTTGGGGATTCGAGGGCGTACCTGTTCAGGGACGGGCAATTGCAGAGGCTGACCCGCGACCACACTGTGGCGCAACGGTTGGCCGACAACCGCCAAATCCCTCAGGAGGCTGTTGCCAAACACAGGTTCCGCCACCTTCTGACAAACGTACTGGGGGGACAGTCCGGCCCCATTCAGACCGAACTGCAGCATTTTCAACTCGCGGACCAGGATCGCTTGCTTCTCTGCAGCGACGGCCTCACCGACATGGTCGACGATGCCTCCATCACGGCGGTTCTCCATGATGTCGCGCCCCCGAATGACGCTGCACAGAAACTTCTGGACCTCGCGCTCGAGGCAGGCGGGAGGGACAACATCACGATCGTGCTCGCCCGTTACAGTTTCCCGTCCGGCTCAGCCCTGCGGGGTGTCAAGCCCTGAGGAACTCAGGCGGCTTGCATGGGCTTGCGCGCAGACGAAATAGAGGATTATCAACTCGTAAACCGGGAATCATCATGAAAATATTCTGTTCGATCGCGCTGGCGCTACTCTGCCGATTTCCGACATCCCTGGCCCAGGAATACCTTCAAAAATATTATCCTGAAACCGATCCGCTGGTTCTGCAACAGCTCGAGAAATGGCAGGACATCAAGTTCGGCCTGCTGATGCATTGGGGGCCGTACAGCCAGTGGGGGGTAGTCGAATCGTGGTCGATCTGTTCCGAGGATGAGGCCTGGTGCAGGAGGAGAACTCCGGATTACGTCGAATATAAAAAACAATACGAGGATCTCAAGAGGACCTTTAATCCCACGTATTTCGATCCGGAACGATGGGCCGAGGCGGCCAACGAAGCCGGCATGAGATATGTCGTGTTCACCACCAAGCACCACGACGGTTTTTCCATGTTCGACACGAAGCAGACGGATTACCGGATCACCGATCCGGGATGCGCCTTCAGCACGAACCCCAAAGCGAACGTCACCCGGGAGATCTTCGACGCATTCCGCAGGAAGGGCTTCATGATCGGGGCCTATTTCTCCAAGCCGGATTGGCACAACGAGAACTACTGGTGGCCGAATTTCGCAACCCCTGATCGGAATGTCAATTACGATGTCGCGAAGTACCCGGACCGCTGGAATCGATTCGTCGAGTTTACTCACAATCAGATCATGGAGTTGATGACCGGCTACGGGCGCGTGGACATTCTGTGGCTCGACGGCGGCTGGGTGCGGCTGAAGACCGACGAGGAGATTCGCAAGGCAATGCTCGGCGCCAGGTATGCAACCCGGCCCCAGAGCCAGGACATCCGCATGCCGGAACTCGTCCGCAAGGCGCGGGAGCAACAACCCGGGCTGATCGTCGTGGACCGTGCCGTACAGGGTCCCTATCAGAACTACCTGACCCCGGAGAACCAGATCCCCGGGAAGCTGCTCCCTTATCCCTGGGAGTCGTGCATCATCATGGGAGGCGGGTGGAGCTATGCTTTCAATGCGAAGTATAAGAGCGCCCGCGAACTGATTGCGATGCTGGTGGATATCGTGGCGAAGGGGGGAAACCTCCTCCTGAACATCGCGCCGTCTCCCGAAGGGACCTGGGACGACGAGGCCTACGCCCGGCTCAAAGAAATCGGCGCATGGATGAAAATCAACAGCGCGGCGATCTACAACTCCCGGCCACTGCTTCCCTACCGGGACGGCAAGCTCGGTTTCACCCGATCCAAGGATGGCACCGCCTACGCGATCTACCTTGCGGATGCCACAGAGACAACTATGCCTGCACAGATCCGCCTGCACAGCATCCGCCCCGCGAAAAACGCCGTGATTTCTCTGCTGGGGACTCAGCAAGATCTCAAATGGGAAATGAGGGGGGAGGACCCGTTCCTCCTCATTCCGGAATCCGTCCGCCGGAATCCGCCCTGTCCCTACGCCTGGGTGTTCAGGGTTTCCGCCATAGAATAACTTCCGGGACGCACCCGACGTGACAGTTTCACAGTTGATGGATCAGGCCTTGGATTGTTACGCAGCAGGCAGACTGCAGGAGGCAGCCGGCATCTCGGAGGAGATTCTCAGATCGCACCCCGACCATATTGACGCGCTTCATCTCCTGGCAGCCATCGCCTGCCAGCAGGACCACCCTGAGCAGGCGGTGGAGATGCTCAAACGGGCCATCGCTGCCGGGGGGGCGCATCCCGAGGTTTTCAACACTTTGGGGATGGCGCAGATGGTCCAGGGTAATCTGGAGGCAGCGGCAGAAAGTTTCGCTCTGGCCACCAGGCTCAATCCGGATTTCTCGCTGGGCCACGACCATCTCGCATCTGTTCTGCGCCGCATGGGCAGGTTCCAGGACGCTTTGGCCAGCCACAAGCGCGCGGTGGCATCAAGCCCTCGCAGCGCCCGGGCGCACTGTAACATGGGGCAAACTCTGCTGGCAATGAATGAGCCGGCACGGGCGGCCGAATGTTTCCAGCAGTCGTTGGAACTCGAGGCCAACTTCACAGAAGCCCTGCTTGGCCTCGGCCGCGCCCTGCATTTGCAGAGAAGGTTGGATGACGCAGTGGCGATCCTGCGCAAGGTGATCGAGCTGACTCCCCGCAATCCCCTCGCGCATGCCGAACTGGGCGATGCCCTGCAGAGCCAGGGCCGATTCAGGGAGGCCAAGGTCAGCTATGAAATAGCCCTGCAGCTGGACCCGGTCCTCATCCGCGCCCGATACAGCCTGGGCTGTGCCCAGGCAGCCGCGGGCGACCATGCCGAGGCCGTGGCAAGCTTCCGTCGCGTCCTTTGCTGTTCGCCCGACCACCATGCGGCTCTTCACAATCTCGGTAAGTCGCTCCTCAGTCTGGGTCAGGTGGACGAAGCGATGGATTGCTTCCGGAAGGCAACAGCCCTGAACGCCAATCTGCTGTCGGGAATGGCGTCGGCAGTGGCTATCCCTGGAAGCCGCAAGGCTGATCAAAAGATGATCCTTGATGTCCGCCGGGATTGGGCGGCTCGGCTCGCTCCGGATTTTCCGCCCGCATTCATCGCAGTGCCTGCAATCAGGCCGCCCCATCAGCCTTTGCGGATCGGCTACGTGTCAGGTTTTTTCCACAAACGCAACTGGATGAAACCCGTTTGGGGATTGATCAACCACCACGATCGCAGCCGGTTTGAAATACATCTCTTCTCCGACGCTCCGGAATCGCAACTCAGCTGCGGCTATCACCGGCATCCTTCCGACCATGTTCATGATACATCGCAATTGTCCAACGGCGATCTGGCCGGCCTGATCGCGGCGACGCGCATCGACCTGCTGGTGGATCTGAACGGCTACAGTGTGCCCGAGCGTCTTCCGCTGTTCCTGCGCAAACCCGCGCCCATCATCGTGGGCTGGTTCAACATGTACGCAACAACCGGGATGACTTGTTTCGATTATCTGATCGGCGACGCGCACGTTATCCTGCCTGGAGACGATGGGTTCTACACCGAGCAACTCATTCGCATCGACGGCTCGTATTTGACCTTCGAAGTTGCTTACACCGTACCGGACGTGGCCCCGCCGCCGTGCCTGGAAAGCGGTTATCTTACCTTCGGGTCCCTGGCCTCCCAATATAAGATCACTCCGCAAGTTGCGGCAGCGTGGGCCGCCATACTCAAGGCGTGCCCCGATTGCAGGCTGGTCCTCAAAAACTCAGCTCTGGGCTCTCTCGCCAACCGACTGTACGTCCAGCGCATTTTTGCAGACCTGGGTGTCGCTGCGGACCGGCTGGATCTGGAGGGGCCTTCAGAGCATTTTGAGTTTTTGCGCAAATACGATCAGATCGACCTGGCCCTGGACACATTCCCATACAACGGCGGCACAACCACCACCGAGGCCATCTGGCAGGGCGTGCCCGTGCTGACCTTTCCCGGCGATCGCTGGGCTGCGCGCACGAGCACATCGCTGCTGAGGAACTGCCACCTGTCGTACTTCGTGGCAGGCGGTCTCCAGGAGTACATACAAGAGGCAATCGAATGGGGCCGTAATCCGGAGAGTCCTTCCCGCCTGGCGCAACTTCGCGCAACCATGCGGGAGCGATTGCGGGCATCTCCGGTATGCGACACCGCCACTTTCGCCAGAAACATGGAAAACGAATACGCTCGCCTGTGTGACGTCAGATGTCAGCAGCAGAGCCGGGCACGGGACGGCATTCTATAAAGGCTTCCCATTTAACTGGTCGGAGAGGATTCACACCGCTTCGATCGTAGAGGGAGGCTTGGGAGCGATATTGTAAGTGACACTCACGACCCCGGGCACTTCGCGGATGATTTCCCCTGCAACGCTCTCGAGCAGGTCGAAGGGGAGCCGGGTCGGGCGCGCTGTCCGGGCGTCTATACTGTCCCAACAGCGCAATTCGACCTGCAGACCGAAGTCTCGCTTCCCGTCGCGCATTCCGGTCACGCGATCCTCGTGGAGGATCGCCATGAACTGGAAGGCCCGGCTGCCCGCGAGCAACCGCTCCACGACTGCCGTAGCCTTGCGAACGGTCTCGATGCGTTCCCGGGTTGCCTCGCCTATCACGCGGGCGGCGAGCGCCGGTCCCGGGAAGGGAATGCGGTCGAAGACTTCGGCCGGCAGCCCGAGTGCCTTGCCCACGAGGCGCACCCCGTCCTTGCGCAGCTGGATGAGAGGCTCAATGATGCGATAGCCGAAGGCCTCCTGGGGATCGATGCCGAGCTGCTCGAAGACGTTGTGCTGCCTCTTGATTCCCGCGACGGTTTCCTCGATGTCGGTCAGGATCGTCCCCTGAAGCAGGTGCTTCGATCCGCTCTCCCGCACGAGGCGGCCGAAGACCCGCTTGTAGAATGTCTGCGTTATGGCCTCCCGCTTTTCCTCCGGATCCGTGACTCCGCTGAGTGCATGAAAGAACTCGTCCCGGGCGTCGACAACCTCGACTTTGACGCCCATGCGGTCGAAAAGCTCGACAACGCGGCCGGCTTCCCCCTCCCGCATGAGTCCGTTCTCGATGAAGACCGTTCTCAGCTGATTCCCGAGGGCGCGGTGCCCAAGCATGGTAACGGTTGATGAGTCGACGCCTCCGGAGAGCGCGTTGATTGCCGAGCCGGCCCCCGCGGCAGCCTTGATCTCCGCGACCTTTTCCTCGACGAAACGCCGGGTATTGAGTTCACCTGCCGTAATCTCCTGGTTCATGGGATGGATTCCTATGCAAAACTGTCTATAAACATGGAACGTGGATGCTTCCCTGTTTCCTGCCAGGCGAACAATACCACCGGTTGGCCGGCAAATCATCTGACATTCAGCCGGATTAGGACGGCCGCAAGACAACTCTACTCCTTCAAACTTCCGCGCAGCAGAAGGGCAACGATCCGGGATTGCCGCTGACTTTAAT
>JAFNAG010000622.1 GCA_017860135.1 Acidobacteriota bacterium
AGCAGCGCGTTCTTCAGGGCGTTCTGCCGGAAAATATCCGCGAATGAGCTGCTGATGACCGCGCGGAATCCGAACTGGGCAAGCGCCCAGGGAGCGTGCTCACGCGAGCTGCCGCAGCCGAAGTTGTCACCGGCGAGCAGGATCCGGGCTCCCCGGGCCTCCGGACGGTTGAGGGCGAAGTCCGCTCGGGGACGGCCCCCGGCATCGTAACGCCAGTCGTAGAAAAGCTGGTCGCCGAGGCCCTCCTTGGAGATCGTCTTCAGGAAGCGGGCGGGTATGATCTGGTCCGTGTCGATGTTGTCGACCGGAATGGATATAAGGCGGCCTGCGAATGGTTCAAATTTTCTCATGGCAGTCTCTTGCGGACAAATGCAGAGCATGCATTGCCTGCGGCGGACCCTATGTCCCCAACATGTATCTCGCATCGGTGACGCGGCCGGTGACGGCGCAGGCCGCGGCTGTGAGCGGGCTGGCAAGAAGGGTGCGGCCTCCTTTGCCTTGCCTCCCCTCGAAATTCCTGTTGCTGGTCGATACGCAGTATTCGCCCGGACGCAATTCGTCCCCGTTCATGGCGATGCACATCGAGCAGCCCGGCTGGCGCCATTCCGCGCCGGCGTCGAGGAAGACCTTGTGCAGGCCTTCGCTCTCCGCCTGCCGTTTCACCGCCTGCGATCCCGGCACCACGAGAACCCGGACGCCGGGATGGACTTTGCGTCCTCTCAGCATCGAGGCCGCTGCGCGCAGGTCGGAGAGCCGGCCGTTGGTGCAGCTGCCGATGAACACGACGTTGACGGGCCTTCCCAGCAGGGGAATCCCCGGCTCGAGGTCCATGTAGCGAAGCGCCTTGACAAGGGAGTCCCGAACGGACGCATCCCGCACGTCCGCGGGATCGGGAACGGGCGCAGTGACCGGCACTCCCATACCGGGATTGGTGCCGAAAGTGATCATCGGCGCGACCTCTGAAGCATCCAGCGAGACTGTCTTGTCGTAGGATGCGCCGTCATCGGTCGGCAGCCGCTTCCATCGGGCGACAGCTTCGTCCCAGTCGCGATTCAAGGGCGCGTATGGACGGCCGCTCAGATACTCCAGAGTTACGTCGTCCGGCGCCACCAGCCCGGCCCTCGCCCCTGCCTCGATCGACATGTTGCAGACAGTCATGCGCTCTTCCATGGAAAGAGCCCGGATGGCGGCGCCGCGGTATTCAAGGACGCAGCCGGTGCCGCCCCCGACGCCGAATTGTGCGATCAAGGCCAGGATCAGATCCTTGGCAGCCACTCCGGGGGCAAGGCGGCCGTCGACTGAGACCAGGCAGGTCATCGGGCGTCGCTGCAGCAGGCACTGACCGGCAAGGACCATTTCGACCTCGCTGGTTCCGATCCCGAAAGCGAGCGCCCCGAAGGCGCCGTGAGTGGCTGTGTGGCTGTCCCCGCAAACCACCGTCATGCCGGGCAGAGTCAGGCCCAGTTCAGGGCCGATGACGTGCACGATCCCCTGCCGGGGGTCGCCCGGCCCCAGACACGTGATCCCGAAGTCGCGACAGTTGTGTTGGAGCTGCTCGACCTGGCGCGCCGCCACTTCATCGCGGACCGGTAAAGCAGGATCGGTCGTGGGGACGCTGTGATCCGCCGTGGCAATGGTCAGGTCCGGCCGTCGGACCCGGAGCCCGCGCCTCCGGAGCCCGTCGAAGGCCTGCGGGGAGGTCACCTCGTGAATCAGGTGGAGATCGACGTACAGGAGAGCGGGAGCGCCGGACTCCTGGCAGACCACGTGGGCATCCCACACCTTTTCGATGATTGTCTGCGGCCGGTGATTCTGATCTGGCATATGAATCCTGACGTTCCATGTTACTGCCGCCTGACAGTAACAGCGCGCGGGCACAACCCGCTGCCGTTTCATAAACCCGGGACTGCCAAACGCCGGCCGGGCAAACAACCTTCCAGCGCCGCGCATATGGCCGCACCGACCTCGGAGGTCGAACTGGGGCGGCCTGCAGCAGCCAGATCGGGCGTGACCGTGCCGCCCGCGAGCACGGCCTCGACCGCGGCATTGACCGCGGCAGCCTCGGTGTGCAGCCCGAAACTGTAATCGAGCATGGCAGCTGCCGAGGCCACGGCGCCGAGAGGATTGGCAATCCCCTTGCCGGCGATGTCGGGTGCCGATCCGTGAACTGGTTCGTACAGCCCGGTCCGGATGCCGGAGGGCTTGCGCTCCCCCAGGGAGGCCGATGGCAGCATTCCGATGGAACCTGCCAGAACCGAGCCCTCGTCGCTCAGGATGTCGCCGAACATGTTCTCGGTAAGGAGGATGTCGAAGCGGCGAGGGTTGAGGATCAGCTGCATGGCACAGGTGTCCACCAGCATGTGATCGAGTTCGACATCGGAATACTCGGCGCCGACCTCAGTCACAACCATGCGCCATAGCTGTGAATTCTCAAGGACGTTGGCTTTGTCGACGCTGGTCACCCTGCGGCGCCTGCTGCGGGCCAAGTCGTAGGCAATGCGCGCGATCCGTTCGATCTCCGCACGTGAGTAGGTTAGCGTATTGACTGCGCGCGTTTCCGGCCCGTGCCCCGAGATCCCGCGCGGAGTGCCATAGTAAAGACCCGAGGTCAGCTCACGGACGATGATCAAATCCGTGCCTTCCACCAGCCGACTCTTCAGCGGGCTCGCTTCCAGAAGAGCGCTGTATGCGCGGATCGGACGCAGGTTGGCGTAGACTCCCATGGCTTGGCGCAGCAAAAGAAGCCCCTTCTCCGGACGCCTCTCCGGCGGCAGGCCGTCGCATTCCGGGAGTCCGACAGCCCCGAGCAGCGTGGCGTCCGCAGACAGCGCCATTTCCAGGGTCTCCGCGGG
>JAFNAG010000623.1 GCA_017860135.1 Acidobacteriota bacterium
CATCGCTGAACCTTGCATCAACGTGAAAGACACAGCCTGCGTGGACGTCTGCCCGGTGGACTGCATTCATCCGCGCAAAGACGAAGCCGGATTCGCCGAGGCGACGCAGCTGTACATCAATCCCGACGAATGCATCGACTGCGGGGCATGCGAGCCCGCCTGCCCGGTGGCGGCCATCTTTCCGGAGGAGGAAGTGCCGGAAAAGTGGAAAGAATACATCCAGGTTAACTACGGCTATTGGAAGAAATAGAGCCAGGCACGGCACACATGGAAACACCGCCGGTCATTGGTGGATCCTCCCAAAAAGTTCGTGCCCTTCATGCACAATTTTCCAGACAGCTCAGAAATCGCCCCTGCGAAAGCGTGTGCACGACGGCGACAATGCGTATGCAACGATATGCCCACTTGCCGACGCGCGTGGCTCTGCCAGGCTGCGGAGGGATGTGCGTTGATGAGAGGGCCGTGCTTATCTACCGTTTCCTGACACCTGACTCCTTCTGAGTATAAAGGTAATTCAAGTCTGGAGTCTGGCGGTGGCGGGACGCCGACCCGGGTGATTCATGGTCCCCGAAACATGTTCTCCAAAGTAGCATCGCGGCTGCACGGCGAAACCAATCCTCTGTACAGCCTGCGCGATGAACTCACGCGCACGGGCCGCTCGATCCTCGACCTCACGTCGGGAAATGTGCCGCGTCCCGATGCACCGTGTACCGGCCGGATTCGTTCGGTCAGATGCCCGCGCGGGAGGCGATTTCAGGTTACTACGCAGGCCAAGGGGTTTCGATTCCGCCGGACCAGGTTCTGCTCACGCCCGGAACAAGCCTGTCCTACTGGTACGCATTCAGGCTGCTCGCGGACGAAGGCGATGAGATCCTCTGCCCGCGGCCCTCTTACCCGCTGTTTGATTACATCGCCGCGCTCAGCGGTGTCATCATGATCCCCTATCCGCTCGGCGAGGAGCGGAATTGGGCCATCGACCTGGAAAAGCTTGAAACCTGCATCTCGACGCGGACGCGCGCCCTGGTGGTGATTTCCCCCCACAATCCCACGGGCCGGGTCGCCACATCCGGAGAATTGTCGGCGCTCGGGGAGCTCGCGCAGCGCCACGACCTCGCCATCCTTTTCGACGAGGTCTTCAACGAGTTTCTTCTGCAGCCCGGGATCCTGCCGCGCCCGGCCGGCGGCTCCGCGCCGCTGGTTCTGACCCTCAACGGCTTTTCCAAGATGTTCGCCCTGCCCGGAATGAAATTCGGCTGGATGGCGGTGACCGGCGAGCCCGGCAAGGTGCGCCCGGCGCTGCGCGCGCTCGAACTGATCTCCGACACTTTTCTCCCCGTCAACGAGATCGTACAGGCGGCGGCTCCGGGGATCTTCACT
This sequence comes from Acidobacteriota bacterium, assembly GCA_017860135.1. Lineage (GTDB taxonomy): Bacteria > Acidobacteriota > UBA6911 > UBA6911 > UBA6911 > JAFNAG01. The sequence continues at coordinate 1,378 of JAFNAG010000623.1, forward strand.
CGTGGCCGGGACTTTCTTGCTGCTTACAGGGAGGAAATCTGCGCGCGCTGGGAGATCGCTCGCGCATGCATCGACAGGTCGCAGCACTGCAACTATGCACACCCGGACGGGGGTTTCTATGTAACCCTGCGCATCGGGCACGACGAGGAAGTGGCAGCCGAGGGCATCCTGCGCGCCTCACATATGCTGGTGCATCCCGGCCATTTCTACGACATCGCACCCAACCACCTGGTGCTCAGCTTCGTCCTCGAAAGGGAATTGCTGCGCAATTCGTTCCCCCGGCTGCTGCGAATGCTGGGGGAAACCCGGACTGCTGATCGGGATCCAAATGGAGGGTAATAATATACCGCGCCAGGAAGGCGTGGGTCTGGCCTGCCCCGCACAGTTCTGGCTGTTGCCCACACTTGACACCGTGGGTGGGTGGTTTTGCCGGCTGTCAGGAAACGCACCAGGTCAGGGAATCGCAAAGGACCCCGCAGGGGTCCGGCAGGACAGCCCGGGGCGCAAGCCCCGGGCACTATGGCAGGTCCGGATGTCCGCCCTGAATGGGCGGCGCAGGCCGCTTCGGCTTTTCCGGGTTGGCATCCCGGGCTTCCATGTCGCCAGGGCGCGCGCGCTGGCTTTTCCTGCTCGACCCTTTCAGGGTCGGAGCGTGGGTGATTCGCCGGGTGCGAGGATGCGTGTTTCTTCCCAGGGCTTGCGCCCTGGGCTGTCCTGCACGACCCTTTCAGGGTCGTCTGCATACACTAAACGGGACTCAGCCCGGTATGCCAACAAGACATATAACGATCGACATGGATCGGGGGCGGCTGCTGACTGTCAGCCCTCTGCGCCTCATCAGGAGTTCACCGGGAACAACCACGCAGGGCATAGCCACAGTCTCGCGTGTGGGCAACAGCCAGCGCCAAGCGGGACCATTCCCTGCCACCCTCGGTATCGGAATCGGTATCGGGGTCGCAATCGCTATCGGGATCGATATCGTGTCGCAGCCGACATCAATGCAGCGGATCAAAAACTGCCTGGAATTCGATGCCGATTGCGATCCCGATACCGATCCCGTCATGGGGGAGATTCCAAGGTATTGCAGCAGAAAGGAAGCGAGGTGAACATGAGCGGGATATTCGGGCTGAAAGAACAGGTGGCTCTGGTTACAGGCGCCAGCCGCGGGATCGGCAGGGCGATCGCGGAGACACTGGCGGAAGCCGGATGCGATGTCGCCGTCACCTCCCGCAATGCGGAGGAATCACGGCGGGTGGCGGAAGAGATTGGCCGCGCGCGTTCCGTGCGGACCGTCGGGCTCCGTGCCGACGTCTCGAACCAGGAGAGCGTGCGCGGGCTTTATTTGCAGCTGTGTACCTGGTCGTCGGACCGGCTGGACATCCTCGTGTGCAATGCCGGCTACCCCATGCGTCCCGAGATATGGAACACGCCGCTGCACGCCACGCCGCCGGCCAAGCTCGCGGCATGGTATCAGGAGGTTTTCAACACTGACGCCCTGGGTTCCATGCTTTGCACCTTCGAGGCCTTGCCGCTGATGATGTCGAAACGCGGCGGAAGGATCCTGTACATCGCTTCCACCCCGGCTCTGGAAGGATACCGGGGTGCCCCCTATACCATGGCCAAGGCTGCAGTCTTGGGATTGATGCGCGATGTAGCGCGGGAATACGGCAAGTACAATATCCGGGCGAATGCGCTCGCACTTGGGAACATCAGGACGCCGGCCACGTTCGACCAGCTCGACAAGGCGGGACAGGAAGCGCTCGCGGCGGAGGCGCCGCTGCGCCGTTGGGGTGCGCCGGAGGAAGTCGGCAAGACCGCGCTTTTCCTGGTGTCGGATCTCTCCAGCTTCGTGACCGGCCAGGTTCTGGTCGTGGACGGCGGCACGGTGCGGCGCTAAGGGTTCGCGCAAAAAGAAGTTCACATTCCGGCGCGAGCGCCGGGCGGGCAGATGCAAGGCGCCGCGACGCAGGCGATGTAGTGACATCGCCGAGGAGTGGCCACGC
>JAFNAG010000624.1 GCA_017860135.1 Acidobacteriota bacterium
GCCCCGAAAACGCTGAACAGCTCAGCCCAGGGTGAAAGAACGAACGAGGCGAGTTCTAACCCTGGGGCTCAGAGCAGGATTAATCCGCATTATTTATGAAGATTGGCAGCCTCTGTGGGTAAAGCAACAGAAGATGCTCCAGCTGCTGGATCTGAGGGAGCTGAGAGGGCCGCTGCAAAGACCGACCTTCTCCTCAACAAGGCTACGTCGAGTGGCAAAGCTCAAGCCCGGATCGTGCCATCAACTAACCAGTCTTCGCCGAGATGCCTCCGCACGAATGCCTATTGCGAAAAACCTCGAATATAGCTCGGTCATTTAGAAGGCCTGGCGATGGGCAGGAACGATCGCTACGCTTTATCCTCCGGCGATTCCTGGAAGATCAGGCGCTGTTCCTTGAGCGGATCCGACTCCACCCGGCTTGCGGTGTCGAAAATCATCATGAGCCGCTTATCTGCATCGTACGGAGCCCACTGCGGAAGCCCGCTTTTGGAACTATTGGGATTGCCGGTCGCGGCGAAAGCAATCCAGGTTTCGCTTAATTTGTCCGCCATCTTCTGGGCTTCCTCGCCGCCGCCCGTCAGTGCAATCCCTCCGCCCTTGGCGTTGTCGAATACAAAAGGCATTTCAAGGCCGTGCGGGGAGATCAGCTTCCCGTTCAATACCGGTGTTTCCCAGTCGAGGCGGTAAAGGTAGGCAGGAGCCTTCCCGAGCGCCGCCTTGCGTTCGGCGATCGTGACCGATCCGGATCCCATCCCGGAATAGCTGGAGATAAGAAAATAAACGCGCGAAGGCGAAAGATCGGGATATTCGCGGCGATAGAGCTGGATCAGCCGGTCGGCGCTGGCTCCGGCCAGCTTCCCGATCCGGTCGCGCAGCCCCTGTTCGTCCAGGGCCCACAGCGCATCCTGTCCCAGAGAGAACGCGGTCGATTCGGTCTTGTTCCAGCCGACCATGACCGGCACGTCTTCTGAAATGGCAGTAGCTTTTGGGTGATATGGATGCGCGGGCAGAACCTCCGGATCGAGCACTGGCCGGAACGCCCCGCCTCCCAGCCCGGCCACCTTCGAACTGATTGCGAAGTGCGCCGAGAGAATTCTTGCGGTGGTCAGCTTGTGGATCTCTTCCAGATTCCCGGCTTTGATTCCCAGTTCGGCAAGCAGGAATTCCGCCGCCTTGGTTGCCGGCCCTCTCTCTCCAACTTTGACACCGGGACCGCTCTGGATGACAGCCGCGCGGAACAGTCCTTTGGCCGGCGGGCTGGCCAGCAGCATGGATACTTTTGCGCCGCCTCCCGACTCGCCGAAGATCATCACCCGGCTCGGATCGCCGCCGAACTGCGCGATGTTGTCGCGCACCCACTCCAGGGCGGCGATAATATCGAGCTGTCCGGCGTTGCCGGAATGCGCATATTCCTTTCCGCCAATATCGCCGAGATGCGTGTACCCGAAGACGTTCAGCCGGTGATTGACTCCCACCATTACGGCGCCGCGCCGGGCAAGATTGGTCCCGTCATAGAGAAGGTCGGAGGAGGAACCCATCGAAAAGCCGCCGCCATGCAGCCAGACCATCACCGGCCGCTTTTCTGCGGCATCCAGCGTTGGGGTCCAGATATTCAAAAACAGGCAGTCCTCGCTTTCCGGAGGGGCGACGCGGTAGCCGTCCGAAGCCCACAGGATCCTGCTCAACTCGGATTCCTGCGCCGCGGCGTCCTGAGACGCGGGATTGGTTTGCGGCGCCCGGTATCCGTAACCGGAGGCGTCGCGGATTTCCGTCCAGGGTTCGGGCGGCCTCGGCGGCATGAACCGGTTCTTGCCCCCGGTGGAGGCGCCGTAGCGAACGCCCCGGAAAGTGAAGATGTCCCGGTTGACATAACCGCGGATCTTTCCGTATGACGTCTTCACCACGGGATCGACCGGCTGAGTTTTCTCTATCTGCGACCGGCATCCGGGAGAAAACCCGACCGCCAGACCGCTTGCGGTGAATGCAAGACCGCGAAACAGAGTACGGCGTCCGATCGGCTGCCGCAGTATGGAACCGTTCAACCCCAAAGCGTCGCTCTTCATAGAATCCTCCCCTGGCGGATGCAGTACAAACCAACACGTTTCTGGTATCGCCCCAGCATACTACTGTCCCCTCCAATTCCGGTAGATTTTCAGGGCGATATTGCAGCCTGCGGCTCATTCCCGGATGAGGCGGAAATTTACTGACAAGCGGGGTGTGGGCTTCAGCCCGCATGCGCTCCACGGCCTCATTTGCGCGTGCGCTAGGGCTTGCGCCGCAAGGTCCTCAAGCCGAGCACCACCAGGACGATCATCAGCAAGATGCCCATCAGCGATCCGCCGGGCGCGTCATCCATCTCCCCGATGGTGATGCCGGCGGCGCCAACGGCTACCCCGAGGACGATGAGGCCGAGAGCTTTGACCAGGTTTCCAGTAGAGGGCTTCATGAAATTTCCTTTCCGGCTTTGAGCCCGGCACCAACAGGAGCCGTTGATCCGCAAGCATAAAGGAGTTTGCGCAATATAGAGCGGATTTTCAACCGACTTTGGTTTGTTTCGCCCGAACCCTGGGAGCGCCGCCGTCTCGGCGGCTGAAAGGATAGATGATTTTGAAAGAAGCTGATTTGCCTTATTTTGCACAGATATTTCAACCGGTGGAGGGCGGCCGGCGCGACGCCGGCGCTTCGCGCCTCAATACCCGTAGCCCGATTACGGCCGGGTTAATGGAGAGACAGTATCTGGAGGCGCGCCCGCACAGACGATGTCCGAGTGTTGCGGCATGCGGATGTCGGAAATGGAAACGCTGCCGTCCATTAGCAAGTCGGCCTAAAAACGGAAAGCGATG
>JAFNAG010000230.1 GCA_017860135.1 Acidobacteriota bacterium
TACATGGAAACCACCGTCGGCATCGTCACAGCGCTCAATCCTCTCTTGGGTTACGAAAAGGCGACGGAGCTGGCCGGCGAAGCCTATAAAAGCGGCAAGGGAATCCTCGAGATCATCCGGGAGAAGAAGGTCCTCACCGAACAGCAGATCCAGGAGCTGCTCGATCCGGTCAAGCTGACCGGACTCGACCGATCGAAATACAAAAAGGAACCACTGATCATTAAATAATCCAGGAGGTCGAATCATGGTAAGAAAGGTCCAAGCGTTGTTGGCGGTGGCGTTCCTCGCCGCCTTGGTAGACGTTGCCGCGCCCGCGGCCCAAAAGCTCCCGAACATTGTCATCCTCGCCACGGGCGGCACCATCGCGGGTGCGGCGGCGAGTGATGTGCAGGCTGCGTATACTTCCGGCCAGGTTGGCGTCGATCAGTTGCTCGCCGCCGTGCCCCAGACCAAGAAACTGGCTGTGCTGCGCGGCGAGCAGATTGCGAATATCGGATCCCAGGACATGAACGACGAGGTCTGGCTGAAGTTGGCTCGCCGTATCAACGAGCTCGTCGCGCGGCAGGACGTGGACGGTGTCGTCATCACGCACGGCACCGACACGATCGAGGAAACGTCCTATTTCCTGAACCTCGTGGTCAAGTCGAAGAAGCCTGTCGTGCTGACCGCGGCCATGCGCCCATCGACGGCCCTTTCGGCGGACGGCCCGCTTAACTTCTTCAACGCGGTGGCAGTGGCAGCCAACAAGAACGCGGCCGGCCGCGGGGTGCTGGTAGTCGTCAATGACTGGATTCACGGCGCCTCCTCGCTCACCAAGGCCAACACCACGGCGGTGCAGACGTTCCTCTCCCCGCTGCGCGGCCTCATCGGCACGGTGGCTTACGGTGAAGCCGAGTTCTTCCGCGGCCCGGCAGGCCGGAATACCATGGACTCGGAGTTCTCGCTCGACGGCGTAACCGCCCTGCCGCGGGTGGACATCATCATGGCTTACGAGAACATGGACGGGAAGCTCATCGAAGCCGCGGTGGCGGCCGGCGCAAAGGGCATCGTGATCGCGGGAGTCGGAAACGGCAACATGACGCAGCCGGCCCTCGACGCCCTTGCCGCCCAGGCGAAGAAGGGCATTGTCTGTGTGCGTTCCTCGCGCGTGGCCACGGGCCGCGTGGGCCGCAACGTCGAGGTGAACGACGACAAACTCGGTCTGGTCGCCTCCGACGAACTCAACCCCCAGAAGTCGCGGGTGCTCCTGCGGCTGGCGCTTCTGAAGCAGCGCAGCCTTGCTGACATCCAGCGATTGTTCCGTGAATACTGATGCGCTGCCTTCCGGGCAATAAGACGGGGGCAGCCCGGTAACCGGCATACAAGACGGAGAAGCATGAAATTGCCAATTTCGAATGGAGGCGATCCAGCATGAAAGCATTCATAACACTAACATTACGATGGTTGCTCTGCGTAGTCCTGCTCTCGGGCATCGGCTATGCACAATCGTCCGCACCTGCGGATCCGGAACCAAAGACGGGCAGTCAACCGGCAAAACCTGCAGACCAGCAGGCGCAGCCGGCCAAGCCCTTCCTGGACATCTATGGTTTCGCTATGATGGATGCCGGGTACGACTTCAACCAGGTCCACCCGGACTGGTTCGATGTCGTCCGCCCCACCAAACTGCCGTCGAGGGCGAATGAGTTCGGCGCCGACGGCAACACATATTTCAGTGTCCGCCAGACTCGCTTTGGCGCCAAGTCGGAGGTCCCGACCGACATAGGCACTCTAAAAACCATTTTCGAGTTTGAACTGTTCGGAACCGGCACGGACGCCGGCCAGACCACCTTCCGGTTGCGCCATGCGTACGGCGAGCTGGACCAGTTCGGCGCCGGCCAGACATGGAGTCCATTCATGGACATCGATGTCTTCCCCAACTCGGTCGAATATTGGGGGCCGAACGGGATGGTGTTCTTCCGCAACGTCCAGTTCCGCTGGATGCCCCTGAAGGGCGACTCCCGCATCACGATAGCCCTGGAACGGCCGGGAGCAAGTGCCGACGGAGGGGTGTATCGGGACAGGATCGAATTGCAGGATATCCAGCCGCACTTCCCGATGCCCGACATCTCGGGCGAAGCCCGCCTGGGCCGCAAGTGGGGCTACGTGGAAGCCGCCGCCATCCTCCGGAGGATCAAATGGGTCGACAACGGCACCGACCAATTTGACCTGTCCGGCGACGTCTGGGGTTGGGGTGTTAATTTCAGCTCCAACCTGAAGGTTGCAAAGAAAGACGTCCTCAAACTTCAACTGGTCTATGGCGAGGGCATTCAGAACTACATGAACGACGCGCCCGAGGATGTTGGAGCAAAACCGAACCCGGGCAATGCCGCCACGCCCGTCACCGGCGAGGCCTTGCCGCTGATCGGCGTTGTCGCGTTCTACGACCACTACTGGAACGACAATTTCAGCAGCACGATCGGCTACTCCATGCTCGACATCGACAACAGTGCCTCCCAGGCCGACGATGCGTTCCGCACCGGTCAGTATGTGGTGACGAATCTTCTCTATTACCCTGTCGACGATGTGATGCTCGGGGGAGAGTTCCAGTTCGGACACCGCAAGAACTTCCGGGACGGATGGAAAGTGGCGGACTACAGGCTCCAGTTTTCCTTCAGATACAACTTCTCGTTCCGATTGGGCGGGAACTGATACGAGCAGGTCACGCTCGAAAGGAGAAAACGCAACGAAGCAAAGAATCCACCGCCTGAAGGCGGCGGCTTCATGGAAACGGACTGAAGTCCTCCGGCGGACACCATCCGCTGATGCAAATCCGCAGCACAGGCAAATCGCCGTCTTCAGAGCCGCGACTGTCAAGGAGCGGGTGACTCAACCTCGTCACCAGGCACCCCCTCCTTGACAGTTCCGGCCCTGAGATTCCGGGCTTACCCATCGAGAAGATTTGATACGCAGATTGCCTCACTCATCTATTGTCTGATTGCAGCCATGACCATCGCCGCCAAATCACAGCTGCTGACTGCTGATGAGGACTTCAAGCGTATGGTTCCGCACTGTGGCCTGCGTCTTCACGGTTGCTGGAATCCGGTCCGCCACCCGGAACGGATTCAGGAATGGGGGCGGGCCTGGAGAGTTTTCTTTTTCTGAATGCCTGATCCTATCTGCTCTTGCAGGGCACAATTCCGCCGCGCGATTGCCACACCAGCCATGGGGATTGGCACTCACGTTGCGAGATTTTTTACGAGCTCCGGCGGCTCAAACGCGGCTCGGGAGCGGGCGACTCCCCCCCGCAAAAAACCTCCAATGGACCTCAGGGCGCCCTCAGCCCGTGAGCAGGTCTCAGCATGAGAATTTATTCCTGGCTCAAGCCGCATTGCCTGGAGATCTCAGTAAGCTTGTCGAGCGCTCCCTCGAAGTCAAACTGGCCCAGTGCGTCACGCAGGGCATCGAGACGGGCATTGTCGACGATCCCGGCCAGAGCCCCTTCCACTGCCGTGAGGGCGTCAACTGCGCCGCGGTCGCTGGCCTCGATCAGCGCATTGAGCCGTGTTATGGCCGCCGAAGCCGCTTCGGCGTCAAATGTCATCCGGCCTTTGGGGGCCGGGTTCGCCGGCGCTGTTCCGGCAAGTCCGGCTTGAATGGCCTGGACCATGGGGCCGAGAGTCGCTCCGAACTCCTCGAGCAAGGCCGGCGCCGATGCGTCGTCTTCACGGAGGGCGCGTTCTATTTTCTCCGCGGCCGACTGGTTAACCCAATCCCGAGATTGCCGGCCACGCCCTTGACGGTATGAGCGATGCGGCCCACTTTCATTTCTCCGATCCTGACCCGCGAGTGCGGCCCGTCCAGGTGCGTGTAGAGCCCGGCGCTGTCACACAACAGCAGCGTGTCCGTGCCGGGATCCACCATCCAGATGCGCGAGAACACCGTGCCCGCGCCTCGCAGGATCGCTTCCGCACACAGCTGCATCATGCCCGGGAAGTCCTGGGATTGCACCAGAGGCGTCCCCATGTCGGAATGCATGGCATCGTACCGGGCTCGCCTGCTTGCAGCCTCCGTCTGCAGCTCGAGTTGCCGCGCCTGCTCCGTCAGATCATCGGCCAGCAGGTGGCCTCGAATCGCGACCCGCATTTCCTCGGAAGAGCGCGAGATGTTTCCGAGCGCCGCAAGGCTTCCTATCTGTTTATCCAGCGCAAACCGGTTCAGCGATTCGATGCCTGTAATCTGGTTTACGACGAAGAAGCCCAGGCCAACGAGGGCGATCAGGGGTATGGCAAGCAGGAGAGTCAGACCTATGCCATGAAGCCGAGTGCGATGCCGACCCCGATGGGCCCAAGGGACCCGAAATGCATTTACATGCGTCGTGGGTACGGCCCTCGCGCATGGGATCTGCTTTGTTTTGCGCGAGTGAACTTAACTTGCGGGGACGCTGGCACCGGTTTCAAGCGCTGCTCACTGTACCCAGCCGCCTCCGAGAGCTTTATACACATAGATGACGGAATTCAACTCGTTCAGGTATGCCTGAGCGAAGCTCAGCTCCGCATCCAGGGCCTGCCGCTCGGTATCCAGCACCTCCAGGAAACTGGAGACGCCGCCGACATAGCGCATATCCGCCAGGCGCAACTGGTTCCGCAGCGTGATGACAAAGATCTCGCGCTGGGCCCGGTATTCTTTAGCTTTCTGATAACCGATCAGCGAATCGGCTACGTCCCGGAAGGCGTCCTGGACGCTCTTCAGATAAGTCAGGATCGCAGCTTCACGCTGGGCTTTGGATGCCTTATAGTTGGACCAGAGTGCGCCGCCGTTAAAGAGGGGCTGGACCAGGTTTCCTCCAAAGCCATAGATCCCCCCAGCAGAGGAGAAGGGCAGCTTTGGGATCTCGAAGTGCTGATAACCGCCCGTTCCGGTGAGGCTGATGGACGGGAAAAACAGGGACTTGGCTACTCCGACGCGAGCATTGGCAGCCACAAGCATCTGCTCGGCTTGTTGTATGTCCGGCCTGCGCTCCAGCAGGACCGAAGGCAACCCGGCAGGCACTTCCGGCACCAACCTCTGGTCTCCAAGGGCCCTGGAGCGTTCCACGGGCCCCGGATTGCGGCCCAGCAACGTGTTGAGGAAATTTTCCGCCTGCTCACGCCGGCGCTCGACATCGGCGATCGTTGCCGCCGCAGACACCACAAGGCTTATGGCCTGATCGACCTCCAATTGAGTTGCCAAGCCGCCCGTCAGTCGGGCCTGCACCAACTTAAGCGAGCCCTGACGCGAAGCCAGCGATCGCTGCGCCACCATCAACTCCTGATCCAGCTCGAGCAGCTGAAAGTAGCTGCTCGCCACCCCAGTCACCAGGGTCTGGGTTACAGCCTTTTGAACTGCTTCCAGAGCCAGGTACTCGGCCCGCGCGGCTTCGGTCGAGCGGCGGATCTTGCCCCAGATATCCAGTTCCCAGAACACCCTTCCGCCGCCGAATCCAGTTCTGGTGGCGGCATTGACGCCCTGCTGACGGTCGGCGCTGCCTTCGGCATTGAGTGAAGGATACAGCGCCGATTTCTCGACACCAACGTAGGCTTGGGCTGCAAGCACCCGCTGTGCGGCAATCTGAATGTCGTAATTATCCTTCAGGGCTGTCCGGATCAGTTCCTGCAGTTTTTCGTCCCGAAACAGATCAAACCACTTCACATCCCCGAACGTCAGCGCCGGGGCTGCGGGAGTGGCCGCACCGGGCAGAGCAGCGTCGGAGCGATGGCTGGGAGGGACGGGATACTCGGGGCGCGCGTAATTGGGCCCGACTTTGCAGCCTGCAAACAGAAGCAACAGGCACAGCGAAACGAACAATGACCGATAGGGTTTCCAGTTCATACTTGATTTTCCTCCGTCAAGTGCTGTCCAACCTGTGCTGCGAGCACTAGCCGCAAAACTCTTCTGCCACTCAAACCAGATGCCACGGCTGAAAGCGGGGGGCGAGTCGTTCGCCCCCTTATCCCTAATGCGCACTCTCGGGACGGGGCTCCGGCGCCACAGCGGGCTTGTGCTTTTTCCGGACGCCAAGCCCCTCGATGAAGGTGTAGTTGCCGGGAATAATAAACACGCCCAGGCCTGTTGCGATCAGCATGCCCCAGAACACTGCGGTGCCCATCACGTTCTGAGCTCCCGCCCCAGCCTCGCTGGCCCGCATCATCGGCACAACTCCCAGGATGAAGGCGAACGCCGTCATCAAGATCGGCCGGAAGCGCAAATTGGCTGATTGCAGGGCCGCGTCCTCGAGGGACGCCCCCTCTTCATGCTTTGCTTTGGCGAACTCCACGATCAGAATGGCGTTCTTTGCCGCCAGGCCGATCAGCATGACCAGGCCGACCTGCACGTACACGTTGTTGTCGTACCCCATCAGCCAGACGCCCAGAAATGCGCCCAGCGCCACCAGCGGCGAGCCCAGCAGCACGGCCCAGGGCAGCCGCCAGCTCTCGTACAGCGCGGCCAGCAGCAGGAACACGCACACGATCGCCATGATGAAGGTCGGCGCGGCGGGGGGGGCGATCTTCTCCTGGTAGGACATCGAGGAGTAGGCAAAGCCCATCTCCCGGGGCATCGTCTCGGCAAAGACCTGTTCGAGCGCAGCCAGGGCCTGGCCGGACGTGTAACCGCGAGCGGGCGCCCCCTGGATTTCGACCGAGCGCTGGAGGTTAAACCGGGTCGTCAGCTCGGTCCCGGCTATGTCCCTGGTAGTGACCAAGGTGGAGAGTGGGATCATCTCGCCGGTCGTCCTCGATCGGGTGTAGATCTTGCCAATGTCGCCGGCGTTCAGGCGCGCCTCCGCATCGGCCTGCACGTAGACCCGGTAGAGCCGCCCGAAGCGGTTGAAGTCATTGACGTAAGTCCCGCCCATGGCGGCGGACAGCGCCTGGAAGGCGTCGCTCACCTGGACGCCCAGCGTGCGCGCCTTCTCACGATCCAGTTCCACTCTGACCTGGGGGTACGACGGGTCGAAGGAGGTGAAGACGTTCGCCAGCTCCGGCCGCTGCCTTCCTGCGGCGATGAACCGCTGAGTCTGCGCGCCGAGCTCCTGGACGCTCATAGAGCCGCTTCGATCCTGGATAAGAAAGTTGAATCCCGAGGCGGCTCCAAACCCCGACAGGGTCGGGATGTTGAACGGAAAGATGACGGCCTCCGGAATGACCGCGAACTGCCGTTGCAGGTGGGCCATGATTCCTTTCACCTTCACCTCCGGCTCCTCCCGCTCTGCCCATGGCTTCAGACGCGCGAAAATCGTGCCATAGTTTGATTGGTAGGTGTTGGTGACCACACCGTACCCTCCGATGGTCTGGTAGGACACAACCCCCTCGGTCTTCCCCAGGATGTCCTCCGCCTTCTTCAATACCTCGCTGGTGCGCTCGAGCGATGCGCCGGGCGGAAGTTGGAGGTTGACCCCGAGAATCCCCTGGTCCTCTTCCGGTATGAACCCGGCCGGGAGGGTCCGGGCAAGGAGGACGGCGCCGACCGACACAGCAGCGACGATGACAATCGTGATGATCCCATGACGAACAAGCAGGCGGGCCGTACTCACGTAGCCCTTCGTGGAAACGTCAAAGACTTTGTTGAACCCACGGAAGAAAACGCCCAGCGGCCCGCGCATGGGACGCGGCTTCTTGAGGAGCATCGCGCAGAGCGCGGGGGTCAGCGACAGCGCATTGAAGGCGGAGAGCAGCACCGAGATGGCGATGGTCAGCGCGAACTGCTTGTACATGCTGCCGACCAGCCCGCCGAGGAGGGCGAC
>JAFNAG010000055.1 GCA_017860135.1 Acidobacteriota bacterium
ACTATTTCCCCGACAGCGGGATTTCGGCTTCCGCCGGCATATTGAGCTTCAGCTCGTACCCGGGATTCTCGACTTCGATCTTGATCCGGTAGACCAATTTGACGCGCTCCTCGGGAGTCTGGATCTGCTTGGGGGTGAACTCTGCTTCCGAAGAGATGAAAACGATCCGGCCCGGGTAGATCTTGCCGGGAAAGGAATCGGTGGTCACTCGAGCCGGGGCGCCGAGTTTGACCCGGCCCAGATCCTGTTCGTTGATGTAGGCGCGCAGCCAGGGCCGGTCCGTTTCACCGACAGTCAGATAAGTGGTTCCCGCGGCGAGAACTTCCCCTGCTTCGGCGGACTTGACCAGGACAACGCCGTTGATGGGGGATATCGACACGGCGTCCGCCAGCTGCGCCTCGACAACGGATACCTGCGCGCGGGCCTGTTCCGCCTGAGCCCGCCGGGTGACCAGTTCCTGCTCCAGCCGCTTCAATTCCAGCCGCGAAGCTTCAGTAAGCTGCAGGTTGGCCTGCGCCTGTGCGACCTGGGCCCGCGCCGCCTCGATCTGCTCTTTGCGCGGTCCTTCCTGAACGAGAGCCAGTTGCTCCTCCGCTTTCTGGAGCGCAGCCGCGGTGGAGGTGAATCTGGTTCTCGCCAGGTCATACTGGGCCGTGGAGATGTCGTCGTTCCGGTGAAGGGTTTGGGCGCGTTCCCAATCCTGCTGCGCCTGCTGATGTTGGGAACGGGCCTCATCCACGAGCGCCTTGGCCTGCTGGATTTCCTGCGACCGGGAGCCGGCAAGCAGTTCCTGCAGGCGGGCCTCAGCCTGGGCGATTTGCGCGCGCCGCAGATCGGTTTCGGCCGCCAGTATGGTTTTCTGGCGTTCGATGCTGGTCTGCAACTGTGGGATGAGCGATTCGGCGACCGCCAGTGCCGCCTGGTCCCGGCTGCGCTGGCTTTCGAGCTGAAGGGTATCGAGGCGGGCTACAACCATTCCCTGGGTTACCGCATCCCCTTCCCCGACCGCGAGCGAGCTGAGCTTTCCCGCAATCTTGAACGCCATGTCCACCTGCGTCAGCTCGATGTTCCCGTAGAGTTTCAGGCTGTCCGCGGATCCGTCCTGCCACCAGCTGCATGCCGGGAATACCAAGGTGCTGAAGAGGATTGCCATGAGTGTCTTCGTGCACGTCCGTCTCATCTCCTGGTCTCCTTCACTGGATCACATTGCGAATTGTTCCCGTGGCCGCCGCGAGGTTGATGCGCGCGATGTTGCAGCCGAACAGCGCCGAGATCCTGTTTTCCCGCGCGCGTTCCAGCCGGGTCTGCGCATCGGTTACCTCCAGGCCCGCGCTGGCGCCCGCCCGGTACCGCCTCTCCGCCTGCGCGACTTCGTTCCGGGCAAGCACCAGGCCTTCTTCGGCGGTTTTGAGTTGTGCGGCGGCCGATTCCAAGGCATCGAGCGCGAGCCGGATCTCGAGCTCGATCTGAGCGCGCAGGTCCTCGGTGCGGATCGCCTCCTGGCGTTGCTGGGACGCGCTCTGCGCGCGCCGCGCATCCACGCGGCCGCCGTCGAAGACCGGCACCTGAACGGCAATGCCGTAAGCCCTTGTCGGGAGCATCTTCCCGTCGAAGGATCCGATCGAACCGTAATCTGCGAAAAGACTGACGGCCGGCACACGATCGTAGCGCGCGGCACTCAGCTGCAGCCGCGCGGCCTCGGCCCGCTTCTGCTGGGCCTGCCAGTCGGCGCGTTCCACGAGAGCCACCTGCAGCGCCTGCGCGACAGTCAGCGGCTCGGCCGGAACGAATGAGAGCTTTTCCGCGAGCTCGAGCCGGGTGGCAAGGCTGAGGTGCATCGTGCGAAGCAGCTGCAAGTGAGCGGACGCACGCTCATTCCGGGAGACCAAAAGGCGCTGCTTTTCGGCGGCCAACTGCACGCTGGCCCGCGTCACCTCAATCCCGGTGCCGGTCCCGGCCGCCTTCTGGTCGGAAGCCAGCTTGAGCATGGCCTCCGCGAGATCCACATCCGACTGGGCCGCTTCCACCACCGCCTCGGCGCGCAGCGCCTCCAGGTATGCGCGCGCAACCTCCGCCCGGACCAGATCCTGAGCGCTGTCCCTCTCGGTCTCGGCGGCCCGGACGCCGGTCTGCGAAGCCTGGAACCGACGGATCGCACCCAGGTTCAGGATGGACTGGCTTGCAGTCGCACGCGCGTCAAACACCGTGAAGGGGCCAACCAGTTTGGGAAACACTAGGCCGGGAAGATTGAGACCAAGGCCGTAAGACTCCAGGTTGCGCGTGACGCTCTGGTCGGAGACGGAAGCCGAGATGTTGGGCAGCAGTGCGGAACGCGATTCGTCCGCGCGCGCCTGCGCCTGGCGGACTAACTCCTCGGCGAGTCGGATCCGGGCACTGCCTTCAGGCGCCAGGGCGACCGCCACCGCGTCAGGGAGCGTCAGTCGCATCACCACGATTTCCGCCGCCGTTTCTCCCGGGGGAGCAACCTGGGCCCACGCCTGGGAGGCAGCCTCCACAAGCGCCAGCAACAGCACCAAACACCGCCACGTACGATCTTTCATAGTCAGCACCATCATGCAAAGGCCTGCTGCGGCAGGCCGCAAGCCCTCCGGCTTCATGACGCCGGCATGGTCGCCCTTTTCCGTTGCCTGCGCTCGGCCGCCGGGGCGCGCAGTGCCGGGCCGGCATAGGCTTTCAGCATCCGTCCCGCTTCCTCCGGGTCTCCCGGATTGCAGAGGCCCCCGGAGATCAGGCTCAGGAGCGGTCCGCTCGACAGGATCAAGGACATGGCTCCCACTGTAAAAATCAGCCTCCAGTAAAGATCCTCCGGCGGCAGGTATGGCAGAGTCCGGCGAAACGCCCGGAGGAACCGCTGCACCACGACCTCGATTTCGCTCTTGAAGATGTGCTGGATGTCCAGGGAGGGATCGGTGTACATCCGGCCCATGAGCCGGAGAAAAATCCCCGCTTCCTTCCCCAGGCTCATCATCGGAATCAGAAACGCATGCAGGAGATCTTCCAGGGGCACAGGCTTGTCCCGGGCGGCAGCCTCGCAGGCGTCGAGAGCTTTCAGGCGCTCGCGGTTTATCGGTTCGAGCCGCCGAATGAAGACCGCCCGAATGAGCTCCTGCTTGGAGCGGAAGTGATAGTTGACAGCCCCCAGGTTGACTCCGGCGGCAGCGGTGATGGCGCGCAGGGAAGCGGCGGAGAATCCGCGCTCCGCCAGCAGGCGCTCGGCAGCATCGAGAATGCGGCTCTTCGTTTCTTCACTCATATCAAACGTATGATTCATTCATACGTATGATTTGTCAAGCGCTTTTTCCCGGAAGGTGGAGGCCGACGGGGAGCGCGGGCTCTGACCCGCGCACTCCAGATCTCTTTGCTTCTCCCTTCTCGTAAGTTCACTCGTGTTAAAGCGCACGGGCTGAAGCCCGTGCTCACTAAGGAACTGGTTGCGCTGCGGCGTGAAATCGGCAACCATATATGGTCTGGCGGGAGGATCCCGGAGAATACGAATCGAGCAACATTCATAAATGGAGGGAAGATCATGCCGACCAAAGAACGAGCCGCGATCGCCCGGATCGAAGAGCTGTTGGGCGACAAGGCGCGATATTATCTGGATCATCAGTGCAAGACCGTGCCCAGGGAGCAACTTCACCTTCCCGGGCCGGATTTCATCGACCGGGTCTGGCTGGCCTCCGACAGGTCTGCTCCCGTGCTGCGCAACCTGCAGTCGCTTTTCGACCACGGCCGGCTGCGGGGCACCGGGTACCTTTCGATCCTGCCCGTCGACCAGGGGATCGAACACTCCGGTGGCGCCTCGTTTGCTCCCAATCCGATCTATTTCGACGGCGAGAACATCGTGAAGCTCGCCATCGAGGGGGAATGCAACGCCGTGGCCTCCACCCTGGGGGTGCTCGGATCGGTATGCCGGAAATACGCTCACAGGATTCCGTTCATCCTCAAGATCAATCACAACGAGTTCATTTCCTACCCCAACACCTTCGATCAGATCATGTTCGCAAACGTCGAGCAGGCGTACGAGATGGGCGCCGCGGCCGTGGGCGCAACCATTTATTTCGGATCCGAGGGATCGAAACGCCAGATTCAGGAGGTCAGCGAAGCATTCCATGCCGCGCACGGACTGGGCATGGCGACAGTGCTTTGGTGCTATTTGCGCAATTCTGCGTTCGACAAGAAGAAGGAAGGCGGTCCGGATTACCACCTGGCCGCGGATCTGACCGGGCAGGCCAACCACCTCGGCGTCACTCTCGAGGCCGACATCATCAAGCAGAAACTGCCGGACTGCAACGGCGGCTACGATGCGCTCAAGTTCGGCAAGACGAGCAAGAAGGTCTACTCGGACCTCTCGAGCGGCCATCCGATCGACATGACGCGCTACCAGGTGGTCAACTGCTACATGGGGAGGTCGGGCCTGATCAATTCGGGAGGTGCGAGCTCCGGGGCGAGCGACCTGGCGGAAGCCGTGGCAACCGCGGTCACGAACAAGCGCGCGGGGGGCATGGGGCTGATCACAGGCCGGAAGGCCTTCCAGCGTCCGATGAAAGAAGGAGTGGCCATCCTCCATGCGATCCAGGACGTCTACCTCTGCGAGGATGTATCGGTCGCTTGATATTGTGATACAGTCTCGGGCCATGAGGGTGCGTCTGCAATATGGCACGGAGGGGCTCCCGCTGGAAGTCGACCCGGAGCGCGCCGACGTGATCGAGCCGAAGTATGTGAGCGGGCTGGCGGACGAGGAAGCCGCTTTTCGCTGTGCGGTCCGCCGCCCGATCGAATCGCGGCCATTGCGGGACCTGGTCCGGGCGTCGGAGCATCTCGCCATCGTCATCCCCGACATCACCCGGCCCCTGGTCACGGAGCGATTGCTCCTCTGGACCCTGGGCGAGCTCTCCCACCTGCCCGCACGCAACATCACCATCATCAACGGCACCGGCTCTCATCGCCCCAACACGGCAGCAGAGCTGGCTTCCATGGTCGGCCGGGAAACGCTCAACCGGTACCGTGTGATCAACCACTCCGCGCATGATCCCGCGACGCTGGCGCCTGCCGGATTGTCCCCCGGCGACGGCACGGTTCGGATGAACCGCACCTATGTTGAAGCGGACCGCCGCATTGTGCTTGGCTTCATAGAGCCCCATTTCATGGCCGGCTTTTCCGGCGGTTACAAGGGAATATTCCCGGCCGTGGCCGACATCGAATCAATCATGCGCTACCACCGGGCGGAGGTCATCGGGGATCCGGGCAGCACCTGGGGCCGCCTGGAAGGGAACCCGACACAGGAGCTGATCCGGGCCAACGGCTCGCTCCTGCCGGTGGACTTCTGCATAAACGTCACCCAGAACCGGGACCGGCGCATCACCGGACTTTTTTGCGGGAGTGTCCTGGCGGCACACGAGCGGGGGTGCGTGTTCGCCCGGGAGACCGCCATGGTTGCGTGCAGGCGTGTGTACCCTGTCGTAGTGACCACCAACGGCGGATATCCGCTCGATCAGAATCTGTACCAGGCAGTGAAAGGGATCTCGGCGGCGGCACAGATTGTGCGCGAAGGCGGGCTGATCCTCGCAGCCGCCGAATGCCGGGATGGGTTCCCGGCACATGGAAACTTCCGCAAGCTGCTGTTCGAGCACGATTCGCCGGAGGCGGTACTGCGCACTATCCTTGCACCCGGCTTCTCGGTCTATGATCAATGGGAAGCCCAACTGCTGGCGATGATCCTGAGAAAATCCCGCGTGGGCCTCTACAGCACCATTCCTCCTGCGGATGTGCGGCGCGCGCACATCGAGCCCGTCGAGGATCTCGGGGCGCGAATAAGGGATGAGGACGCACGGACGGCAGCCGGAGCGCCGCTCGCCGTGCTTCCAGAGGGACCCATGACAATTCCTTACCTGACACAGGATTGACCGCCATGCCCAAAAGCACTTACCTTTCGGTGGTAATCCCTGCGTACAACGAGGCGTCGAGATTGCCCGGAACACTCCGCGAAGTGGGCGACTATCTGGCAGGACAGCCTTACGATTCGGAAGTCCTGGTTGTCGACGACGGATCCGCAGACGGCACCGCGGACGCGGTACGCGACTGCTCCACGGCGTGTCCGGTGCAGATGATCCAGCATCAGGACGGCGCAAATCACGGCAAAGGCGCGGCCGTCCGGCTCGGTATGATGCAGGCCCGGGGAGCCTTCCGCCTCACGATGGATGCCGACAACTCGACAGCCCTGCACCAGATCATCGGCCTGTGGCCCTGGTTTGACCAGGGATATGACATCGCAATCGGCTCGCGCCGAGCCCCGGGCGCCCGCATTGAAATCCACCAGACGTGGATCAAGGAATGGGCCGGCCAGCTGGGCAACTTTGCGATCCGGGCGCTTGTAGTCCCGGGCATCGCGGATACCCAGGCCGGCTTCAAGATGTTCACCGGACGGGCAGCACAGGCGATCTTTCCGCGCCAGACTGTGGACCGCTGGGGCTTTGATATCGAGATCCTCGCAATCGCCCGTCAGCTCGGCTACCTCATTCGCGAAGTCCCCATCGTCTGGAATAATACTCCCGGCAGCAAAGTGCGCATGGGCAGCTACTTCAATGTGCTGGCCGATGTATGGCGCATTCGCCGCAACGTAAAGTCCGGCAGTTATCTCCGACTGACATAGTGCCGAGCCTCCGGCACCCACATTGCTTCCCATCCACATCCTGACGGAAGAGACCTTGGATGTTGGGTTTCGGACTGTGGGTCGCGGATTGCCGGTGCGCCAGATGCCCCATAGGCTCCGACAAGATCATGAATCAATCCAAAACCCCCAACCCAAAGCCAGCGCAATGACAGGCCGGCACATGTTTTCCACTCAGGATTGCCTGGGCCTGTGAATGTGCGGCAGGCAGCAGAATCGCCTGTCAAAGAACAAAGGATTCTCATGCCCGCGAATCCGGCGTCCACGGATTAAAATCGGAAACAAGTCATCCTTGAGGAGCGTAAAGTGCAATGGATTAGCGCAATGGATTAGCGATCTGGCATTTGTTCCCGATCGGGAGCGTTGCCCGTTGCGGCCGACAGCATTTGCAGAGAGTGTTCAGATATTTCTTGGAAATTCATCCTTACTATTATAAACTGTTAATATTCTGGTGAACTGGGATCAACTTTTTAATCAGTTGCGGCGGGCAGTGTCATGACTTCACCTAACGCCGCCGGCGTCGGTGCGTCTTCCGGCGCCGGCAGGCGGCTCAATCCGGCCGAACTCAAAATTGAGCTCCTGTGTCGTGGTGCGCTCATCGACAGCAGTTGTCGGATCGAAGAAGTGGGGAGGCCTGTCCGGAATCGGCGGCACGATCGAGAAAACGGGCTCGAGCTCATCCTGCCCGGTGAGATGCGGGATTTGTGGGTAAATGTACCCGTCCTCGAGAAATATGTCGCGAATTCGCCCTATCTCCTGATCGGGGATAAGGCAGCATATTTTATCGCGGATCAAATCCGTGGTTACACCTATCCTGTAAGTCCGGCGCCAAAGCCGGACTGGTACGGCCGGTCCACCAGGCGCGGAATGCCGATGATGCAGGTTGGTTTCATGCACGGAACGATCCTGCAGTTCGATATCGGTGAGCAGTGCCGGATTTGGGAGGGCCCGCCCGGGTCGGCGACTGCGGAGGAGAAGGCAGTCGAAGACGTGGTGGAGACTGCCCTCACGGCGCGGAACTCCTCCGGCATCACGTTCGCTCTCCTTCGAGGCGGTTATCTCGGCCCCGGAAGTCTCATCAGGTTATTCCCGTACATCGAGGCTTTAAAACAGGAAGTGGGAATCCTGGTCGGCGTGCAGTTCCCCGCCGAAGCGGAGTTGCGGCTGTACGATCAGGCGCGCGCGCTTGGCGTGGATCATTTCAGCTTTCCCATCGACCTGTTCAACCAGGCATATGCGGCGCGGTTCGGGACTGACAGTTGCAGGGCGCAGCGGCAGGAGTTGACCCTGCGGGCGCTGGAATACTGCGCGCGGGCCATGGGGAAGGGGAGAGCCTCGGCGGAAATCGTTGCGGGAGTGGAGCCGATCGAGAGCACGATCGAAGCCATCGGGTATTTCGTACGGACGGGGGCATTACCCCTGGTCTTCATTCTGCGTCCCGTGGAAGGAACTCGGTTGCAGAACCTGGAACCGCCTTGTCCGGACGACATGCTGCCTGTTTTCCGTCACCTGTATGAGACCTGCCGCTCCCACAACCTGCCGATAGGTCTGCTCCCGAATATTCATCTGAGCTCTATCCTCCATCCGGTAGACACGGTCTATCTCGCCCGCGACGCCTCGGACGGCCGGGCGTATCAGCGCTGGATAGTGAACATGGGCCGGGTGATGTATCCATACTTCCAGCGCCGCATGCGGAGGCGTGGTTCCCCGCAAGCCGATCCTTCTGCCTGATCCAGGGGCGTTCCGGGAGGATCGCGTACCGGCGGGTCATTCCAGGCGGTATTTCTTCACTTTGTAGCGCAAGGTGTCGCGCGTGATGCGCAGCAACTTTGCCGCCAGTGTCTTATTGCCGCGCGACTGTTCAAGCGCCTGACGGATCAGTTCGCGCTCGACTTCATACAAGGAAATCCCGCCGCCGGGGAGGCGGATGCCGCCGTTTTCAGATCCCTCGCCCAGAGGCACGGGGAGACTGCCTCCCTCGGAAATACGGATCGGCAGGTACTTGGCGGCCACACGGTTGCCTTCGGCGAGAATCATGACTCTCTCGATGGCGTTGCGGAGTTCCCGGATGTTACCCGGCCAGTCATAGTTCATAAGGAGGTCTTCCGCCTCCTTGGTGAGATGCTGGATATTCTTGTGGAATCTGCGGTTGTAATACCGGATGAAGTGATCCAGGAGCGGCGGAATATCCTCCTTGTGATCCCGCAGCGGCAGCAGGCTTATGGGAATGATCGCCAGACGGAAATACAGGTCCTGGCGGAACCGTGATGAGCGCACGGCCTCCTCCAGATTTCGGTTCGAAGCGGCGATCACCCGGACATCGACGGAGAGGTTTTTCACGCCACCGACTCTCCGGAACGACTGTCCTTCCAGCACCCGGAGCAGCTTGGCCTGCATGCCGAGGTTCATCTCGCTGATTTCGTCCAGAAGAAGAGTCCCGCCATCCGCCATCTCGAACATGCCTCGTTTCTGGGAACGTGCATCGGTGAACGCCCCTTTCTCATGGCCGAACAATTCGGATTCCATGAGGCTCTCGGGAATTGCGGCGCAATTGATGGCATAAAAAGGCCCTTCGCGGCGCGACGACTCGCAATGGATGGCATGGGCGACAAGGTCTTTCCCGGTCCCGCTTTCCCCCTGAATGAGGATGGTGGAAGCCTCACTGGCCGCAAGCTTCCGGATCAGTTCGATTACCTCCCGCACATGATCGGATACGCCGATAAAGTGGTCTACGCTCCATTCGCTGCGCTGGATTTCGTGGGTACGCGCGACCTCGGTGCGCAGCCGGCGGGTTTCCAGTGCGTTGCGGAGCGCGTTCTCCAGCTTCTCGAAGTTGATCGGCTTTTCAATAAAGTCATAGGCGCCCAGCTTGAGACTTTGCACCGCATCGTCGACCACGCCGAATGCCGTAATGACGATCACGGGAACGTGGACATTCCGCTTCCTGAGTTCGGAGAGGACTTCGATGCCGGTCATGTCGGGCAGCTTGACATCGAGCGTGATCAGGTCGGGATTGTCCAGCTGCGCACGTCCGAGGGCTGTTGCTCCATCCTCGGCGAGGCTTACATGATATCCCCACTGCTCCAGCTTCTGCTGGAGCGACCAGCGCACGAGGCGTTCGTCATCGACGACCAGGATCGTTTCTTTGGGCATATGGGCTAGAGGCGTGAAAACAGGGGAATCGTCACTATAAACCTGGCACCGTGTCCGACTTCACTTCGCACCTCGATGGTACCACCATGATATTGCACGTTTTTCATGCAGGTTGCCAGTCCCAATCCGGTGCCGTCGGTGCGGGTGGTAAAAAAAGGCTGAAACAGTCGCTTGCGGACTTCTTCCGATATGCCGGGCCCGTTGTCCTCAACTTCGAAACGCACGGTCCCTTCCACAGGATCGTGCGACAGGCGGATATCGATGTGGCCGCCGCCAGGCATCGCTTTCCGGGCATTCAGCAGCAGGTTCAACATCACCTGCTCCAGCTGGGTCTCGTCTCCCGTGAATGACGGCAGGTGCGGTGGCCTGGGCAGCCGGATGACCAAATCGTCATTGGCGGCGGATTTCCTGAACATGGCGACGACGCGCTGCGCCATTTCGACAAGACGGACATCGCTGTGGGCGGGAGGCCGGGGTTTTGCGTAGTTCAGGAGATCCTTCACGATCCTGTCGATGCGGTTGACTTCGTGCAGCACATCGCCGAGGATTTCGCGGTGCATGTCGCTGCCCGGAATGGAGTCGCGGATCACTTCGATCGCCCCCTTGATCCCTGCGAGCGGATTCTTGATTTCATGGGCCAGACCGGCGGAGAGCTCCCCGAGCCTCGCCAGGTGCGTCGCGTCCGCAAGCTGGCGTTCCACGTTGCGGTAGGCGGTTACATCCTTGAGCACCGCCGACGCCCCCACAATCCGCCCCTTCTCGTCCCTGATCGCGGTGCGGGTGAAAATCACCTGAATGCGCCGGCCATCCTTGGTGATCCGCTCGGTCTGATAGCTGCGCACGGCGCCGTAGAGCCGGACTTTTTCCGCCAGCTCCTGCAATTCCCGCGCCTCGCGCAGTTCGGGAGGGAGCAGGATGCTGATCGACCTGCCGGCCATCTCCGCAGCACTGTAACCGAAGATCACCTCCGCACCACGATTCCAGGAGGTGACACAATCATCCGGATCCAGCGTCATGATCGCATCCGCAGAATCCTGAAGCAGGTTGGCCATGAACCGGTTCTTCGAGCTGAGTTCATCCTCGAGCCGGCGTATCTCGGAAAGGTCATGAACCACACCCAGCGTACCCAGGACCTGCCCCCCGGCATCACGAACCACGCTGGCAGATAGCACAACAGGTGTCCTGCGGCCGCCGGCCGCGACGAGGGTGGTGAAGTAATTCCGGATGCGTCCCTCCTCCTCCAGGCGCTGCATGACACGGCGCGCCTCCTCGACACCCCCCGCATAGAATTCCCATGCATGCCGGCCACTGCCTTCCCCCGGCAGCAAGCCCAGCACATCGCAGGCCGCGGCGCTGCATGCTATGATCCTGCCCCGCGAGTCCGTGGTTATGATCGCGTCCAGGGAAACCTTTGCAAGCTCACACCCCAGCTCACCCATCAACCTCAGACAACGGTCCACACCTTCTCCCAGACAGGCAGTGGAAATTCTCTCCATCCGAATCTCCCGAAATCAGCGAACACCCTACCCCAAATCTCCCTCGCGCTCAACCAAGACAATCCCCGCAGAACGTATTCTTGATTCCTATTATAGCTCATGCCGTGGAAAGAGGTGGGTGAAATAACATCAAATACGGGTTATGTCACCCACTAAGGTGATGATTTTTTCAATACACGGATTGTAGAGGTTTGATATTAACATATTGCAAACAATCCGGATAAGATGCTGTAAATTCGGGGCACGCCGGCTGGCACGCAGCTTGCGTTATTATTAGTTTGGATAGAGCAAATTACAACCCTAAGAAGGAGAATCGTTCCGACATACAAACCTCCTTTCCACCCTTAATACCCACCTACACCCGAGCGGCGCCCTTTCTCTTCCCGGGGAAAGGGCGCTGATTTTTTTGGGCAGGCAAAGAAAACCTCACAGCATATACCCGAACGGCATGAAAGTCAATGAAACGACTTTAAGTATAATTAAATCAATAATATAATCAATAAATCAGGGGCAAAGACCGGGGCATACGTGTTCGCATGACTGCGTGTATCCGGGTTGATTGTTGCGCAGGTTAAACAGTCCGGGTGCGCCGTCGCCGCGCCGTGCTGTTGGGTGATCTCATTCGCGGCTGTCCGGGTGGGGACCTCCCCTTCCCGTAGCAGGAAGGGGAGAGTCGGAGGCTGCCGGCCTGCGCCTTGCGGCGCAACTGCCGGAGCTAACGCGAATACACGAGAGCGAACGTCACCAGGTGAGTCTTGAAATTCTGCTGGTTGAAAAGGGTATCGCTGTACCCGTAATACTGCCACGTCGGTTTGAAGGCCATCCCTCCGCCCAACGGAACCAGGATCGAGAGGAAAGGCTGATGCAATTCGATCGGGGCGGTTCCCCGGCTGATGATGCCACGGTATCCCATCTCCACTTTCGAACCGCGGTAGATCCCTATGCCCATTCTGCCGCCAAACCCCGAGACGCGCTCGTCGAATATGGAGCGGTCGGTCCTGAAGTTTTGCGGAATCACGAACAGGAGATCAGAGAACAGGTCCATACGCGAGTAATCGGCACTGACGCTGATCCGGTCGCTGGCTTCATAGCTCAGCCCCACGATGTAATTCCGGTCATGGGAATTGAGATCGATATCGGGAGCAGGATTCGTATTGTTGCGGAGAGAGAGCCGTCCATTCAGGCTAAACCCCTTCCAGGAACCCATGCGCAGGTCGAGGTTGATGCGATCGTAGTTATAGAGATCCGTCCGGGTCAGGGCGCGATCGGTCGAGGTGTTCTCGTAATCAAATCCAACGCGCAGCCACGACCCGGGCCTGTAAGTCAGGCCCGCGAGCGCAGTGTGCTGTGTTGAGTACGAACTCAGCGTCTCCTCGGAATCCTCGCTGGAAACGTCCACCTGCGCATACCGATGCCCGATGCGCACGGCGAAGCCCATGCCGAGATCAAGCTGGGCTTCAGCCTGGTTGCGCAACTGGTTGTAAGCAAACTCGGTGTTCAGGAGTCGGTTCACTGTTACGCTGGTCTCCGGTCCCGGTCCCAGAAGCGATCTGGCGCCGGTGTACAGCGTCTGCAGCATCGCGGTCCCGGATATGTGATAGTCGATGGTGTCGACGATGTCGGTCACGGTGAGCCGGGAGACGGGGGAATATTCGACCAGGAACGACCCATTGTGGTTGGGCTTTTTGGCGCGTCCGTTGAAGCTGTCGGCTGCGGTGCTGTAAGCAAGAAAATCTTCCAGTGTCACCAGGTTCCCGGTGCGTATCTCACTCAGGTCGGAATCCACTTTCCCCATCGTGTAGATGTAGCGGCCGGTCATGCGCAGGTTCTCGATGGGCGTGATCTTGGCGAGGACCTTTGAAACGGGGAGGCTGATCCGGCCATGGTAGCTGCGATTGAGGTCATCCTGGGTAATGGTCTGGCCGAAGAAAGTGCGACCCGGCTGATTGCCCGCCGGGAAGCCGGCATCGACCACGCTGGTGTCGTTCTTCTGATGCCGGTAGCCCTGTTCCAGCGTCAGGTTGAACTTCGGGAAGTCGAACTGAAGCCCTCCGCGGAATTCGTCCGACGTGTTTTCCCAGCGTGTCTCCAGCAGGAACTCATTTGCCGTGGAGGAAACAGTTGTAAAACCGGGGCCGGAGGCGCTGTTGCGCGAGTATCCCACGAAAGGAACGATTTTACGGTTGGGGAAGAGCCGGAGTGTGACGTCCGACATGCGGTAGTCGACGTTCAGGTTGTGCTGGGCGAAGGAATTCCCCTGTTCCAGCAGGGGATTGGCGAATGTGGAGATATAGTTGTAGTAGTTCAGATTCCGATAGCTGGCCTGGAGGTCGTATGCGTCCATGCGGCCGATGCGGACACGCAGGCCGTTGTATGGGTCGCCCCAGTTGGAGAGCGACAGGTCCATCCTGTCGAACAGTCCCGTGCCCGGCGCGGAACGAAGCGAAAGAGAAGATCCGAGCAGCCGCACCCCTTCGAAGAGGTTCACCTGGCTGCGGTACATCTGGCTGTTGCCGTCGACTCCAGGGGACATCCTGTATCCCACTTCGAACTCAGAGTGGACTTCGTAGGCGCCGACTTTGACAGTCTCTTTTGCAGCCGGCTGGAACGATACGGGGGCCTGCGCTGTCTTGTCACGATCCCCGGTTGCGGTCGACCCGCCGGAAGATCCATTCGCGGCTGTTGTACCGGCCGCGGCCGGCGCCGACTGGGCCGCGAGCGGATGCGTCGAGCCGGAAAACAGAACCAGCGCAAGCACGGAAAAGCCGAGGGAAAACAACTGGATACTTGTCGGCTTGCGAACATGTACTTTCATATTCATGGCTTAGAGCTCCTGCCTCTGGTCCTATCTGATAAAAGCGCCATCGAAATTGGAACCGTGAATCATCACGTGACAGGTCGTGCAGTTCCGGTACACGGAGCTGTTCAGGTTGTGGAACGACGGCGGCTGCGACGAATTCACGCTCCAGACTGCCGTTCTGGAGTGGCATTCCAGGCACAGGGAGGTCGCGGTCGCACGCACGAGCATCTTGGGGTTGTTCGACCCGTGAGGCTCGTGGCACCCCTGGCAGCCACGCAGCCGGATGGCGCCATGCTCGAACACGAAAGGACCCTGCTTCTCCTTATGGCAGCGGAAGCAGATCTCCTCGCCGGTAGAGCTGTTGCGGACCTGCCTGCGGTCCAGGCCACTGTGCGGCTGGTGGCAGTCGGTGCACTCCATCGCCTTTTCCGTCACTCTGTGGTGGTAGGGCTTGGAGAACTCCGTCTTCTGCACGGTATGGCAGCTCATGCAGAGCGTACTGGTCTGCTGCTTCAGTGAGCGGGTCAGCCCGGCGCTCGTATGAATGCCGTGGCAGTCGGCGCAGTTCAGACCCTGCTTTGCGTGGGTGCTTCCGCCATACCCTGAGACCTCGTGGTCCTTGCTGTGACACGCGAGGCACTGCTGGTTATGGAGTTTGGCGGTCTTGCCCTTGTAGTGGATGATCTTGGTGATGTCTCCCCCGCCCTCGATGTGAGCTTTGCCGGGGCCGTGGCAGGGTTCGCACGGGTTTCCCAATTTGTATGCTGCGCTTTTCTCGAGAACGCTGTGCGAGTTCTTGGCGAATGCCTTGACCAGGTCCTCATGACAGGCCGCGCAGTCCTGCATGGAGGTCTCGGCCTTCTGGGGCAGGGCCCCGGCCGGCAATCCCGGGGAATTGCCGGCCAGAGCCGCGACCGCAATGGCTGCCGCGAGAGACACGAGCAGAAACTTGTACCTGCGAAATAGTGTCATGTTGGCCTCTATCGAGCGTGAACTTCCGAGACTCCGTGCGCCGCACTTTCCTTGTGACATACCGCGCAGGATTCGACCTGCGTGGAACCGAACACCGCGGTGTTGATGAAGGCATGCGCAGCCGTCGCCACGCCGTCATGGCAGCTGATGCAGGCTGCCGCGATCGGCATCGTCGGACTCCAGAAGTTCTTTGGTGTCGCGATTGCGACGTTCGTAAGCGGCAGCGGGACCGT
The DNA here is from genome assembly GCA_017860135.1 of Acidobacteriota bacterium. Taxonomy (GTDB): domain Bacteria; phylum Acidobacteriota; class UBA6911; order UBA6911; family UBA6911; genus JAFNAG01. Next base: position 15,343 of record JAFNAG010000055.1, read on the forward strand.
GTAGGTGGTGCCGACATGACATGCGCCGCAGTTGCGCCGGTCCCCCGGATAGAGGACTTCCCCGTAGTCGGTTCCCGTTCCGTGCCAGTAGCCGTTTTCAAGCTCCTCTCCAGTATGGATCTTGTGAACCATATACTGCATCGAGAAGGAATCCGAGGTGCCGGCAGGATTGCTCCCGGCCGTCAGCGTCGGATTGTGGCACACGACGCACGACTCGATCGTATTGCGGTTGCTGCCGTGCAACTGCAGCTTCTCGTGACAGTTGTTGCAACTTGCCAGGGAAACCACGGTGCGCCGGGGGACCACGGTCGAGCCATCCACCGAGAAGTACTTCACCACGTTATCCATGGCGTCTCTCTGGGTGAATGTATCCTCGGGATCTCCGCCCCTGACGATTGTGGCAGTGAGGCGGCCCTCGAACTGCATCGCCCAGGACTCCTTCGCAGTGGCCGGGATCTTGATCGTCTTGAAGGTGTAGGAGTAGGCGCCCCCTCCGACGGAAGTCGCCCCGGAAATCGTTTCCGTGATCCGGGTGGTGTAGTCGGTGGTCGGGCCGGCCAGGTTTGCCGAAAACCGCCCCAGGGTGCCGCCGAATCGCGCGGGATCCATCGCGTTGCCGTTCTTGTCGGTGATCTTGAACTGCACGGTCGGGCTCTGGCCCGGGGCTGTGTTGGTCAGGCTGATCACGGTAAGCTTCGGGTACTCGAGCTGCTTCGACTTGTATGGGACAGTATGGGCGCCGGCCACAGAGGCATCGTACTCGTACTGGCCTTCCGGCTGATGGCACCAGGCGCACTGCGAATTGGTGGCCGGTCCGGCCGCGTGGTTCGCCCCGGTGGCAAAATCGACATTATCGTGGCAGGAACCGCAGGCTTCGATGGAGGGGAAGAGCTTCCAGGCGTTGGTCTGCTTGGAACCCGCGTGACACGTGTCGCAGTTGCGGATGTCCTGGGGGAACACCACATGGGAATAATCGTGGACTGATTGCTGATTGCCGTAAATGATGTAAGGTTCTCCGCTCGGCAGCGAGTCGCCCATGTGGATCTTGTGGGTCATCACCTTCATATCCACCGTGTTGCCTGTATCGGGATCGATCGTCTGCGGCGTATGGCACAAAACGCAAATGGGCATCTCGCGCCGCCCCGTCTCCCCGTGGAGCGCCAGCGGATCATGACACTGATTGCATGCAGCCGTGGTGGCGATGTCATGAATCTGTGTCACAGATGAGCCGTTGGGAACCCAGTTCTTGGTAGGATTGGAAACGTAGAAGCTCAGTCCCCATTCGCGAAGGTCGCGCCGGCCGTAAATCCCGAGAGTATGCGTCAACGCAGTGTTGTAGTTTGCGGGCAGGGTAGTCCCGAACTTGTAGGTGTAGACGCCGCCGCCCACTTCGGTCCATGTTCCACCCGAATCGGCACCCGCCTGGATAGTCTTCACACCCGGATTAGGGCTATTCGCCGGGGTGGTCACAGATCGCGTTGTGTACGCCACATAGTCGGTGACCTCCCCTGCCTGGCTCGCCGGCAGGTAAGCCAGGATAAAACTCGAGCTTATCGCCCCCGGGGTGAGCACTCCCAATCGATCCAATGGCTGACCCAGATTGTCCGTGTACTTCACGGTCACCACGGGCTTGCGGTCCGCGGGGATCGTGATATCCACGATCGTGATATTGAGCCCAGGACGGATATAAGACGCTTCCGCTTCAGATATATACGATTCTTTCTGTAAAGCTTTTATCGACCGGCCTTCATTCTCTTCGACCAGGGCAGCAACGGCAAGTGCAGCGGCCGCGAAGAACAGGAGAAGGAGAATCCCCATCTTCGCCACCTTCGTCGTGATCCTCATATTACCTCCCAAAAATCACCCGTTTTTACAGCGCAACCTGAAAAAAAGCGCAAATGTGTCGTGCTAGTGTAAGCAATTCTCACGCCTTTGAAGCAATCTTCCCAAACCTTGATGTAAAATTCATCAGTTGAACATTTTGCGGCCTTAAACAGAATAATTCGGCTCATTCCGGAGCCGAAGGTGTGGGTTAAATTCCACACCGGGTGGGCGTAACTTCTCAGCCTGCCCAAAATGCAAGATTTCCCTGGAATCTGCTACTCGCTTGACCAATGGACGCGAACTTGATACCCGTATCTACCCGAGTTGCCGAGAGTCTGCCGCCAGCGTGCGGAACCCGCGCGGCGCAGATCCGATTCCTCTCGCGCGCTGTATCCTAGCATAGGGGTCGTCCACCATTACAAGAAAAAAAGATATAAAAAGTGCCCCGGATTTTTGAAGCCTGTTTGAGAAGGGTTAACAGAATATTAACGCATAACTAATATCCAGTTAACTTTCCACCAGTACACTTATGCTTCCTTGAGAATGTCCCGTGGCATGTATCCAGAATTTTCACAATGTATTGGCCGAATCTCATCACAACAACTCCTTAGAAATGAGACTCGAATATGATCTCGCTTCCCAGACGGTGGTGTGCTTACCGCTTCTACCTGGCAACTGCCATTCTCTTTTCCCTCGACCACTCCCCGGCGCGCGCAATGCAGGGATACCCCACGCAACTGGCGGCAGCAGGCGCACCCGGGAGTTCTTCGGGAAAGGGAGAGGCGTCCCGATCAGAGAATCTGCTCGATCCAGCCGAAATGGAGGCGAAGATCGACCGGCTCACGCGCCGGGTGGATGAGCTGACCCAGCTTGTCGAAATCCTGCTGGCGAAAACGGAACAGGGCGGCGGCAGAACT
>JAFNAG010000625.1 GCA_017860135.1 Acidobacteriota bacterium
ACTCTCATTTCCTTCCTGAACTGTTTACCCCCCCACTTCTTCCCAGCCTTCACCAGGGTCGTAGGCGGTCATGGATTTTACCGTTGCCTCGGTTTCCGGCCCGAGGTCCTTTTGGTACGGAGTGCCGCCCTGGTTTACAACAAACGTCATGACACCCGAATTGGCGTATTGCGCGGGCCATGCCACCAGGGCGAAGCCGCCGCTCATAAGGCCGTTTGCGATATAGCTCTTTGCGCCGCCCGCAGCGGATTGTCCCTGGGCGGTCTTCAAAGCGGTCTTCTGTCGCTAGTATCTAGGGGTGTGCGGCAAGGTTTACCGACGAACATTCCCTACCACTCCAGGCTGGTTGATGCCAGGGTCACGACCGACGTTCCCCACCGCCCCCGGCTGGTTGATCCCAGGATCGGCGATGGCGCGAGTCTGCCGGGCCGAGCCTCCCAGTCCATAGCTGCGGTTTCCATAAACCCCCGGCTGATTGATCCCAGGGTCACGACCAACGTTTCCCACGGCTCCAGGCTGATTCACCCCAGGATCACGATGGATATTTCCCGCAGCTCCCGGCTGGTTGATTCCAGGGTCCCTCCCGGCCTGCAAGTAAGGGATCGAACCGGCCAGCAGAAACACCAAGAGGACCGTTACCATCCATCCCCAAATGTTCGAAGCACCACGCTGCGCCTTCATGACCAGGTCCTCCTTAATTTATATTCATTGTGCGGCGGATTCGCCCGCCGGTATGCCGACGTTAGCTCCGGGAACAGCCACCTGAAGTTCCGACGGCAATACCCGCGAGACCAGCATCGAAACGAGATCGCCAAATTCGACCGGATCACGGCCTGCAGGCGGCTGGAGGGTAAAAGCATCGTCTGTGACCTGAGCGTCAAGCTTCCAATTGGTGAAATTCAGTTGCGAGACCAGCGGCACGGGCGCCCGCTTGTAGGCAATCTCAATGCGACGCGGCAATGCCGGGCCTGACTTGGGAAGCCAGAGCCTCACCTCCACGAAGTCATCTGCGTAATTCAGCTTCGCGCAAGGCATCTGCTCGATGGTTTCCCAGGCCACGAGGCTGCCGCTTGCGCTGCCGCCGACGATTGCATCGTAGGGCGAGCTGCTGATCACATCGCCGATCGGCACCGGCAGTCCGAACCTGCGCATGACGTCGTCCAGCATCTCGTCGAGTGTGCCCGGAACTTCGGTTTGCGCCCACTTTCCGTCCAGATTTTCGCTCAGCATGAGAGTCCGATTGTTATAATAAGCCGCGATGTCAAACCCCTGGTCAGTCTCCCCGTGGAGCTCGAAGAAAAGTGCATTCGGCCGCCTTACAGCAACCTTGCGGGTAAAGTGCAGAGCGCGCTTTTCCCCAGAGGGTGCGATGACCTCCATTCGCTCGGTTGTTTCGAAGGTGAACGCCTTGGAGCTGGCCAGGGTGTCGCTCATAGAACGCATAAGGCGTTCGCTTGCGGCTGCTGCTTCGGGCGTACCGGGCTTCGGATCCTGCGAACACGCTGCCATAAATAGCGCAAACAGCACGCACATGAATAATCGACAGTTAGAGTATAGTCGCATTGGTTCATTCCTCCGACTATTGCTGGCTTGCTTCATCAGCATGAGGTAATATGCTGGCTCGCCGCTTTGCAATTCACCACTGTCAATTGTTACAGTGGCTCCGGACCTATGAGCCCGTCCGGAACGATTCACCCGGTTATCCGGGCTGGTACTTTTGCCAGTATTTTTGACACCCCATTCGAGTAGGTTTTTGCCGACAAGGATTCATGAATGAGCCAGCCACGAAAACAAGGTCAACGCGCTAAGACGCGGCCATCGGGAGCGGTCGCGCGGAGGCTGCGTGCTTCAATCGTTATCGTGATTGCGATTGCCGCCGCGGCCGCCATCGCCGTCGGCTTTTGGTGGAGCCAAAGCCGCAAGGCCGGCAATCCACCGGCGGTTACTGAGAAGGCCGGGGCGAGATTCAATCCCGCTTTGGAGAAGTTGATCGGCCAATGGCAACGTCCTGACGGCGATTACATCATCGAGATTCGAAGCATTGAGCCTGACGGGAAGATGAACGCGGCTTATTTCAACCCCCTGCCCATCCACGTGGAAAAAGCAGAGGTGTCGCAAATGGGCGAGACATTCAGTATCGTTATCGTGCTGAACGATGCAAACTATCCCGGCTCGACCTATACTCTGTCCTACGACGCGGCTCGCGACATCCTCAGGGGCAGCTACTTCCAGGCGGCGAAAAGACAGACATACGGAGTTTATTTTATAAGGTGGCAACAGTGAACGGCCTTTCTCAGCAGCACGGCAATGTGAGCGCCATACATGATCTGTAATAATTTACAGTGGTGCTTATCCAGCGGTGTGTGATAAAAAAATGCCTCAAAACAGAATTTTATGAACCGACGCAGAAGGGAGCAGTCAATGGAGACATGGATGCAGCGCGAGCAGTGCGCAAAAGAAAGGGAAGGGGCCAATCGGGATCGATGGCTGAAAACCATGAGCATCGTCGGCATGATGATGGCGCCCACCATCGCTTCCGCAGCGGCTCCGGCCCAACAGGCCCCCGCCAAAAATGCATCACCACGGCCGAATATCGTCACCATCCTCCTGGATGACATGGGATTCTCGGATTTGGGTTCGTTCGGCAGCGAAATCAAAACGCCGAACCTCGACTCGCTGGCGAGGGATGGTGTGCGGTTCACGAACTTCTACACACATGCGAGCAGCTCGCCCACCCGGTCGATGCTGCTCTCCGGCGTGGACACGCACCTCAACGGCCTCGGCAACATGAGCGAGTTTACGGCGCCGAACCAGATGGGCCTGGACGGCTACGAG
>JAFNAG010000056.1 GCA_017860135.1 Acidobacteriota bacterium
GCGCGCGGGTTGAAGCGGCTGTCCAACGGTTGAATCACGGCGCGACCAGGCCCGAAGGGCCGCCAGTAAGTAGACCCGGCCGTAAGGCCGGGATGGCAACGCAGCATGATTGAGCGCCGAAGGCGCGGAACTAAATTCCCGGAAATATATGGGATGTGCCGGCCCTTCGGGCCTCCTTTCCGGCTGTGCGATAACCCCGCACTGACGCGCGGGGCTATTCCCTCCTGCCGGCGCTTCGCGCCTCCGCATGCCGTTGTGCAACCGTTGGACACCCTCTGAAGCCGCGCTCACTTGGCCGAAGCCTGCGCTCACTGTCAACCGCGGAAATAACGCCAGGCGGCGAACAGCACCAGGAACCCGAGCATGAGTTTGATCCACCGGGCGGGAACGAAGCGCTGGCTGCGCAGCAGCCTCGGAGCGGGTAAGTGGCGCCAGGAACTGGTAGAAAAGTATGCCGCCGGCGGATACCACGAACGTACTCATGAGCGACGCGCCCGCCACCGCGTGGACCGGCAGGCCGAGCACAGCCACATAGAAGGGCGCCATGATGGCCCCGCCGCCGAGGCCGCAGATGCCGCCCAGCACACCGACCGCCAGGGAAATCAGGGTGATGCTCCACACAGCCGTCCGGTATTCGCGTCCCCGGAACACAAAGGTGAGGTGATGCCAGCCTGACGTCACAGTCTCCACGCCGCGATCCGGGATTCGGGGAGAATCCTCGGAAGAAGGGGAGGCGCTCCCGGACCGCGCGGCCTCTCGAATCGTGTCGTAGACCAGTCGTCCACCCACGTAAGTCAGCACCCAGGCGAAAAAATAACGGAATGTGTCGGGATTGGGGAGGTAGACGAGACGGATCCATCCGCCCGCGAAAACACCCGGCAGAGCGCCCGCGATGACGACCGCCGCCAGCGGCCATACCATGCGTCGCTCCCGGAAGTAACCGTACATCCCGCTCGGGACCGAGACGATGTTGTACACGAGATTTGTGGCGCTGACGGCCGGGCTCGTGAAACCGAGGAAACTGATCTGAAAGGGCAGAATCAGAAATGCCCCTGAGATACCTCCCATGCTGCAGAAATAGGAGATGATAAAGCCGACGGCGATCGGCACCCAAAAGGGCGTTTCTACTCCGGAGACCGGGAACTCCATGACGATTCCTCGGAAGCCTCTGGCTGCGCGCAAAAGCAAACCACTGCGCCTGGAAGGCGCGGGGTTCGCTCAGGACCGGTCAATGAATAACGTTTGTGCGCTGGCGCGAGCCCATAGCATAGGCGCAACTTCACAGGCGGTCAACGGGGAACCGTGCCCGCCGGGAGGCGACGGTGGCCCCTCTTTTTGCTAACAGCAACACCGCCCCGGCCGATAGAGCCGACGAGGGATCGGAATCCCGAAGGAAGGATCGCATGAGCATACCGGAAAAGATATTGAATGGGATCAACCGTCTTGAGCCGCTTCCGATCACGGTCCAAAGGCTTGTCGTGGCGCTGCACGATGAAAACGTGAATTTCACCGAAGTCGCACAGGCCATCGAGTACGACGGGGCCATTACGGCCAATATCCTGCGAACCGCGAATTCCGCCGCCTTCGGAGGCCGCGTGCGCATCGAGCACATCCGGGATGCGATCGTCCGCCTGGGAACCATCACCCTTCTTGACATCATGTTGATCGGCCACCTCAGATCCATGAAGTTTTCCGCACCCGCATACCGACTTTCTGAGGACGACCTGTGGCTGCACGGCGCCGCGGCATCGCTGGCGGTGAAAGCCATCATCAAAGAAACCCGGAACAGACAGATCCCGGAAGCGTCCGCGATCGCGGCTCTAGTGCATGACATCGGCAAGCTGGTCATGGTGCGCTACCTCAGCGCCAAAGTTCCCAGCATCCATGCCGTCTGCCAGGAAAAGAATATCACCTTTGTCGAGGCGGAGCGGGAGCTCTTCGATTGTGATCATGCGGAAGTGGGCAGCGCCATGGCCCACAAATGGTCCTTTCCCGAGCCCATCACACAGGCAATCGCACGCCACCATGAGGTCAATACGGTTGAACCTGATCCGATGCTCGATGCCGTAGTCCTCGCGAATCTTGCCGCCAAAATTGTCCGCGACGGGACAGAGGCCTCGCCCGCAAGCACGCCGGACCTGTCAGGGGCAGAAAAACGCATCGGATTGACCTGGGAAGGTTTCGAACGGGTGTGCATGCAGACAGGCGCCTGGCTGCAGGACCTCAAGCACAACTACGGCATCCGCAACTGATACGACTTTGCCGCAACGGTTGACTCCGATCCGGGGCTCTGATATCAATCAGCGACTCCCGGAGCCCATATGCACAGCCGCGCCCCGAATCCCCAGGACGACGCCACACAGTCCTACGAACGCCTGCAGATCATCGCGCACGAAAAGACGCACAGAAAAGTACTGGAGATTTTCGCCCGGTTCCCGGTCCGAGGAACTCTCCTGGAAATCCCCGCCGGCGAGGGCGCGCTCGCTTGGCAGCTTCACAAATTGGGGTATGAGGTCACAGGGGGAGATATCGATCCGGGATTTTTCAAGGTGCGCCCGATTCCCTGCATCTATCTCGACATGAATCGGCCCTTCCCGTTGCCGGAGGGAAAATACGATTTCATCAGCTGCATCGAGGGAATCGAACACCTGGAGGATCAGTTTCATTTTGTGCGCGAGTGTCACCGTGTGCTCCGGCCGGAAGGGCGTCTGGTCCTTTCCACGCCGAACATCCTGAACCTGGCCTCGAGACTGAAGTTCCTTTTTTCGGGATTTTATTCTCTCGTACCCCGCCCGATCAACGAGTTCAGTCTCGTGCCCGTCTTTGACCACATCCACCCGATCTCCTATTACCGGCTGCGCCATATCCTTCACACCCAGGGTTTCGGGATCACGCAGGTAACTACCGACCTGTTCAGGCGCGGCTGCATTCCCCTGTATGTCCTGAAACCTCTCGTCCGGCTTTACAGCATTCGCACCATGCGCAAAGAGAGGGACCCGCAACAACGCGCCGCGAATCGCGAAATCCGCCGCATCCTGGCGTCCAGGGATGTGCTGCTGGGCCGGACACTGATCGTGGTCGCGCAGAAGAAAAGCCGTGCATCAATCCCAACAATCCAGGCCTCGGAAATCTAAAAGCCGATGCGCAGGGACGGTGGTGTCTCTCAGGATCGCGCGGCCGAGGTTTCCGGTCGACATAAGACTTCGTGGCGGGGCGCTGCACAGCCGGCCGGACGTTACTTTCCCTTGAAATCGGGTTTACGCTTCTCGAGGAAGGCGCGCACTCCCTCCTCTTTGTCCTCGCTCGCGAAGCAGAGCGCGAAGAGGTCGCTCTCCGCTTCCAGCCCCGTGGCAAGATTCATGCGCGCGGCATTCTTGACAGCCTTCTTCGCCATTGCCAGCGCCACGGGGCTCATCCCGGCGATCCGGTTGGCGAGCTCCATGGTCGTGGCTTCGAGGCTTTCGGGAGCCACCACCTGATTCAGCAGGCCAATGCGCAGCGCATCCTCGGCGGTGATCATGTCGCCGGTCAGGATGAGTTCCATGGCTTTGCTTTCCCCGATCAGTCGCGGCAGGCGCTGGGTCCCTCCCCCGCCGGGGATGAGACCGAGCTTTACCTCAGGCTGCCCGAATTTGGCCTTCGACGAGGCAATCCGGATGTCGCAGGCCATGGCAAGTTCACACCCTCCGCCAAGCGCGTACCCGTTGATCATGGCGATCACGGGCTTTGGACAGTCCTCCATGGCATCAAACGCCCGGCTCCTGTGCATGATCTCACGCTGCTCGAGCACCGTGTTGCCGGAAAACTCGCTGATGTCGGCGCCGGCAATAAAGGCCTTGTCCCCCGCGCCCGTGATGACTACCACCCGAATCTCCCTGTCCGCACCGATTTCTTCGAATGCCGCCAGCAATTCCTCCCGCGTCCGCACGTTCAATGCGTTCATTTTTTCCGGCCGGTTCACGGTGATCCGGACCACGGGACCCCGCTTTTCAACGATGAGGTTCTCGTACGCCATTTTCCCTCCGTATTGTTGGAGACGGGCAAATTCAGTGAGCGCAATCGGAAGTGAGACTCAATCCTCGCAAAATTCAGGTCGCGCAACGATCAACGAAAAAAGAACGTATCAATGGTCAATGGTCATTTGTCATCTGCCGTTGCAAACCTTCGGCCCGTGCGTTCCTGATCGCGTCCGGAGCGGGTGAAGCACCCGAGCGCAGAGCCAATGCCGAACCCCCAAATGACAATTGACAAATGAGAATTGACAGATAGCTTTTTGTTGCGTCTCACTTCCGATTGCACCCAAATTCAGTCTCCCGCTCGCAGTTCCCTTCCTGATTTGGTAGAATATATTATCCGAGTTATGAGCAAAGATCTCTACAAGATCCTGGGAATTCCGCCGACCGCCAGCAAGCAGGATATCCGCGTCGCCTATCGGACTCTGGCGAAAAGATATCATCCCGATGCCGGAGCGGGTTCCTCCGAAGACCGGTTTCGCGAGATCCAGGACGCATATGAGACCCTAAGCGATCCGGGCCGCCGCACAGCCTATGACCGGAGTTCGCTTCCGCATGGAACCGGTGTATCCCGGCACAGCGTCTATCCGATTACCTCACTCAGGAAACGGCAGCCTCATGATCCCTCGCACCTGGATCTGCGCGGTATCTTCGCCCGGCATCAAACCGGCCCGGCCGGCAAACCGGCCCGGCCGGCAGCCCACCCGGGACGGCAGCCGGCCGTGGATTCGTTCCTTTCGAAACGCTGGATGAGTGGGATGATGAGGTAGTCCTGCGTCTCCTCCAACTCCTGCGCTGGTAGCGCAGGGAGCACACCTGCGTCCGTGGTCCTGGGAAGCCTATGCCGCGACGAAGTGTGCGATAAGAGGCCGAATGGCAGGTTTGAGCCCCGACCCGGATGCCCTGCGATGCAAAGCCCGGAAGCCATACGGTGGTTCCGAGCCGCGACGGCGAGAGAGCGGTTGATTCTCGACAAACCCCCGGGTGCAATCGGAAGTGAGACTCAATCCACGCAAAATTCAGGTCGCGCAACGATCAACGACAAATGAATTTTTCAATGGTCAATGGTCATTTGTCATCTGGCCGCTGCTAAATTTCGGCCCGTGCGGTCCTGATCGCGTTCGGAGCGGGTGAAGTACCCGCGCGCAGAGCCAATGCCGAACCCCCAAATGACAATTGACAAATGAGAATTGACATATAGCTTTTTGTTGCGTCTCACTTCTGATTGCACCCGCAAACCCCACCCCCTTTTGTCTTTCGGTCCCCTCTCCCGTATAATAAAAATCTGTTGTCATTGGAGAGGCATGGAAATCGCGGAAGAGGCTGAAGAGAAACCTGAGAGAGAAATTCGGGGCCTTCTCGAACTCAAGGACGAAGACCTGGAGCTGGACACGGACAAGCTCGCCCCCTATGACCCTCTCAAGAGGTACCTGTTCGAAATCAGCCGGTTCAAGGCGCTCAGCCGGGAGGAGGAACACGATCTCGCGGTGCGGTACCGGGAATCCGGAGATCGGGAAGCAGCGTACCGGTTGATCACCTCGAACCTCAAGCTTGTCGTAAAGATCGCGATGATGTACCACAAGGTCTACCGCAACCTCCTCGACCTCATCCAGGAAGGCAATGTCGGACTGTTGCAGGCGTTGCGGCGGTTCGACCCCTTCCGCGGCACGCGGCTTCCTACTTATGCCGCGTGGTGGATCAAGGCCTACATCCTGAAATTCCTGCTCGACAATCAACGCATGGTCAAGATCGGAACCACCAACGAGCGGCGCAAGATCCTGATGAACCTCAACCGCGAGAAGCGTGAACTCGAGGCCAAGGGCATCGCCCCCACTGCCCAGCTTCTGGCGCAGAACCTGGGGGTTGACGAGCAGGAGGTCCTCGAAGTGGAACAGGGCATGTCGGCGTTCGACATTTCCCTGGATGCGCCGATCGGAGCGGATGATGGCAGCCTCCGCTATATTGACAGCCTCCACCTCATGGAAGAGAGCGTGGACGAAAAGATCGCCCAGGGTGAATTCCGCGACCTGCTCGAGAAGAAGCTGGCGGAATTCGAAGAGACGATTTCCGAGCGCGACCGGTTGATTCTCCGGCGGCGGCTGATCGCCGAGGAACCCGAAACGCTGCAGCAGATCGCCGACCGCTACGGCATCTCGCGCGAAGCGGTCCGCGTCGCGGAAAAGAAGCTCATCGCCAGGATGAAGAAATTCATGACCGAATCCTTCCAGGACGTGCTGCAAGTCGAGCTTAAGACCCGGTGAAGCCCCCCCAAGATCAGTATCGGAATCGGGTAACTGTTTGGCCGGCTCGGAACAGTAAAGGGTCTGCAAATAAAGCCACGAATTTTCACGAATTCTCACGAAGAATTATCTCCCTTGATGCGAGCCAACGGATGCGGCTTTTGTGATATTTCGTGGAATTCGTGGCAGTTTTGTTCTGGCTAAACAATTACGGAATCGGAATCGGCGTCGCTATCGGGATCGATATCGATGTTATGTCGCAGATGACATCAACGAAGCGCCCCCCGATTCCGCATCTTTATACGCAGCGTCATGAGTTCGCGACACGATTCGAGAGTCGGTTTACGCCTGGTGAAGTCAGGATCGATCGCATTTTCACCACAGAGACCACTGAGATCACGGAGGGGGAATGCCTTCGTTTTTGTTTTTCCTAACCTCAATTCCGCCCGAAAACCTGTCGGGACTTATGACGCTGTGTATATCGACACCTATTGCGTCCCCGATGCCGATACCGTGCGTTGTCGGGCTCTGTGGAGCGTATCTTGACGCTTCCACCGGACGCCGGCACGGCGGAGCCTTTCAGGGCCGCACGGCCATCGGCAATGGTTTTATGTTGGAGTGATTCCGGCTAACAGCAGCGGTTGGGGCGCTTGTACTTCTCTTCCAGGCGCTGCAGGAAGAAATCCTTTGCGCTGGGTACCGCCCGCTCCGGGTGGTGCGTCCGCAGGTGTGCGCAATACCGGCTGTACTGGGATTCGCCGGCAAGCTCCGCCAGTGCTTTCCAGACTGTGCGCAGGAATCTCATCGCGAATCCCCCGGCATCGTGGAAACCACATATTCCGATTCCCGCAGGACAGGGACCTTGCGCCGGGTGATGATCGCCATCCACTCGCGAACCGAATCCGCCACGATCACCAGCACCAGCACGGCGAACAGGGCCGTCACCGCCGCGTCGAGGCGGTTGTTGAAGATGAGCCGCTGGGTCGGGACAATCTGTGCGGGTGCGACCGCGCCCCTTTCCAGCAGGCCGCTGAGGCGCTGCGCCTCGGCGAGGAATCCGATGCGCGGATCGGAGTGTAGCATTTTTTGGTAGCCTGCGGTCTGCGTGGCCAGCACCAGCCACACCATGGGAACAAGCGTTACCCAGGCATAGCGGGTTTTGTTCATCTTGATCAGGATCGTAGTGGCCACGCAGAGAGCCACGACGGCAAGCAGCTGATTGGCGATCCCGAAAAGCGGCCACAAGCTGTTGATGCCGCCCAGTGGATCCGTCACGCCCTGATACAAGAAATAGCCCCAACCCGTCACGATGAGGGCGCTGGTAAGGATCACGCTTGGATACCAGCTGGTCCGGCCAAGCGGTTTCCAGAAATGGCCCAGCAGGTCCTGGAGCAGGAACCGTCCCACGCGGCTGCCCGCATCGAGGACCGTGAGGATAAAGAGCGCCTCGAACATGATGGCAAAGTGATACCAGATGGCCATGAGCCTTGGCCCGCCCAAAGTTCCTGAGAAAATGTGGGCGATCCCCACGGCCAGGGAGGGAGCGCCGCCCGTGCGTGCGAAGAGGCTGTTTTCGCCCACCATCCCGGCCAGTTCCTCCATTTGCGGAGCGGTCACCGGGTATCCCCAGGAAGAGATCGCTGCGGTCGCCGACGCCGGGTCCGCACCCACGATGCCGGCGGGGCTGTTGATGGCGAAATAAACCCCCGGCTGCAGGACGCAGGCAGCGATCATCGCCATGATTGCGACAAAGGATTCCGCGAGCATGGATCCGTAGCCGATCATGCGTGCCTGGCTTTCCCTGGTGATCAGCTTCGGGGTGGTGCCGGAGGAAATCAGCGCGTGGAATCCGGAAACGGCGCCGCAGGCGATGGTGATGAATGCGAAGGGAAAAATCTTACCGGCGAATACAGGGCCGGTGCCGTCGATGAACCGTGTCAGTGCGGGCATCGCCAAAGTGGGCCGGACGGCGAGGATTCCCAGAGCCAGAAGAAAGATGGTGCCGAGCTTGACGAAAGTGCTGAGGTAATCGCGCGGCGCCAGCAGCAACCACACCGGCAGCACGGATGCCGCGAATCCGTATGCGATGATCAGCAGCGCCAGATGACGTGCATCGAAGGTGAACAGCGCGGCGAGGAATGGAATTTGCGCGACATACTGTCCGCCGATTACCGCCGCCAGGACCAGGACAAAGCCGAGCAGCGACGTCTCGAGCACCTTTCCCGGGCGCAGCAGGCGCAGATAGACCCCCATCAGCATGGCGATCGGAATGGTCATGGCCAGGGTAAACGTCCCCCAGGGGCTCGACTTGAGAGCATTGGTGACCACGAGAGCGATCACCGCCAGGAGAATGATCAGTATCGAGATGATCGCGAACAGGGCCGTGAAACCAGCGACGGGCCCGACCTCCTCCTTGGCGATCTGGCCGAGCGATTTGCCGTTCCTGCGCATCGACGCGAAAAGGATCATGAAGTCCTGGACACAGCCCCCGAGCACGGCGCCGACCACGATCCATATCGTGCCCGGCAGGTAGCCCAACTGGGCCGCGAGGGTCGGACCCACCAGAGGGCCGGGTCCCGCAATGGCGGCAAAGTGGTGCCCCAATACCACCCACTTGTTCGTCGGCACAAAATCGCGGCCGTCCTCGAGGCGTTCCGCGGGCGTGGCCCTGCGGTCGTCCAGTTCCATTACCTTGAGCGCGATGAAGCGGCTGTAAAAGCGATAGGCGATCAGGTAGACGCACACCGCCGCCACGATCAGCCACATCGCATTGATGGGCTCGTGCCGGGCCAGAGCCACCGCGCCGAGCGCAACAGCTCCTGCCAGGCTGATCCCGATCCACATGGCCCCGCCCGCCAGCCGGCGCCGGTTCCAATTGGTCCCTGTCGTCATGCCGTCACCTCTTTTCCAAGGAGATACGCTAGAGCCTATTCACAACCATGGGAAGAATGCAACTGTTCCGAAGTAAAAAGCCGTCGGAGAGCCTGAACCAATCCCGGCGCCGGAACGGGTTGACATGAGGGGGAGGGGCTGGTTGAGGCTTTTGGTTGACAGGATGGCCAAAAGGGGAATATTCTGCGCCTTCCTCGAGTTCGCCGAGTCACGCAGGGCAGCCTGGACCGCATGCAGTTACGTTCAGAAGACCAAGGACCGGCAGCACTGGACTCCGCATTTCCATTGAAGCCCCGCATTCCGGGAGTCGCAAGGAGCAGAGATAGCATGCAACAAAAAACTCACGACGTCTTGATCCTGGGGACCGGCCTGGCGGGCTTGCGCGCCGCCGTGGAACTGTGCATCAAAACGAATGGAAAAGCAGATATCGGCATCGTATCCAAAGTGCAGGTGATGCGGGCGCACTCCGTGTGCGCCGAGGGGGGCACTGCCGCGGTCATGCGACCCGAGGAAGGTGACAGTCTCGAACTGCACGCCTGGGATACGGTCAAAGGCGCCGATTTTCTTGCGGACCAGGACACAGTCCAGCGCTTCGTGCAAACCTCGCCGAACGAGATCCGCCTGCTGGAGCATTGGGGGGTGCCCTGGTCGCGCCGCGAGGACGGCCGCATCATGCAGCGACCCTTCGGGGGCCACTCCTTCCCCCGAGCATGCATGGCCGCAGACAAGACGGGCTTCATGGAAGTGCAGGCCCTCTATGACAACCTGCTGCGGTACAACAACTTCAAGCGATATGACGAGTGCTTCGTGACCTCGCTGATTGTGGAGGGCGGCCGCTTCGCGGGCCTGACTCTTATGGATGCGCCCACGGGCGAGTTCTGCGTACTGCGCGCCAAGGCACTGCTGATCAGTTCGGGCGGGCTGGGGAACCTGTACGGGTTTACCACTTACTCGCAAACCGTCACCGGGGATGGTCAGGCGATCGCCTTTCGCGCGGGTCTTGCCCTGGAGGACCCCGAGTTCCTGCAGTTCCACCCGACGGGACTGGTTCCTTCGGGTATCCTGATGACCGAGGGATGCCGCGGGGAGGGCGGCTACCTGCGCAACAACAAGGGCGAGCGGTTCATGGAGAAATATGCCCCGAAAATGATGGAACTGGCCCCGCGAGACATCGTCTCGCGCTCGGAACAGACCGAGATTCTCGAAGGCCGCGGGTTTCCCGGCCCGGACGGGATGGGATACATCCAGCTGGATCTGACCCATCTGGGCGCGGAGAAAATCAACAAGCGGCTGCCGCTGATTCGCGAAGTCTGCATGAAGTTCCTCGGCATCGACCCGATCACAACTCCCATTCCCATCCGGCCCGTGGCGCACTATTCCATGGGCGGCATCGAGGCGGATATCGACGGCCGGACCAGGGTGGAAAACATCTGGGCGGCCGGCGAGGTGGCCTGCCACTCGATGCACGGCGCCAACCGGCTGGGATGCAACTCTACGGCGGAGTGCGTGGTGTGGGGCGGCATCACGGGCGGAGAAATCGCCAAATACCTCGGACAGGGAGCGAGACTGAGCGACCTGCCGGAAGCCAAGGCCCGTGAAGAGGAGAAACGCATTTTTCAAGGTATGCTCCAGAAGAGCGGCAAGGAAAACCCGTCCGAAATCCGCCGTGAGCTCAGATCTCTGATGGATAAGCATGCGGGCGTGTACCGCACCGGCCCATCGATGAAGCAGGGGCTGGACAAGATCGCGGAGCTCAAGCAGCGCTTCCAGAACATCTCGGTCAAAGACAGGAGCCGTATTTACAACTCGAACCTGATCCAGACCCTCGAAACTGAAAACATGCTGGAGCTGGCGGAGGTTCTGCTGGTTGCCGGCCTCGCGCGAGAGGAATCCCGTGGGGCGCACTCGCGCACGGATTTTCCGACGCGCGATGATGCGAGGTTCCTGAATCATTCGATGGTCTACTACACGGGCGGCAAGCCGCGGCTCGAATACAAGCCCGTAACCATCAACATGTGGAAACCGGTGGAGCGGAAGTATTGATGCCCGGAAGGGGCATCGCGGATGTTCAATTCGCCAAGCATGGAGAGCAACGGTCTCTCGCTGCGCGGCCCTGACGATGCAAGGGGGGCCTCTATGGCCGAAATCAAAAGGCACGACAACCGTCTCGGGCTCTGGGGATGGCTCGGCGGCGGGCGCTGGGGCGTGGAGCGATACGCCTACATCCTGCACCGGCTCACCGGCCTGGGCATTCTGTTGTATTTTCTCATGCATATCGTGGTGACCAGCTTGCGGGCCACGGGCACCTATCTCTGGGTGGAAGGCGCGTTTTTCCATCAGCCGATCTTCAAATTCGGTGAGTTCCTGGTGTTCGCCGCCTTCGCCTACCATGCTTTCAACGGGATCCGGCTGGTGTTGGTGGAACTCGGTTTCGCGGTCGGAAAACCTATCGAGCCCGTATATCCCTACAAGACGTCACTGAATGTGCAACGGCCCCTGCTGATCGTCATGATGATCCTGGCAGCGATCTTCTTCCTGGCAGGCGGCTATGAATTCCTCGGGCTGGCGGAGTAGGAGGAGCCATGAAAGAGACAAAATACTGGACCTGGCACATGGCCGCGGGAGTGGTGATCCTCTTCCTGCTCGGCCTGCACATGCTCATCATGCATATCGGCGGGATCACGCAGCTGTTTGCGCCGGCCGGCGGGGAAAGCATCTCCCGTGAGAACAGTCTGGCGCGGGACGGACAGTTGTTCTTTACCGTGACCTACATCATCCTTCTCGGGGTCGCACTGTATCACGGACTGTACGGGCTGCGGACGATCCTGTTCGAATTGACCTTGAAGCCCGCAACCGAGAAAGCAATCAGCGTCCTGCTGCTGCTCGTCGGACTTGGGCTGTTCGGCCTGGGAACCTGGGCGGCTTTCACGGTTCATGCCATCGCGGTTGCAAGGGGGTAGCCATGCCAGAAAGCAGCAAGATCGTGCGCGAGGTGAAATTCCACATAACGCGGTACAATCCCGAATCGGACCGCTCCCCGCATATCCAGACCTATCAAGTGCCTGTGCGGGAAGGCATGACCGTCCTCGACGGCCTGCACCACATCAAGGAACATATCGATGCAACCCTTGCCTGGCGCTACTCCTGCCGCATGGGAGTCTGCGGCTCGTGCGGCATGCTGCTCAACGGCAGTCCCACCCTGGCGTGCAACACCCAGATCCTGCATATCGCCGGGACGGATCTCACGGTCGGCCCGCTCCCCAATTTCAATATCATCCGGGACCTGGTCCCGGACCTGATGAGCATGCTGGAAAAACACCGGTCGCTCCGGCCGCATATCGTGCGCGCAAATGAGGCGGATATCAACGATCCCGAGGGCGAGTTCTACCAGACACCTGAAGAACTCGAGGCATATCTGCAGTTTGCCTACTGCATCAAGTGCGGATGCTGCATGGCCGCGTGCCCCACGTTGGCTACCGACACCCGCTATCTCGGGCCGATGCCGCTCGGGCAGGCACAGCGGTACAACGTCGATACCCGCGACGACGGGCGTAATGAGCGCAATCGCGTCACGGGGAGTTCGCACGGGGCTTTCCGCTGCCATTATGCCGGGGAATGCTCGCGTGCATGCCCGAAGGGGGTGGATCCGGCGAAGGCAATCCAGCACATGAAGCGGCAGCTGGTCCTGGATTATCTGCACCTGGCAAGCCGGCAAAAACCCTGTGCAAAAATGCACGGCCCGGGCAGCGGCAGGCCGCTTGCGAATGTCCCGCCGGCCCCGGCAAGAACGATCTGATTGATTCTCCCGGATGAAGAATGGCCCTGGACATCTGCGGTCAATATGAAAAGAGACACGTCATTGCCGGCCGTTCCAATGGAGCTGCCGGCAAGGTCTTCACGGATTATGCCCTTGAGTGGTTGCACAACCCCAAGCTCACTTCCGCTTGGGAGGGCTATGTCAGGGGCTGAGCAGGGGGCAGCAGCCCGAACAGGTAACCATGGGCTTCCCGGCAATGAGACCGGGAAGCCCCTTAACGAAAGGGAATGTTCATGCGCAAAAAAATCGCGGTAGTCGGCGGCGGACAGATCGGCCAGATTGTGGCCATGATTGCTTCCCAGAAGGAACTCGGAGACGTCGTGGTCGTCGACATTCCGGGCTATGTGAACGTCGTCAAGGGCAAGGCCCTGGATCTGATGGAGATGGCGCCGCACGGGAATTATGACGCCAGTATCGTCGGGGCCTCGGAGTATCAGGAGATCGCAGGAGCCGACGTTGTGATCATCACGGCCGGCAAGCCCCGGGAGGCCGGCATGACCCGTGAGGACCTGCTCGCAGTCAATCTCAAGATCATCACCGAGGTGGCAGCAGGTGTCAAGCAGCATGCGCCGAAGGCGTTCTGTATCGTCCTCACCAATCCGCTGGACGCGATGGTATATGCCTTCTACAAACTGACCGGGTTCCCCAAGCATCAGGTCGTCGGCATGGCCGGAACCCTGGACACCGCCCGGTGGCGGGCTTTTATCGGCATGGAACTCGGTGTCTCGGTTGCAGACGTGGCCGGCACCGTTCTCGGCGGCCATGGCCCGGATATGGTCCCTCTGCCCCGGCTGACTACGGTGGGGGGAGTGCCGCTGGCCGAAATAGCCACAAAAGAACAGATAGACCGGCTCGTCACGCGCACCCGCGAGGCGGGAACCGAAATCGTCAAGCTGTTCGGAAAGGGATCCGCTTTCTTCAGCCCGGCCTGGAGCGCCATTTCCATGGCGGAATCCTACTTGCGCGACAAACGGCGCGTCCTTGCCTGCGCGGCGCTCTGCGAGGGTGAATACGGCGTCCGCGGCCTTTTCCTCGGCGTGCCTTGCCTGATCAGCGGCAAGGGTATCGAAAAAGTGTTCGAGATTCAGTTAACCGCCGACGAGAAGGCCATGCTGGACAAAACATGTGCTTCCGTCCGGAAAACCGTCGAAGAAACCAAGCTCTGATCGTCTCGCGGCATTCTTGAAAAGCGAAAAGCCGGGCGCCCCGTTCCGGGGCGCCCGGCTTTTCTCAACGACCGTCCGGCCAGACAGCCCGGACCAGATACCGCATCAGCGCACCTGGCTCCGAATCTGGGTTTTGGCCGCTTCCAGTTTCTGCAGCAGCTCCATCGGGAAATCCAGTGTAACTGTAAACTGGTTCGCCTGCTGGGCAATCTGCACCCGCTGGATCAGCTGGGCCAGGTCCGCATTCTGCGCACCGGCAAGGGAGCCCAGCGCCAGCAGCCCTTTTACAAAATCGGACAGTTTGGCAGCAGCTACATCGTCGGCCGCAACTACGGTGACCTTTCCACTGATCATCGTCGTCAGATTCAGAGTGCCGAAAACGCTCGTCACCGACGAGAGCGTCTGCGTGACCGGAGTGTTTGCCGGAGCCTTCGAAAGGATGCTGGGAGCATCCCCGGCAAACCAGAACATGTCTTCTGCACTCAGCTGACTCAACAGATCCCTTAAAGCAATGTTCGCCTGGATCCCGGGCGCGCCTGCAGCCACATCGATCACCGCATTTAAGGACGGGACATCTCCGACCGCGATTACAGAACCGTTCAGGAAGGCAATCCCCTTCTCGGTGCTGGTCCCCGCGCCATCCGGCATCGCCAGCACCGTGTAGCCCTTGTAATCACGATTGACCGGGACCGTCTTGGTGCGGATGAAATCGAGGATCGTAGCCTGATTGAAAGTACCCACAGCCATCACGATCCCCGAATCTCTGCGATCGCCCCCCCGCGCAGCTCCGATGATATAGGCGACATCGCGGCGCGGGTCCACACCGGTGGCGGCAATGAACTGCTCCAGGTCGGTTCCAATCTTCTGCCCGTGCTTTTCGTTCATCTGCACGTAGACAGGGGAGGCCACGAACTTCTGAACGTTCATTCCGAAAACCGCCTGGCAATCTGCCGGCAGGTATCGAATGGCGGCTGGCAGGTCTTGCAGGGCGGCGCTGGCGGTGAAATCCGTAAAGAAAGCCAGACCGGCAACCGTAACTGCGAGCACCAGCATAGTCAGAGTCGAGGTATAAACAAATTTCCGGCGAGTCATAGTACTCCTCCTGACGGCATCACAAAACCTGCCGCCTTTCTTTCACTCCATGCGAAATCTCTACGCATAGATACGCAATACCGTCTCGAAAGGTTCACGGAGAGATCACCTTACCACGGAAGAGCAGCCAGCTCCGGGACAAAGCACTCCTGCCCCATATATGGTACTCCAATTGAAAGTTCGGCGCACCGTCAAAAGATGAAGCCACGAATTTCACGGATTCTCACGAAGGATTAATTCCTTTGATGCGAGCCGAACGATGCGGCTTTCGTGATATTTCGCGGAATTCGTGGCAGTTCTTTTCGGGCTGGCTCAGCAATTACCATCGTGCAAGGTGGCAAAAAACCGGCTCCATGATAGAATACTTACGAGGAAGGGCTGCCATTCATGCAAAAGCGCACTGCGACCGGGATCCTGCTGACAATGCTCGCGGGTTGCTTCCCCGGAATCGTCGCGATCGCACTCGCCCGGCAAATACAGAACACACCTACTTTTTCCGTTTCCGTCGACCTGGTGAAGATCCCCATCATCCTCTTCGACGAGCAAGGCGGCGTAATCACCGATCTGCGGGCCGACGACTTCCGCATTTACGAAGACGGCAAATCACAAAAGATCCGCAGCTTCAGCATGGACACAAATCCCGTTTCGGTTGTGCTGCTGCTGGATGCGAGCGGTACGGTAGAGAAGGAGCTCAAGCAGATCAAGGAAGCCGCGGAAGGGTTTGCCGAAGCGCTCTCCAAAGGGGATCGGATCTCTGTGATCACCTTCGCCGATTCGGTGGACCTGGTGTTGGACTGGACCGAGGATACGCGCCAGGTCCGGAAAGTGCTGCGCAAGGTCGAACCGGGACTGCGCACCAATCTCTACGATGCCATGTTGAAGGCATCCCAGGACCAGCTTCACGGGGTCGACGGGCGCAAAGCCATCATCCTGCTCACCGATTTTCTCAACAACCAGAGTGTCGTCGGATACCAGGACAGCGTCAGAGCCATCGTCCAATCCCAGGCAACCGTATATATCATCTCAAAAACCACCATGGTCCGCCGCGATGCAGCCAAGCAACGCCGGGTGATGATCCTGAACGACATTTACAGCCGGCTCTTCGGCGAGGAAAACTACATCGAAGAGTTCTTCGCCAAGAAGGAACGGGAAATGGTGGATCTTGCCGAAAGGACCGGCGGGCGCTGCTATTTCCCCAGTGGATACAACGAGATCAAAGGCGTGTATCAACAGGTGGCCAAGGAACTCAAGAACCAGTATTACCTCACCTATGTCTCGGAGGGATTCAAGGAAGCCAATTCCTTTCACAACATCGCTGTCGAGTGTCTGAAGGCTTCGAGCAGGCTGGTGTACAGAAAAGGGTACTTCTACAAACCCGAACCCGTCTTCAGACTGCGCAGGTAAATCCAGACAACCGGGGGGCAAAAAAATGCCCCTCTGCGGTGCTCAGCCGGAGGGGCACTGTAAACCCTTTACTCTGCTTTAGTAACGTTCTCTGCCTGCAGCCCCTTAGGGCCTCGGGTCACGTTGAAGGCGACCGTATCTCCTTCTGTCAAAGTGCGAAAGCCATTCATCTGGATTGCGGAGTGGTGAACGAATACGTCGCCACCCGATGCGCGTTCAATAAAGCCATATCCTTTGGCGTTGTTAAACCATTTCACTTTCCCAGTTTCTTTTTCCATGGGAACCCTGCTCCTTGAGATTTTCTTTTCACCACAACTTCTTGCCCGCTCCCGGACCCTTCAAAAGAAAAAGCCGCCTCGTGCTGTTCCGGCGGCAGTCACCCGAAGAATCCCGCGGTACAGAATACTCACTGACACGACGCCTATCATATTTTCTATTTTGCAAAAAGTCAATTTCAACAATGGCGGATCTGCGATCCATTGTATCCGTCCGCAATGCACCGCAGCCGGCGGATCTCAGTTGATACGGGAGCGCTGCGATTGGAAAAAGGGGACAAAGTTGCGGGCGAATGCCGCCCAATAGCGGCGGAACATTTTCGGACTTTTCATTTTTCCGAGGACGCGGAGAAATCTGAGACGGGTCAGGAAAAACAGGAAATACGCCCTGCGCTGGAGCCGGCGCAGCTTGCGGTGATCCCATTCAGCAGACCGGATCTTTACCACGCCTTCCATCAGGTCGTGAAGGTCATTCCCCCCTTCAAACGCACCCGCGTCACGCACCATGTCATTCAGCTCGGTCCCGGCGTAGGGGGTGGCAATGGAAAACAGGGCCTCGTCGAAATCAGAGCGGCAGGCATATCGGATCGTCTGATGGATCTCCGCGACGGTTTCCCCCGGAAAACCCAGCATGAAAAAGCCGAGGGTTTCGATGCGGTAGCGGCGGGCCCAGCCGAGCACCTCTTCGAGCCGGTCCAGTTTCAGATTCTTGCGGATCAACTTCTGAATGCGGAGGTTCGCGGATTCTACGGCGATTGCGATGTGATGTGTGCCGGCAAGGGAAAGCTTCCGCATCAATTCCTCGTCGAACCGCTCGAGGCGGACACCGTTGCCGAATTGGAAACCGAGCCTCAACCCGCTGCTGATCACGAGATCGCAGATGCGCTTCGCCCTTGCGATATCCATGTTGAAGATATCGTCCTCCACCATGAATTCCCGGATCCCGTATTTGTCGTAAAGGAACCTAATCTCCTCCCAGACCAGCTCCGGTTTCCTTCCCCGGAACCTCTTGCCGAACAGGTCGTGGCAGTAGATGCAGCGATAGGGGCAGCCGCGGCTGGTAAAAATCTGGACCGCGCGCCGGTCCGCGGTAGGGAACCGCACGAAGTCGAGATCAAAGTAGCGCTCGATGTCGAGCAAATGGTAGGCAGGCATCGGCACTGCATCGACGTCCACATACGCATCGCGGGGCGCATTGGCAACCACCTCCCCATCCCGACGGTGCCAGAGGCCGGCCACCCCGTCCAGACTCTCCTGCGCCGCCATGCGGTCAAGGAACTCGGACCATACGCCCTCCCCTTCCCCCAGGCAGATCGAGTCCAGGCAATTTTCCTTCATCACCGAATGCGGCATGATTGTCGGATGCTGTCCGCCGAAAATGATGTGCGTGCGAGGAGATTGCTGCCGTATCGCTTTGGCCGTTTTCAGCCCACCCAGAAACTCCACGGACATGCATCCCAGGCCGGCAATGTCAAAATGACTCGAGGCGAGCATATTCTGCAGTGCCGCCTCCGGATTCTGCTCGAGTGGGATGTCGAGGATGCGTGCCCGGTGCCCCTTGCTCTCGGCGATGCTCGCCAGAAGCGCCAGACCGATGGGAATGCCGGCGACGACATCGGCATACACCGACTTTGGACGGATCAGGAGAATGTTCAGGGAACCCGCCACGCGCGTCATCGCCCGGGCCTGCCGCGCCGTAACGCGTCCAGACTCCAGGCTCCTCCTCCGCTGAAAACCAGGTACAGGAAAACAAAACAGTAGACGACCGCCAGCTCGCCACGATTCTGAACTGGCCAGAGGCCGGCGGGCGCATGAAACCCGAAATATGCCACTGCCATCTGGCCGGAAAGGATGAAGGCCACCGGGCGAGTGAGCAATCCGGTCATGATTAGAATGCCCCCGATCAGCTCGATATATCCCGCGGCGCCAACAAGGCTGAACTCGACGATCCGGGTGCCGCCAAGCAATCCGAAGACCTTTTGGATGCCGTGCGCCATGAAAGTGAAACCCACGACGATCCTCATTACCGACAAAGCGCGTTCCTTCTGGGAATTCAACCAGCCCGTTCTCATCCCCCCTCCCCCCTGATTCAGTTCGCCATTCAATACATGAACAGATAGAAGGATAGCGGATGCGAACAAGTGTTTTCCATAGCATCTTCAGCGCTCGGGCTATCCCGGAGCGCCCGGGCAATGAATGATGCGCACGATGGTTCGCATTTGTTTCCCGCCGGCGAGTTTATGACTGAGGTTTTCGGGGATCCGGGCCTTTTTTCCCGCTGTTGATTGCGCGAAAGGACAGACAAGATACGATCCCGCCGCGCCTTGCGGTTGCACTTTCTGCGCACAAAGCCTAAAATATGTGAGTAAGATGGCCGAAAAGCTGAACATTGCATGAGTTAAGCTTGTCACTGGAGGCGCCATGGAAGAATCGCCCTTGAATGCGTTGTTGCAGGAAAAGCGGCAGACGCCGCCGCCGAGAACACCTCCCGTCAGAAGCTCGTTATTCCCCGAGGGACTGAAGACGGCTTTGATGCTGGTGTTGACCCTCGGGGTCGGGTTCCTTCTGTATGACAGCTACAAGTTTCAGCAGGCCAGCCGGGCGGAACTCGCAAAGATCTCCGAAGAGATCCAGGCTCTTGAAAAGTCTGGAGAAGCCAAGATATCGAATCTCCGCGGTGAGATCTCCGAAACCCAGCGTGCGGTGGATCAGGTGGATCGGGCAGTCGGCACCACCAAAGCCGAAATCAAGAAAACCACCCAACAGATCCAGATGGAGGGGCAGCAAACAAAGGCCGAGTTGAGCCAGGCCCTGGCTGCCAAGGCGGACAGCACTGCGGTCCAGGCTCTCAAATCGGAAGCGGATAGCAAGATCGGGCAGGTGAGCTCCGAGGTGGGAGGAGTAAAAACGGACGTTGTCAGTGTGAAAGCCGATCTGGCCAACACGAGGCGGGAACTGGAAGGGACACAGCGCCAGCTCGTGGATGTGCGCGAAACCCTGAGCGCCGCCGTGGCGAAAAACTCTTCCGAACTCGAGGTCCTGCGCAGAAAAGGGGAACGGGAGTATTTCGAGTTTTCTATTGCCAAAAAGGACCAGATCACCAAGGTGGAAGATATCAGCGTGGTCTTGAAAAAGACCGACACCAAGAAGGGGAAGTTTACGATGGAAATCCTGGTGGACGACGGTCGCATCGAGAAAAAGGACCGCAACGTCAACGAACCCCTTCAGTTCCTGGTGGGAAAGAGCCGCCTGCGGTACGAGCTGGTGGTTAATTGGATCCAGAAGGACAAGGCAGGCGGTTACCTCGCCATCCCAAAATAGTGCGGACCCTTCCGCTGCTCCTCCCCGGCCTCCGGAGGTGCGGAGATGAGCAACGTGCCCAGCCCGGCAATTTCGGGTTGCGTCTGCTGCGGGGCCGGTTCACGCTCCTACAAGATCTTCCATGGCAGCATTTGTGCGGAGAATTGTCGTCGGAATTTCAGGCTCCAGCGGGCCTGTGTACGGGATCCGCCTGCTCGAGGCGTTGCGGGCCGGCGGCAGTACCGAAATCCACCTGGTTGTGACCGAGGCGGCCCGCCGCACGATCGCGCTGGAGACCGACCGGACCCTCGACATGGTCTCAAGTCTGGGCCATGTTGTGTACGACAACGGGGATTTGGCTGCCAGCATCTCCAGCGGCTCCTTCCTGACGGATGGCATGATCATCGCCCCCTGCAGCATGCGCTCGTTGGGAGAAATCGCACACTCCATCCCCGGCAGCCTGATGACGCGGGCTGCGGACGTCCACCTCAAAGAAAGGCGCCGCCTGGTGTTGATGGTCCGGGAGACACCGCTGCATGCCGGCCACCTTCGCAACATGCTGCTCGCTGCCGAAGCCGGAGCCATCCTGCTGCCCCCGATTCCCGCCTTCTATCACCGGCCGGAAACAATCGGCGACATCATCGATCACTCCGTCGGCAAAGCACTGGATCTGCTTTCTGTTCCGCACCAGCTTTTCGAGCGTTGGCGAAGCCCCGGACGGTAGCCGGGTGAGCCGTGCACAATCCTGCATCGGAGCGCCGGCCGCCGCACCCGTGACCGGAACGGCAGAATGGGAGGTTATATCCGGCAGCAGACAGCGCCCCCGCACAACAATCCAAGCCGCGAGTCATTGAGATTGACGATAAAATGGCCGCATGCTACAAACTCAGTCTGGTATCATTATCGTTTTGATTTTGAATAGCTTTCGGTTTTCCGGTTACCCGGGCTGCCGCGGCGCGGGCATCGAAATCGGACCCTGGCTCATGATGCGACAAGAGGATAACCAGACTGCAAGCCTCGCCTGGCGCCGCTTCTCCGGTCTTTTGTCCGGCGAAATCTACATGCACTGCCGGCCGGGGGAACGGCAGGCCGGATCGGCATCGGGCCAGGCAGCTTCCGTCTACCGGGCCCTGGAAGTCTTTTTGCGCCGGGAAAAGGGGTCCCTGCAGAACATCGTGCAGGAGGTTGTGTTCTTCCGCAACATCCGCCGCGATTTCGAGGCGTTCCGGCAGGCGCGCGGGCGGGCGTTCGCCTCCGCAGGCGGATTCCCCGCTCTCCTGCCAGCCACGACATTCATTGAACAGCCTCCGCTCGAAAGCGGCGCAGACGTGATCATAAGCGCAACCGCAATGTTGCCGCGGGAAGGTGTCGCGCACACCCATCACCCTTCCCCGCATCCGGAAGTGCGCTCCTTCTCGCTGGGTGAGCAGAAGCATGTTTACGCCGGCAGCATCTTCGGCACCCCGGGCGCCCCGTTCGATGAAACCCACAGCATGTTCTGCCGGGCCGAGGAATTGCTGCGTGAAAACGGAATGACCTTTCACGATGTCGTACGGACATGGATTTACTTGCGGAACATGGAGCGGGACTACGCCGATTTCAACCGCGGGCGCCGCGAGTTCTTCCGCCAGCGCAACATCCGTCTGCTTCCGGCCAGCACCGGCATCTTCGGCGCGCCTCGCCCCGAGAAGGCGAATTTCCTCCTCGCCGTTTACGCGATTCAATCTCCACGGCTTCTGGAGACAGCGGCGATGTCCACCCCGGCACTCAACGAAGCCTGCACGTATGGCTCCGATTTCTCGCGCGGCATGCGGGTAGCGGAGGGAAACAAAGTTGCACTCTATATTTCCGGAACCGCCAGCGTCGATGAGGAAGGAAGAACTGCGCATCCCGGCAATTTCGAAGCCCAGGTCGGCCGCATGCTTTGGAACGTGGAAACCCTGCTCGCAGCGCAAAAGGCCACCTCCGGAAACCTGCTCGCGGCGGTTACTTACCTGAAGAATGCCGAGGATGCTCCGGCCTTCCTGGCAATCATGCGGGATCGCGGGCTGGACAGCCTTCCCAATTCTCTTGTGCATGCCGCCGTCTGCCGCACCGACCTGTTGTGCGAAATGGAAGCGATCGCCGCCCTGCCGCTGCCGGAGTAAACCCTCCCCGGCCGGAAAGCGCGCAGAAGAGTCCCTTCGCGCCGCGCTCCGGGATGTGCCGGCGGAGCGGACACGGGAACCGAGCCAGAACCTCCGGCCCAGGCTGACCAATTGTGGGGAAGC
This sequence comes from Acidobacteriota bacterium, assembly GCA_017860135.1. Taxonomy (GTDB): domain Bacteria; phylum Acidobacteriota; class UBA6911; order UBA6911; family UBA6911; genus JAFNAG01. The sequence goes on from JAFNAG010000056.1 coordinate 22,470, forward strand.
CTGGCCGGCAGGCGCGTCTTTGGGGAGGCGGTCGAAATCAGCTCGAGTCGATTCGAGCCGGGGTTGAGAACAGGAGACCAGGAGAGGACTGCGGCGCCGTCTTTCCGGCTATCGCCATGCCCGCAGGTCGGCGGGGCCTTTTGCCCCACTGCGCAGCAGGTCCATCACAAACAATCCCATAAGCTGGAAATCGCGCAGCATGGTCAGAGCAACCCGGTAAGGGCTGATGCGCAGGAACTGGCGCCGGGACCAGCGCTCCCGTGTTTTGTTCCAGAACTGGTTCATGTCGGAGCGGGTGTATGTGATCTGCTTCAAGGCTCCCGCGTTCAGGTCCCTGAAAACCAGCGCCATCCGGGACGGGACCTTCAAATCCGGCACGTGGACCCGGGCCCGAATGTGAGCGAGACGGAGTTCGGCAGCCCGCAGGCTGCGATTCAGTTCCAGGCGCATTCGCTCCAGTTCCACCCTGAGCTTCATTTCCGGTTCGCTTCGCTTGCGCGTCTGCAGCCACAACTCTTCCATCTCGAGCACCAGTGACAGGGAAGCCCGTGAAACCCTGCGGATCTCCCGAAAACGCCTGACGCAGTGGCGCAAACGCGACTCAACCGGGAAACCGGGCCTCCGATCGGTTCGATCCTTCAGCCGGAAAAACCCGTGAATCATCGGGTGGCCCTCCTCGATCATGGCCGAGTTCTTGTACCAGATGAAATTGCGGAAAATATTCCAGTAGTTCTCAGGATTCGCGCCGGCAAGGACATCACGCATGTAATCGAAGGAGTAAAAACTCTCCCACGCGCTCCGGTAGGCGGCATACCACTCTCCAGGCTTGAAATTCGGATGGGAGGTGGTTTCGTGGAAGGAGTCGTATTTGTTCAGATCCGAATCCATCCATTCGCCGGCCTTCACCATCTGCTCGTGGTCACGCGAACCCGGGATCGGCGTGAGCATGAAGAAGGATGCCTGCTCCACTTTCAATTCCCGCTTGAGATACTCGACGTCCTGCCGCACTGACTCGGGCGTATCAAACGGAAAACCGATGATGTACGCCACGTGCGTAGCCACCTTGGCGTCGTGCCAGGCGGCAACCAGACTCTTATAGTCCTGGACATGGTTCTGCCCCTTGCCCGAGGCCTTCAGATTCTCGGGGTTGACGCTCTCCATTCCGATGAAGACCTGAGTGCAGCCCGCTGCGGCGGCCAGAGCAACGAAATCGGGGATCTTGTAAGACAGCGTGTCCACCTGCATCATGAACCGTATGGGAATCCCCTCGGAGCGGAGGCGCAGCAGCATCTCAAATACCTCGCGCCAGCTCCGGTTGCGCGCGAAGTTGTCGTCGGTAAAAAAGTAGGTGTCGATCCTGTACAGCCGGTGGTTTTCCCGGATCGCGTGCTCCAGTGAAGCCACTGACCGGACGCGCATCTCCCTCCCCTGCACGTTGATGATCGTGCAGAAGCTGCAGTTGAACGGGCAGCCCCGGCTGCAGTCGATAGTGCCCATGCTTGATGCTGCGAAACGGCGCATATAGCTGCGCAGGGTCCGAGGCACGGGCTGGCTGGAAAGGGACGGCTTGTGCGCCATAAAATCGTACACGGGCTCCAGTCGGTCGTGCAGCGCGTCACGAAGAAGATCTGCCCAGGCATCCTCTACTTCGCCTTTGACGACGCTGACGCCCGCGTCAATCAGCTCGCGGATTTCCGGGCTTATTTCGGGAAACAGCGCCATGCTGCCGCTGACATGGAAGCCTCCGATCATCACCGGTACGCCCTCTTTGCGGAACCGGCGCGCCAGGTCGGCTGCCCGTGGAAACTGGTTTGATTGCACTCCCGCCAGTCCCACCACGGTGCGGGAATAAGGAGGGCGATGGGATTGCACGATGCGATCGAAGGGGACCTTTTGCACCGTCTCATCGACAATCTCGACGTCGATTTCGACTCCTTCGCCGAGCGCCTTCCGCCTGCTGACATCCAGGGTCAGGCTGTACAGGCAGGCGAGCGTGTTGCTGGGCAACACGCCGCGAAGATGGCGGATGACATAACCCTCGTCGTCGTACTTCGAAGGCTTGATCAGGACGACCTTCAACCGTCGCACGG
>JAFNAG010000626.1 GCA_017860135.1 Acidobacteriota bacterium
TTTGGAAGTCCGGTTCTGCTTCTTTCCCTGAACGCTGCAGCGCCGGGATGCGGCAAGAGACGCGAAGCGCGAGTCTGGACAGAGGCGTTCCCAACAGCTTTCTTTCCGGCTGGCCTGCATAGTTCAGTTCGGACTTCACGATTACCTTCCCATTGTAGCCGTCTCCAGGCTTCACCGTGTGATCGCTGAAGGAGGACTTGCGGATATCTTTTACCCGGCCGTTGACGACTACGGGATATCTTGCGGCGAAATCAAGGTATTCCTCAGGAACGATAGTGAGGTCGACATGAAGCAGCGCCACATCCGCCGGCACGAACTTGCGAGTTCCGAAGACCATGGAAACGTTTATATTGGCCTCCCGCCACGCTTCGGCGAGATGCCAGATGGCAAACTGCGGAAGTGAGCTCTTCCGTTCATTTTCATGAAAGATAACTGCGATGCTTTTGGCCATAGAAGCACTTATTGTATCGCCATTCCCTCGATGATATGAAATCCCGAAGGCAAGGGGATGATCCGCGTCAAAGTCAATCCTGCGGCTTCCAATAGGACCCGGAATTCACCTTCGGTGCGCTCCCGCCCGCCGGTTGAAATCAGCATTCGAAGATCCTGATACACCACAGGCGGATCCTCTTTAACCCGCACGGGCATAAGCCGCTCGATCAGGAGCAGTCTCCCTTCGGGTTTCAAGGCCTGCCGGCAGTTCTTCAGGATACTGACGCTTTGCTCATCGTTCCAATCGTGGATCACGCTCTTGAGCATGTAGATATCGGCGCCGCCAGGTATGTTGACGAAAAAATCTCCACCAACGGTCCTGCACCTTTCCGATATCCCGGCCTTCTTCAGGTACGGCGCGGCACCCGCAATCACATGCGGCTGATCAAACAAGATGCCTGACAGGGGAAACGAATTCCTGAGGATCGAGCCGAGGAGATATCCGTAACCTCCTCCTATATCGGCAATGATGCGAACGGCCGAGAAGTCATAGGCGAACAGAATTTCGCGGGAGATCCGGCCCGCGCTTTCCTCGAATGCCTTGTTGAAAGCCCGATCCAGTTCAGGTTCCCGCCTCCGATGGGCCCATGCATCCGTCCCGAAGGTATGGGCACTTGCCGTGTCGCCGGTCTTCACGCTGTGAAGAAGGTTCGCCCAGGCACGATAGCTGTCTCCAGTGAGGATTGCCTTGGCTCGCAACGAGTGGGGCTTCTCATCCTGCAAAAAACTTCCCAGGCGGGTAATCGCAAACCGGCCATCCTGCTCTTCACGGCAAATTCCCAGTAATACGAGTCCGCGCAAAAATCTATGCATTGAAGTGGGATCGGCTCCCGCAAGTTGAGCCAATTCACTGCTGGTGCGTGGACCCTCGGCGAGCAGGTCGGCAACCCCGAGTTTCCCTGCGACGTGGAGCAGGGCACTGGCCCGGTATCCCTCAAGAAGGGCCATCAGCAGCTTCCGGTTGATGCGCTCGCCTAACCCGCCCATTTTCAGCAGCATTTTACTGGCCAACCTGGAAAACAGCAGACGCCACCATGTTATGGAATCCATGCCACTGTCTCTCTGGCAGATCTTGAGTTTACTCCCGGCCAAGGGAATCCGCGTCAGGGTTTTTTCTCCTGGACTTCCTTATCCAGAGGTATCTCCGGGACGGTGATGATCAGCAGGAAAGCCAGCAACATCGCAACGGCCGATATCCAGAAAACACTCCTCAGGCCGGCCTCCATGGAAACGCGGATCGCCTGAAACGTCTGCTTGAACAGGTCCGGATCGTCACCGCCGATTTTCTTCAGGCTCTTCTCGAGTTCAGCCGTGGCTGGTTTCGAGAGCAGCACGCGGGAGTTGCCAAGCGAAGCCATCGTTGCCTCGTCAGCCGCCTCTGCTATGCGGTGCGGCATGAGAACGGCGAGTTCCCGCGCATAAGATGCGTTCATGGCGGAACCGAGAATGGCGGGCGCGAGCGCGCCGCCCATCGAGATGATGAAGAAAATCGCTCCCATGGCGGCGCCGAGGAGCCTTTTGGGTACGGCATTCTGGACCACCATTGTATTCACCGTTGGGATGGCTCCCAATCCCAGGCCGGCGAGCGTGGTAACCAGGTATCCCCAGGCGACCGGAGTTCCGGCGGTGAAGAAGATCACTCCGAACATGTTGGCCGTTAAAAGGGCAAAGCTGAAGATATACATCCAACGGTAGCGCTTTGTCCGGGCGAGGAGCAGTCCCGCCGGAACGCCGACGAAGGCCATTAGAACGCTGTAGGGGGTGAGGATTTGCCCGCTGTGGGTGGCCGTGATGCCCTGCACCCCCTGCTGGAACATCGGGAAATATTGCAGGATCGCGATCTGACCGAAAAAGGAAAACATGGTCGAGGCGGCGACGGTGAAGAAAGTGCGGTTCTTGAGCACCTGCGGATCGAGAACGGGTTCAGCCGCGCGGGCCTCGGCTCGCAGAAAAATCGTCCAGAATATCAGTGCAGTGCCGAGAAGCCCGATCACCGGCGCTGAAGTCCAGGGATAGGCGCTCCCTGCAAAAGAAAGGCCGAGAATGGTCGCCGAGGATGCTATCGCGACCAGGACACAGCCTCTGATGTCGATCTTGCGGACCACCCGTTTCGCAGGGGGCGGAACACCGATCCAGACCAATCCGACAGAAGCGATCAGAAGCGGGACGGACGTCCAGAAGAGATGACGCCAAGTCAGATTGTCTACGAACCATCCGCCTAATGTTGGCCCAAACATCGCGAAGATGCCCGCAGGGATGTTGAGCATTCCGATCCATCGGCTCCGCTCCGCGGGCGCGTACATGTCGCCGAGCACGGAATAGCCG
>JAFNAG010000627.1 GCA_017860135.1 Acidobacteriota bacterium
AATTCAATTGACAGTCCTCCTCTTTCTCCATAGTGTGGCGGCCGCAAATGGGACCGTCAGGTCCTGAAAGCGAGTTCCGGCATGATCTTCAGCACACCGGTGCAGTATGCCATCCGCGCCATGACCTTCCTGGGCGAGCAGGAAGTGGGGAAGCTCTCCTCGATCCGCGAGATCTCGCGCGCCGCGAGCATACCGATGCCGTACCTGGCCAAGATTATCAATCGCCTGTCGCGGCGCCGGCTGGTGACGGCCAAGCGGGGCCCTGCGGGCGGCGTCATGCTGGGCCGCGCCGCGAGCGAAATCACACTCCAGGAGATCGTCGAGGCCTTGGGCGGAAACCTCGCCGCGAAGCGCTGTATCCTGGGTATTTCTGAGTGCGGCGACGACGTTCCCTGCCCGCTGCATGAGAGCTGGAAGTCGGTGCGCGAGACCCTGACCAGCAAGTTGCGCGAGGAGACCGTGAGGGATCTCGTAGCCGCCCATCGCGCCAAGGTGAAGCGGATCGCCGGGTCCTGATTGCGCGAGGACCGCCCTGTAAAAAAGGTGATCGGCACGGAACAGCACCGGAATGGGTAGCGCCCCCTCCGCTGGGCCGGAGATCGTGGACGATGGGAGCCCATCTCTGCAATCCCGGCCACCACAACGCCTAATCTACGACGGACAGTGGAAAAACTCGCTTGAAATGACCCGCGGGAATCAGCATCATACTCGGATGCGCGTGGCGACGTAGCTCAGTCGGTTAGAGCGTGGGATTCATAACCCCAAGGTCGTTGGTTCGATTCCAACCGTCGCTACCAAATCTTCCAATAACTTACAGCCATCCGCGAGTTTCACGAAAATCCCCGTGTGCCACTTTTGTGCCAAGGTCATCCTTGCCTCAATTTCCGCCCCTCCAGCACGCGAAGGACGCTCCTCGATGCTGAGTCCGGACTGAACCTGGCGTAATGCTTTCTGGTAAAGTCGATCGAGTGATGCCCCATGACCTCGCTGATATAGTGCATAGGACATCCCTCCTCGGCGAGTTTGATCCCGAACGCGTGGCGCATGTCATGGATGCGCAGCTTTGGGTGGGCAGCTGCTTTTCTGGCCCTCTCCCACGGAATCGACACCCCATCGGACGTCCAACTCCGGAGCGTGTCCGGGTGATAGAAAACAGTATCGGCTTGCGCCGGCATCGCCGCGATTGCGCACAGAGCGCTTTCGGTCAGCGGCACCTGGCGTGAACGGCCGTTCTTTGTGTTTGAATGGAAAACCACCTGGGCCCGGGCAAAGTCGATCTGCGACCGCTCCAGCGTGATCGCCTCGCCTTTGCGGCACCCGGTCTCCCGAATGAACGTGAAGACAGGAAGCGCTCGGGGATCCAGTTTAGCGAATACCTCGTCGATCACCGATTCGTCCGGGCGTTCTCCCACCCACTCGATTTCCCTGAGGTGGTCAATACGTTCGGCCGGGTTCTCTTCAAGATATCCCTTCTTCACAGCCCACCCCAGCACATGATGCAGGGCGGCAAGATTGCGATTGATCGTCTTGTTGTTGAGGTCCTCCGATTTCCTGGAGGCGACAAACTTCGCAATCCCCTGGGGTGTGATGGCGTCGATTGGTGTTGATCCGAAATGCCCCTTCAGAATGTTGAGCAAGCTCTTCTTTGTGTCGAGACGACGATTGTAGGGCAGGACATGCAGCTTCCAGTACAGGTCGCAGAATTCCCGGAACAATATTCCTTTGCCTCCCTCAAGCTTGAGTTCCTTCCGGAGCTTACTCCAGATCCTCACTTCGTCCGCGCATGCCACTTCGATCTTCTTGTTGATTTTGTCGGCCGTGGCTTCATCGGGCATCTTCGTCCTGGTGCGAACACCATCCGGCCAGATGGTATCGATAAGCCAGTAGCCGCGATTTTTGTTAATTTTGACACTCACTTTGCTCCATCTCCTTTGAAATGAGCTGGTTTCAGTGAGTTTTCGCGCGGTGACATTATATGCTTGGGAAGGCTCTCAAGGTAAAGGTCTAAGTCGTTACGCAGGTAGATCCTGCGTTTCCCGTTGAGATGCATTGTGTAAGGGATATGACCCGCGAACACAAGCTCACGGAACTGCGTCCGGTTTGTTCCGATGTACCGGGCCGCGTCCAGTTCGTGCATTGCCGCCGGGGGCATTGCTTTGGGTTGCTCGATTATGGGTACCAGGGCAAGATTAGCGCCGCTCATGGTCATTTCTCCAATCGGTTCAGGATTCGCGCAAGGCCGAGCAGTGACGGGGAGCCACATTTCGGGCAGCGTTCCCCCTCGGCAGCACTGATGTGCTCGCAGTTCACGCACAGCGCGGCTCGATTCAGTTGGACCATTCCGCCGCCGTGGACCGTCGTACGGATTTCCTCGATTTCAACAAAACTCTTCATTGGATGTCTCAACTGATCTTCCTCATCAGGCTCTCGATCGCCTGAACGGCCAATCCGGATTTAACATGGCGCGGAGTGAAGTGGAGCACGCGCCACCCTGCCATCACCGCGGCATTGCGTTTCTCGGCGTCACGCTCGAAGCCGCTGCCGCGAACGTGACGGCCGCGGTTGTAGATGCCACCATCGATTTCGACGGCGACCTTGTAGCGCGGCCAGGCGAAGTCGAACCTCCACCGGCGCCGGGGATGGAACCTGTATTCCCTCGCCGGCGACGGCAGCCCGGAGAGCTTGATGTGCTGCCCGAGTAATTCCTCGAGATCACTCATACATCGCTCTATAGGGGTCAGAAGGCAAGTTCTTCACCAGAAGTATCGCCATCGGTGATGGTAGCGCCGAAGAAACGGGCGGCGCTCCGCGACA
>JAFNAG010000057.1 GCA_017860135.1 Acidobacteriota bacterium
CGGAAAAAAGAAGGGAACCGGGCGAAGATCACGGTCTTGCCCGTGCCGGTCGGGAGGCAGACGAGCTGACGACGCACTCCGGCTTTGTAGCGTCGGAAAATCGCAGCCAGGCACTCCCGCTGGTAATCGCGCAGCTCGACTTGCCCCTGCATGGGATCGAGTATATCTCACCCCGGCCGCAGATCAGGAAAGGATTGAGCAAGATATCAGGCGTTGCGTTGGCCCGCACCACATGGCAGGACGATTCCGCGCAATCCTCGGTATCGATATCGGTACTGGTATCGGAGTAGATAACGGTAACAGATCGAGACCGACAGCAATGCCGCAGCTTTCAGGTATACATCATTTCGATACAGATCCCAAGCCTGAGGCATTCTTAGTCGCATCGGGCATGCGTTACCGCTACAACAAGACGCCGCCACCCCGGAGCCTCCCGGGATCGCACAGCTGAGAGCTGGTGTGAAAGAGATGAAAATGATATGAGGGCCGGATGCAAAAACCACGGTTGGCAGCAGTCTCGGTGGCGCTCGCCGCGCTGATGTCATGGAACGATCCTCCATCGGAAAACGTATAGCTTGTCGAGTGGGCTGTGAATCCGGAATCTGGCTGTCCTCGTAGGCTTCGGAGCAGGTATGCACCTGGAATCAGGTCGTGGCAAAAGCGGCAAATCTGCATCCGCGGGATCCGAGGCGGGAGCAAAAATCATGGCAGGCTTGCTTCAGGATCTCCGCTATGGTTTCCGACAACTCGGCAAGAGCCCCGGGTTCCTGGCGGTCGCGATTGCCATCATGGGACTCGGCATCGGGGTGAACACCGCGATTTTCAGCCTGATCAACACAGTCTTATTCTGCTCCATTCCCTACCGGGATCCCGCCGGGGTAATCCGGATTTACACTAAATCCGCGCAAAGCCCTGATTTCAGCTGGATGTCCTATCGGGAGTTCTGCGACCACCGGGACGGGACGGATGTCTTTTCGACAGCGGCAATCGCCAGCGATGGGAAATTGCTGACGATCCTTTCCGACGGAAAACCGGGGGTTGCCACCGGCGAATTTTTCTCAGAGGGATTCTTATCTCTCCTGGATTTCTCCCCAACCATTGGCCGAGTTTTCATGCCCGCTGAAAACGAGCCGGGTTCGGAACCAGTGGTTATTATCAGTCACTCGCTTTGGCAACGCAGGTATGGTGCGGATCCGAACATCCTGGGCCTGGCCATCTCCATGAACGGCCACCCTGTCACCGTGATCGGGGTGGGGCCGAAAGGATTCAGGGGGACCCTGAAGATATTCACGAGCGACTACTGGATGCCCCTGGGAACGGCTGCGGTCATCAGTCCCATTAATCTGGAAAGCCGCGACAACCGTGACTTTCGCATGTTTGCCCGCATGAAACCAGGCATTGCCATCGAGCAGGCAGAGGCCAGGCTCAACACCTTGGCGGCAAATCTGGCAATGGACTATCCGGAAACCAACAAGGATCGACGGGCGGTTCTTTTTCGCGCCACCGAAATCTGGCTGGATCCCCTCGTGGACAAGGCGCTCGTGCCGGTCTCCGCATTCCTGCTGGTCGTCGTGGGGCTCGTGCTTGTCGTAGCCTGCTCCAACCTGGCCGGACTGCTTCTGATGCGCGCATCTTCCAGACTCAAAGAGGTGGCCATTCGCCTCGCAATCGGCGCCGGCAGGCGGAGGATTGTGCGCCAGTTTTTGACCGAGAGTGCGCTGCTCGGGCTGATGGGGGGCGCTTTTGGCCTGATCGTCGCCCTGTGGTTGGCGGACGCCTTTTCCACCCTCAATGTCCCACTGCCGGTCAGCCTGCAGATCGATATGAGACTCGATTGGCGGGTGCTGCTTTATGCCATATTCCTGTCGATCGCCACAGGCATCTTCTTTGGTCTGGCTCCGGCTCTCAAGGCAACCAGGCGGGACATTATCGTTACCATCAAGGACGATGCTCCCTCCCTCATGACCGAAAGAAGGCGCTTCAACCTCCGCAACATTCTCGTTGTCGCGCAGGTTGTGGTCTCCGTAGTCCTCCTGGCCGCAGGTGGATTGTTTGTCCGTGGCATGGGAAGGGGACTCCAAGCGGATCCAGGCTTCCAAACGGAGCATACCGCCATCGCTGCGATTGATGTTGAGGTGGGCGGATACCAGGAGGAGTCTGCAGGCCGTGCGTTTTATCAGCGATACGTCGAGAAAATATCTTCATTGCCTGGAGTCCAGACGGCCGCCCTGGCGAGTCGCATCCCCTTCGGATTGTGGGGCAACCGGAAAGTACGTATCCGATTGCCTGGAAAAAACGTCGAAAACAACGAACAAATCCCCAGAATCGATTATGCCGCCGTAACATTAGAGTATTTTGGGACCATGGATATCCCCATACTGCTGGGCCGGAATTTCGCACTGTCCGACACACGCACAGCTCCCCGAGTCGCCATCGTCAGCGAAGCGATGGCCAGAAGATTTTGGGGATCCGCGAGTCCCGTGGGAATGCCGATCCTGTTGGGAGGCATGGGCCGGGAAGAGTCCATAGAGGTGGTCGGCGTCGCCCGTGATGTATACCTGGAAATGGACTCGATCCGAGGGGAGAGCATACCATTCCTCTACCTGCCCTTTGCGCAGAGTTACTCGGGAGACATGATCGTCATCGCGCGCACCTTCGACACTGCGGACGGCATGCCTGAGAAAATGTTGCGCGAACTCCGTGCCCTCGATGCAAGGGTTCCGGCATTGGAAGCGGAAACGATGAAAGAGCATCTACAGGCCAGCTTTTTCATGCATCGCGCCATAGCCGTCTTTCTCGCGGCCTTCGGCATCCTGACGCTGATCCTCGCCGGCATTGGCCTGTACGGGTTGGTTGCATTCTCCGTGTCACAGCGCATGCGCGAAATGGGAATACGGATCGCTCTGGGAGCGCAGGCGACACAAGTGGTCAGGATGGTCCTGAGCCAGGCGATATGGCTTATTATAGCCGGCTTGATCATCGGATTGCCTCTCGCCGGCCTGGTGATGTATCCGTTATCAAAGGCGCTGCTCGGTGTCTCGGCCTTTGATCCACTTACATTCGCCGGGATCGCACTCCTCCTGGCGGCGGTAGCCGTTCTGGCCGGTTATGTCCCGGCTCGACGGGCCACCAGGCTGGATCCCATGGCAGCGCTGCGCAACGAGTGAGCGCAATCTTTCTAATGCATCCGGAGAAAATTTTGCCGCGTATCTGTCTATCGACAAACGACCGGCGCGCCTGGAATCGAGGATTTCCGGAGAGAGCAGGTGCGGTCGCGCTGCTATGTGATGGACACCACGGGGTGTGAGGTGGTAATCTTTTCTCCCGCTAAGGTGTTGAGACTACATAATGCGCCTGTAGCTCAGTTGGACTAGAGCGTCGGTCTCCGGAACCGAAGGTCGCAGGTTCGAACCCTGCCAGGCGTACCACTAAAACAAAAAACTTAGCCGCCTACTCCATTACTCATCCCATTACTGAGAGTGCTTCAACAAAGGGACAGTCCCTATTCCGGCATAAGCCAGCCTGCGAGCCGCCGTACCAGGTTAGAACTGAAATGCACGACCACCCCGGGGCGGATCGAGCCCGTCCTCCAGGCAACCGTACCGTAGAGGCAACCGAACAGGAATGCGCTGGGGAGCGCATCAAGAAATCCCGGCCCGCGCGATAGATGCGCGAGGGTACAGAGAAGCGCCGATACAATAGGGCTAACGACCTCTGTTCGCCGCGATTGCCAATGTATCACAAGGCCTGCTTTGAGAGATTTTGATTTTCAGCGTGCCGGACGTCCTGTTGCGCCAGAGCAAGAAGATAGCCATTCCTATGTGCGCATTGTCGCTGCTACTATAACGACTGCGGCGAGCTCATGGGCGATTGAGAACAGCACATTGGACTCCGCCGGGAAACACGGATATTCCGGCGAAAGGGATTGGAATGAAACTCTTCGTTTGCTTGAGTTACGCTTTGGCTCTGGCCTTTGTCTTACTATTACTGGCGCCGGGAGCGCGCGGGGAGGAAGGCGGCGCTGCTTTGATCCAGCGAAAGACATGTCTCGCGGCCGATGGAGTAACGGTCGTATACTCCGTGGCTGGAGCGGGCGAAACAGCTCTGCTCTTTATCCACGGAGGTCTTGCCGACCGCAGCTTCTTTATCCGGCAGCTCAATGCTTTTGCAGACCGCTACAGGGTCGTCGCCGTTGACCTCGTAGGGCATGGGGAATCCGGCGCGAACCGAAAAAAGTGGGGACTTCCGGAATTTGGCGCCGATGTCAAAACTGTCGTCGATGCCGAAAACTTGAAGCAGGTGATTCTTTTTGGCAATTCGCTCGGCGGACCTGTAGCCATCGAAGCAGCACTGCTCCTTCCCGGCCGTGCCATAGGCGTCGTCGGCATCGATACCTTCCAAATCCTTGATTACACGCTTACGGCTGAAGAAGCGCGCCAACGAGCGGAGGCATTTCGCACAGATTTTGCCGGCAGCATGAAGGGAATGGTAAGAGATCTGTTTCACCCCGATGCAGATCCCGCCCTGGTTGCGGAGACCGAGAAGCGCATGCTGAAAACTTCACCCGCCGCTGCGTATGACCTGTTTATGGGCATGGCCGGCTATGCCCAGGCCCCTTCGGCGCGCAAGCTGACCGTCCCCTTGCGCGCCATTAACGGGGACCTTTTTCCAACCGATGTTCAGGCCTCACGGAAGGTGAAAGCCGACTTCGGCGCGATCATCATGAAACACACAGGGCATTACCCCATGATCGAGAGACCCGCAGAATTCAATCGTCACGTTGCCGGGATCGTCGAAGAACTGGCAAAGCGGAAGTAAGATGCGCGGCCGTCCCGATCCACGAAGAAGCGGGGTGGAGATCCTGCCAAGCCATTCCATGGAATTTCGAGGTCATGGCGCCTGTCCCGAATGGTGCTTAGTCAAGAGTGGCCACAATGACCTGTTAGTGCCGCCAAATCAAGTGATTAAGCCCCGAAGGGGCTGGGCGGGAAAGCCCAGGGCGCAAGCCCTGGGTAATGGGGGCAAAGGAGACCAGCCCTCCTGGGCTTTCCTTCTGAACCCTTTCGGGGTTTATTTGAAATCCTTAACTAAGCGCCATTCGCGCCTGTCCCCGAAATTGTGTGAAAGGCCCGCGTGGAAATGTCGCTATATACAGCAGGGAGACAAAATAGCCCCCCAGGAGGGAACCATGAAGATGATACGATTTGTACCGGCAATGCTGATTGTCATTCTTGCTTCTGCATGTGTGCCTTTGGCCTCGTTGAATCCACTGTGGGACGAATCGCACCTCGTGCCGCTCCCCGCACTGGAAGGACGCTGGGCGAGTGAGGACGGCGACAACGCGCTCGCCTTCGTGCAGGCGGAAAAAACAAAATATCACCTGACATTATCCAACAAGGAGGGCACGAGTCAGTTCGAGGTGCGCGCCGTCATGATCGACAAGCGCACCTACCTCGATTTCTTCCCGGACGAGAAATCACTCGAGAAACGCTGGGCAGGAGAAGCATACCTGCCGGTAATCCCCACACATTTCTTCGCGCGCGTTTCCTTCAGAGGAGACGTGATGCAAATTGCCGTGCTTGACGACGAAGTGCTGGAAAAGAAAGTGCAAAGCGGGGAGACAAGCATCCTGATCGCGCGCTTTGAGGATGGAATATTGCTCACAGCCGAGACACCGGCAATTCAGGAACTGGTCGCACGCTTTGCCGACGATCAGGGATTCTGGGGAGAACCCGATTCCTTCCAGCGCATTCCTGCCAAACGTGATGGCGTGAATTGACGAGCGGTTGCGTGTCCCGGCAGAATCCATCAAGCCACGAATTTCACAAATTTCACGAAGTGGCGAACGGTCAGAATTCCCGTTTTTGGTAGGATCGGACGGATATTGCGATCGACGCCGGGATCCAGCCCAGGAGCAATATCCCGACAAAGCCTGCTATGGCCGGAACCATCATCCATTCCCGCAGCATCCTTGCTTCGTGCTCCGCATCCCACGCGGGCGACCAGAACCGCAGCATCAGGACTGTTGCCAGAGAGAATCCAACTGCAACATATGAAAAAACCAGGACCGCCTTTCCCGGGCCACAGCGGAAATGGAACGGCAAGTAGAGAAAAATATAGAAGAGCGCCGTTACACCCAAACCGGGCCTTTGCTTCCCTCTCATGGCGCACATGGTCGAGCCCGAACAGAAGCACTTCGCCGGCGTCTCTGCGGACCAGGTTCATAATGATCTTGACGATGGTGGTCTTGCCGGCGCCATTGAGACCGATCAACCCCATGATGCTCCCCGTCGGAACACGGAACGTAGCATTCCGAAGCAGGAACGACTTGTAGGATTTACACAATCCGAGAATCTCCAGCGCATACTCCATCACTGTTCCTCCTGAAAGAGCAGGGTCAGCATCTCCTGGAGTTCGGGAAGCGTCATTCCCATCACTCTCAATTCTGCAATGGCTTCCGCAAGCTTCTCCTCCACGACTTTCATCCTCTTCTCCCGGATGAATTCTTTGTTTTGCGCTGCTACGAAGGTCCCCTTGCCTCCCACCGTGTCGATGAACCTCTCGCGCTCGAGTTCCTCGTAAGCCCGTTTTGTGGTGATGACGCTCAGCTGCAGGTCCTGAGCCAGTTTGCGAATCGAAGGAAGTGGATCCAGTTCGGAGAGCTCGCCACGGAAACGCTCGACGGCCGCACCGTGCGGTTTTTCAACAACCCGGACATTCTGCCAGGCGCCGATGACACCTATCAGAGTTATGGCCGGCCCTGGGCGAATCTCTCCAACACGCCGTTTCGCCTCTTCAAGGTTTCGGCCCACGAAGGCGGCGTCGCCACACCGCTCGTTGCCCACTGGGCCCGGCGCCATCAAGGCGCACGGCGAATTCCGCGGGCCTCTCAGCCACATCATCGACATCATGGCGACCTGCGTCGAGGTGAGCGGCGCGAAATACCCGGCCGAAGCGAACGGGGAGGCGATTCAGCCGATGGAAGGCCGGAGCCTTGTTACGACGTTTTCGGGCGGCGCACTCGAACGGGAGGGAATGTATTGGGAGCACGAGGGCAACCGGGCCGTCCTCACACAGGATTGGAAACTTGTGGCACGAGGATGGAAGGGGGGCCTGGGAACTCTACAACATGGTTGCCGACCGCACGGAAACCAACAACCTTGCGGCGGAGAATCCGGGCCAGGTAACATTGCTCGCCGTCATAGGGATGCTCTTCCCATCGTCCCTCGTATTCGGCCAGGGAGTCTTCCGGCACCTGAAGCGCCAGGTGCGGATGAGTTTTCCGCCGTAACAGCCAACATCGGTCAAACCCAGGTCAGTCAAACCCAGGTCATCCCCCAATATCAGGATGATGTTTGGCTTGCGCTTCCGCGCCGCCGCGCCGAAAAGAGATCCGTGCGCACCCAACCCCGTCGTGCTTCCGGTAACGGCGGCCACACCCGCGACGCAAGCCGTCTTGAAAAACTTTCTTCGTAGTATCCGGCTCATAGGCCCTCCTCATTCACCAGTTGAGTGCAACCGGGAGTTTCCCTGACGACGTCCTCCGGATCATGCAATCCCGAGCCGCTATCTTACGCCAGATCGGGCTGTGGAGCACGCGCCAAGGGTCCCACCTGCGATTCAGACACTGGGAGTCGACTGTATTGAGGCGATGACGCTGGAGGCCGTGAGGCCGCACAGAACCGCGACCGTTAGGGAGCGGATTGCTTTGATCTGCTGGCACACTACCCGCTCCCTAACGATCGCGGCTCTGAATGCCGTGCCGAACGCCGGGCGGGCAATACGCGCCGTTACTGTCTGAATCGCAGGGATCCCACGAAGCGTACTGTTTATTGCTGGCGCAAGGAGACCATAGGATCGACTCTGGCCGCGCGACGCGCAGGAATATAACTGGCGAAAAGGGCCACGGCGATGAGCAGGAGTGCCGTTCCAGCCAGCGCGACTGGATCAGCCGGGCTGACCTGGTAGAGTGCACCGCGCAGGGAATAACTCGCGGAGAGAGCCAGCGGCAAGCCTATGCCGGCGCCCAGGAGCGCGAGCACCAGCCCCTGGCGCAGGACAAGGCGCACTGCGTCGCTGCGCTGCGCCCCGAGAGCCATGCGCAGGCCTATTTCGCGCGTGCGCTGGCTGACCGTATAGGAGACGATACCATAGAGTCCGAAGGAGGCCAGAATCAAACCGAGCAAGCCGAAGGCGCCCATGAACGATGCCAGCATTTCCTGGTCGTACAGCCCTTGACGAATGACCTCCCTCAGCGTGTTGATGAGAAAGGGAGATACGCTTCTGTCGAGTGCATGAATTGCCTGCCGCAGCGGGCCTGCCAGCACGCCCGGATTGCCGTCGGTTTCCACCAGCAGGGAAAGCTCGCCGCCGAAACCGCGGACAAGAGGCTGATAGAAGTAAGGCTCGGGATTTTCGCCGATTCTGTTGATGGGGCCGTCCCGCGCGATCCCGATCACGGTGAATGCATCCGTCTGTGGCGGAATGCCGATGCGCAGGACCTGCCCCACAGGATCCGCACCGGGCCAGACACTTCCGGCGAATGTCTGGTTAATAATCACCACCCTGGCGCGCGAATCGATGTCCTGTGGCGTAAAGGCCCTTCCCCTGAGGATCGAAATTCCCATAGCCTGGAAAAAGCCTGCATCCACGCTGTTGTTCTTGATGTTCCTGGCATTCTGCTCTCCCGGAATCGATACCGGCTGACTGATGCCGCCGCCCGAAAGGCTGAGGGGCAAGCGCCTTGCAAGGCTTACGCTCCTTACCCCGGGCAGCACCCGGACCCTTTCCTGCAGCTTCTGAAAAAAGGCGTGGGCTCTGCTCTCGTCATATCCGTACATGCCCAGCGCAGTCTGCACCACGAGCATGTCCTTATTCTCGAACCCGACATCCGCTCGCAGGCTGCGTGTGAAGCTCTTCACCAGCAAGGCAGACTGGCTCAAGAGGACAAGCGAAACGCAAAGCTGGCCGACAACCAGAGCATTGCGGCCCAAGTGCCTCCGGCCACCCTGCCCGCCGGATGCCGATTCGTTCAGCAGGGGCACGAGATCGATCCTGGAAGCATGAAGGGCGGGTATTAGGGCAAAAACCAGCGTAGTGAGAAATGCCAGGCCGACGGTGAAGATGAGGGTTCTTGCATCGGGAGCGATTTCCGGAAAGACTCGTATGGGTGCCGGGGGCAGGAGCGCCGGAAGAGCCTGTACCGCCCATTTTGTCAGCAGCATGCCGACCGCGGCCGCTACCAGCGACAGGACGAGGCTCTCAGTGAGCAGTTGGCGTGTGAGCCGAAGACGGCTGCCGCCAAGCGCCAGGCGCACGGCAATCTCCTTGCGGCGCGTCTGGGACCGCGCCAAAAGCAGGTTGGATACGTTTACGCAAGCGATGAGCAGGATCAGCCCCGTCATGGACATACTGATGAGACCGAGGGTGCCGAACCTGTCCATATAGTCTTTGCCTTCGAGAGCGATGCTTGCTCCCAGGATCTTTGGCGCCGCGGGATCGCTACGGGTCAGCCGGCGCACAATGGTATCCACTTCCGCCTGGGCCTGCACAATCGGAACGCCGGCAGCCAAGCGCCCGATGAGATCGAAGCCTTCGGCTCTCGGTCCAGAAAGAGGCGCGCCCCAGGTTTCCGCGGGATACCAGACATCCGTAACGGCGGAAGGCCGATTCGTCCCGCCAAAGCCATTCGGTGCGATGCCGATGACAGTGACCGGTCGCCTGCTGAGCTCAATCGTCCTGCCGACCGCCGCGAGGTCTCCGCCGAAACGGCTTTGCCAAAGCCTGTAGCTCAGGATCGCAACCGGCAATGTTGTATCTTCGTCCCCATAGCCAAAAAACCGCCCCGCGTGAGGCCTGACGCCGAGAACGGAAAAATAATTTCTGGTGACGACTTCTGCGCGCAAAATCTCGACACTCTCGCCGTTGTCAAGGAGTG
Source organism: Acidobacteriota bacterium (assembly GCA_017860135.1). GTDB lineage: Bacteria > Acidobacteriota > UBA6911 > UBA6911 > UBA6911 > JAFNAG01. The sequence goes on from JAFNAG010000057.1 coordinate 9,938, forward strand.
CCCCATGCCGCGAAGTACCGATGATTCCGGACAGAGATTGGCATTGATCCCGGAGCTCGAGATATTCAGGATTAGGCAGAGAGTGCAACGGGCCGCCCTTTTCTGTCTGGATCCTGAACAACACAAGCCGATCGGGCTGCTCCACCGGCAACGGCCGCAGGATCATTCGATCCACAACGCAAAAAATAGTGGAATTCAAACCGATCCCCAGCGCCAGCGAGATGACGGCGGTTGCCGCAAAGCCCGGATTCTTAAATAGTAATTTTAAGCCGAACCGGATATCCAGCCAAAGACTCTGCATGGCAACTCCCCGTCATTCTGCACAGATGAGTGGTGATCACACCTGCTCGTATAACGCATCTTCACCGGAATAGGTTCCATCCCCGTTCATCGGCGATGGTAGTGACGCCCGACAACGCAACGCTGATCCCCTGGACGCTTCATAAACCGCGTCCGCCCGCACACAATCATCCGATACGCCGCCCGATGGATCTATAGACTTGACTGAAGAATCTGTCTACCACCTCCCCTGCGATTATTCCTGACCAGCAACCCTATTCCATTCCGTTGCGAATGGCCCCGTTTCAATCCGCTGATGACAGGATGGGGCACTTGTACGCGAAGCGCACAAAGCGCCCAACAGTGGAAACATCCCTTCACAAGCTTGTGATCCGTCAATAGCGTGGAGACCCAGTTATGACATCCAAGATTTGGCACGGCATTGCATGTTTGTTAATTCTGTCATGCGCGGCGCTTGGATTGACGCAAGAAGGCCGCTTGATATTCAAGCCTGTACTCACCCTTGATCTGTCGGATGTGACAGTAGAAGCTGTCCTGACTGCGATTGCCAAGAGATACGGCGGAGACTGTTGCTGGACCGTGGAGTATTATTCTGAAGCAAATCGATTCGAAGATTCTCTTCTGACATTCTTCGTTCCGAAGGGAATTCGTGTCTCAGCGGGTCCACGAAGCAATTAAGCTGCGCATAAAATATTGAAGCTTGCGGATTTATTACAGCCAGGCAGCCTGCTCTAAGCCTACCTATGTGCCTGTCGGCGTATAGTCGGAACAAGCTGCAGTTTTGCATTGCAGCCTGCCCGTCTGCACCTGCTATAAAGAGCCGACCAGCAGCGCGACAAAATTCTCCACTCGGTGTCGCTCACGTTCCGTCCAGGTCTGAGCGAAGTGGGCTGACTCTGTGATGGCAACAATGAGGAGAGCCGTAGTGCACCGATGCGTTTTCTGGTACAGCAGATCGACGCCAATCCAGCGAAGGCAGCCGATTCCCTCGCCTGACTGGCGAGAGCGTGCTACTCCTTCACACTGCGCCCCCGCAGCCTTCTTTGAGCGAAGCTGCCCAGAAGGGCACCCAGCGTCGCCAGGATAATCGAAAGCACTATCAGGGCAATACTGGCAACAGCATCCGTGTATCCCTCAGAAGGCGGGCGACTCGGAACAATGAAGGCATAATAAATAATTACTGCGGCAACCATCCCTGCGATAAGGCCTATTCTGGCCCACATTGTGCAATCCTTTCTTCTGGCCCGGGACGAAGGATTCTTGTGACTCTCACGAATGGGTGCGATTCGCCTTCGGAGATCACGGGTCTGCCTTCCTTATTTCAAGCAGCCGGTTGAAGGCTTATGACGGGTAGTTCCTCCCGCTCCTCTTGCTTCGAAGCTGCGTCGTTCTTCGATTCCGGAAAGAGTGTCACCTTCACAAAGCTATCCGTGTTGAGATACGCGCGGGCAGCCTCCAGAATCATCTCCGCATTGAGGGTCTTGTAATACTCCGGCAGATTGAAATATTCCCCGAGATCCTGAGGCACCTGATACCGAAGATAGATCTGTCCCAGCAAATAACTGTTCTGTTTGACGTTCGTTTCGAAATCCCGGACCAGCGCCTCCCTGACATCGCTGACCTGCTTTTCGCTGGGGCCGTTCTTTTTCAGATTCTCGATCTCCTGGAAAATAACCTTTACCAGCTCATCCGTGCGCTTCGGATTGCAGCCGAACCGGATCGCGAAGGAATACTCTTGGCGCGGGATGATCGTGTAGCCCGGCGACACGCTGACACCATAGGTCCCGCTCAGCTCTTCGCGCAGCACCTCGCGCAGCTTCGTGTCCAGAACCATTCCCATCGCGCGGATCGCAACCCGATGGTCGCGATCATACTGGAACGGTCCCGTAAACACGATTGCCGCCTGGCTCTGCGGCTCGATTCCCTTGTTCACCGACTTCTCGACCACGCCCTTCGGCGGGCGGATTCCCACGTCTCTCCAGGTTTCTTTCCGGTGCAGCGCCGGCAGTGACGCGAGGTATCTCTCGGCAAAGGGTCTCATCGTCTCGAGGTCGAAACTTCCGACGAACACGAACGTGAAGTCGCTGGCGTCGGCAAAGCGATCCTTGTAGAAAGCGAGAGATTGCTCGAGATTCATCCGGTCGATCATTTCCACGGTCATCATGCGTGCACGAGGGTGATCCTGCGACAGTGCCGACTGCAGGGTTTCGCTGAATGCATAGCCAGGGCTGGCCTGCTGGTTTGCCAGGACCGCTTTCCCCTGCGCCTTGTTCGCGGCGAACGCCTCAGCGTCCGCGCGCGGCGCCGTAAACCTCAGGTAAATGAGCTGGAACAAGGTTTCCAGGTCTTTCGGAGAACAGGCGCCGCTCAGGCCTTCTTCCAATTCTCCTATCAAGGCGCTTACCGATGCGATCTTTCCGGCAAGCACTTTCCTGAGATCAATCGCGCTGAATTTCCCCAGCCCGCTGACGGACATCACCTGGGCGGCGGTCCTGGCCGGAATGAAATCCTCCTCGCGGGCCAGCGACGTCCCACCGGGACTCGTCGCCCGGAACACGATCTCGTCCATCTTGTAGTTTGTCGGCTTGAGCACGACTTTGACCCCGTTCGATAACCCCCACTCGGTTATGCCGAACGCTTCCTTGCTGGTTGTATTGAGGATCTTTCCCGGCGCGGGGATTTTGTCGAGGAGCACCGCACCCGCTACCGTGTCGACGTAAGCGGTAATCTCCTTTGCTCCGATCCCCTTGACCACGCCGGCAAGCCTGGTTTCGTCCGGCACGACTGCGCCGGCTTTGTCAGGAGCACTGACCATCACAACCCGACTCGCGTCCTGCGTCCACACCTTTCCGACTTTGTTGACCTCATCGAGCGTGATCTCCGGCAGGAACCGTTGGTGGAGCGAGTACTCCAGAGCCGGACCGGGCAAGGTTTCCTTTTGCGTGAAATTCCGGACAAGCTCGTCGGCAAGTGCCCTCGACTCGTGCTTGTCCTTCTCAGCCAGATACCGCTCGTACGTGCGCACCGTTTGCTGCTTCTGGCGCTCGAGTTCCGTCGCGGTAAAGCCGAAACGCGAAACCCTGGCGGCCTCGATCAGGAGCGCCTCCAGCGCACTGTCGATGTTCCCTTCTTTCGGGATCGCATTCAACATGGCGGCTTCCTTCGTGCGCACGAAGATCGACAGGCCGGCAGCAGCCATTACAAAAGGCGCGTCAGGCTTCTGGGTAAGGTCGGTCAGGCGGCGGCTGAGCATGCCGGCAGCAAGCCGGTCCACGATCTTCTCCCGGTAGGCGCCGACGGTGCCTTGTTCGCGGAGCGGCAGCTTGTTGTACACGGAGACCTGCGTCATTGTGGCCTCTTTGTCGGTGGCCACGGTATAAAGCGTGTCCGCATGGTCGGGAACGTTGTATGTCGGCCGCAGCCTCGGGACTTTCGGCGCGGGAATCGATGCAAAGTGCTGCTTGATGAGGCCCTCCACCACGGTGTTGTCGAAATCACCAACGGCAACAACGGCCATCTGGTCGGGCCGATACCAGTCCTGATAAAAGCGTTTGAGCGCATCGTGTTTGAATGTCTCGATGCTTTCCCTGGTGCCGATGGGGAGGCGCCCGGCATAGCGGGCGTTCTTCAGCAGGATCGGAAATTGCTTTTCCTGCATGCGGGCGTTGGCGCCTCTCCCCAGCCGCCACTCCTCGACAATCACGCCGCGCTCCTTGTCGATCTCGGCGGGAAGGAAGGATAAATTGTGTGCCCAGTCTTCAAGGACCAGAAACGCCTTGTCCACCAGCTCCGGCTTGTCCGTGGGGATTTGAAGCATATAGACTGTCTCGTCGAAACTGGTGAAAGCGTTGATGCTGGGGCCCGCGCGCATGCCGATCGACTCCATGAACTGCATAACTGACGGTCCGGGAAAGTGGGAAGTGCCGTTGAAGGCCATGTGCTCGACGAAATGCGCCAGCCCGAGCTGGTCATTATCTTCGAGTATGGATCCCGCATTCACCGCGAGGCGAAGCTCCGCCCGATTCTCGGGCAATCTGTTATTCCGAACGTAATAGCGGAGCCCGTTGGGAAACCTGCCGATCGTGATCTGCGGATCGACTGGCATCGCATCGGTGAGCGACAGGCTCTTCGCCAGGGTTTGTATCTGCGCTTCAGCCTGAACGGAAATTGCGGCCAATCTGGGCCCTGCAGCGCTCAGGCAGAATGCAGCCACAAGGGCAGACAACAACAATACATGTACATTTCTGCGCGTACCCATGTGCCAGACCTCCTTGAATGGATCGCAAAGCTGCTGAATCGGTGATGAAATTATATCACCCCTCGCCAGGCAAATCTCCAGTAAGTGTCTCCCGTATGGGAGATTCGCACATGAGGATGCATCCATCACAATATTGGCACCATTCATCATGCTTCTTCCGGGAAGCCAAGGGGAAGAAACCATTACGCGCTGCCGCATGCGCGGCCGCGGCATCGTGAGCCATATTTGCTTGATGGGCGCCACGCTAGATTAAGATGTCATGAGCGGCAACTGGCGCATTACAGAAGTGCCCCTTCCGTATGGCCAGATAAATATAGATCCGGAAGATCGCCAGAACCAGAAACATGACCGGCAGATGCGACAGGAGGAAGATTTCCGGGAACGCGGCGCCCTGCTCAACGATAGGAAGCGGCCGCGCGGTCGCAGAGGCGCCGACGTCGTAAGATTTTCGTTTGTGCTTGCCTGGCCGGATGGAAAAATCAGAATACACACTCTATCCAAGTCGGTTTATACTGGTATCCGGAACGAGGCGGATTCCGGACACTTTCAGAAAGGGGGAGAAGCATGGGGACCAGAGGGCGCGAGATCATCGGGATGAATGTGGACGAGTTGCTGAAGATGCTGGATGAAGCGTTCGCCAGCGAGTGGCTTGCCTATTATCAGTACTGGCTTGGCGCCAAGCTGATCAAGGGCCCGATGAAAGACGCCGTCGCCGCGGAACTCAACCTGCACGCCACCGAAGAGCTGAATCACGCCAACCTGCTCGCTGCCCGCATTATCCAACTCGGAGGCAATGCGGTCACCGACCCCAGGCGCTGGTTCGACCTCAGCCCGTGTACCTATGAGTCTCCCGACGACCCGTACGTCGCGGTTCTGCTGGACCAGAATATCGCGGGAGAGCAGTGTGCTATTTCCGCGTACAAGCGGATCATGGACGCGACGAAAGACAAGGACATGGTGACCTACAACCTCGCGCTGACCATCCTGGAACAGGAGGTCGAGCACGAGGAGGACCTTCAAAGCCTGAAAGAAGACCTGGAATTGATGGTGTCCAGAGCAAACCGGTAGGGCGGAAACGGATTTCTTCCATGAAACGAGTGCCGCCTCGCAGGAGGAGGCCAGGGACAGAGATATATGAGCGGCAAGGCCATTCAGGACTTTTACCCCACCGATGTCAGCTACTGTTACGGCTGCGGGCGCCTCAACGAACACGGGCATCGCATAAAGACACACTGGGACGGCGACGAAACCGTCACCATGTTCACGCCGCAGCCATTTCACATCGCGATACCCGGATATGTTTACGGCGGCCTGCTGGCGTCGCTGGTCGATTGTCATTCGACAGGAACAGCTGCGGCGGCCGCTTACAGGGCCGAAAACCGCGAGCCGGGAACCGATCCGCCGTTCCGGTTCGTGACTGCTTCGCTCAAGGTGGACTACCTCAAACCGACACCGCTGGGAGTGCCGCTGGAAATCCGCGGCAGAGTCGTGGAAATCAAGGGGAGGAAGGTGGTCGTAAGCGCCGCCATCTCCGCACGCGGAGTAGTCTGCGTCCGCGGAGAGGCTGTGACCGTGCAAATGCCGGAGCAGATGCTGGCAGAGAAAGGCGCCACGACCTGACTGAGAGCCGCCGATTATAACGGTGCAATCGAGAAGGCGGCCAGCGCCGGGCCGCGATGGAGCGCGGGCCTCCCGCCCGCATCTCCACCTTTGCGGGCGGGGCGCCCGCGCACCGAGGCAGGACCTCTCCATCGGCGGAGCGATTCATCCTGATACAGCCGCCAGACTTCAGGGGGCTCCTGTCCCGTTCGACGCCCGCGTGGAGGTCGGCGCGGTCTCTCTGGCCAGGTTCGGTTCAAAACAACGGCGGCAGCGGGCCTCATACATGCCGCCGGCGCCGACCACGATCAGTTCATCGCTGACGACCAGGCGCTGCGTGTGTTTCGCAGGGTTTCCGCACTGCATGCAGATGGCGAGTGTTTTGGTGATCTCGTCGGCGACGGCCAGCAGGTCCGGTACAGGATGGAACGGCCGACCGAGGTAGTCGGTGTCAAGCCCGGCAATGATGATGCGCTTGCCCAAGTCCGCGAGCCGCACCACCAGGTCCACCAGCCCGTTTCCCAGGAACTGGCTTTCGTCGATCCCGATGACCTCGGTGCGCAGATCGAGGGCCGCCTCGAGTTCTGCCGCATCTTTTACGCTCGCGGAGCGGATCTTCAATGCACTGTGCGAGACGATATGGTCTTCAGCGAAACGCTGATCGATCGCCGGCTTGAAAATCTGGACTCTCTGCCGTGCGATTTCCGCCCTTCGCAGGCGGCGGATCAGCTCCTCGCTCTTGCCGCTGAACATGGGTCCGCATATGACCTCGATCCAACCCAGATTCCCCTTGGCGAAATTCATGGTGCTCTCTCCTTGGATTCAATCCGCCTGGAGCTCGCCGGAAAGTTCGGGAGACGCCCTTTCCAGGCTCTCGTAATAGTCGATGATGCGCCGGACATATCGCCTTTTCTCGAGGTAGGTTGCCGGGAAAAAGCTGCGCTTGAACCCGTAGATCAGGTTCCGTTTGACGTCGGCCGCAGTCAGCCCCAGGTGGCGGACCGCCAGCTCGATTTCCCTGGAAACGGTCGTGTCGGAGACCGTTCGGTTGTCGGTGCAGAAGGTAGCGGAGCAGCGGGCCGCCTGGATCGAGCCGTCCAGGCACACATGGAGGTCGGTTTTCGGGAGTTTTTCGATGAGTTCCGGCGGTATCACGTGAGTCCTTTCGGCGCCGTCCCGGCGGGTGTGCCCGGATCATCCTAGCAGAACCCGCCGGGTTCGACCACTGGGGAGGGAAATTCCCGCGGATATGCATGCGGGGAGCCACCTGGCAAGACAGGAACCCCACTTAACCGCTTGACTCCCGGCACCTTCTCACCTTAAATCTCCTCTTGCTCACGAGTTCCCAGCATCAGCGGCCGGATCCTGCAGCCGGTACCGGTTTTCTGGACAGGACTCCAGCCCAGATTGCGCGCAAAGCGCAGGGAGGATACCATGTCCCCAAGGAAAGCGAGTAAGACTGGATCCCGTCTCGCCCGGGAGCAGCGCGACCTGCTGCTTGCGAGTGCAAAAAACGCTCTCCATCATGCTTACGCGCCGTATTCCGGATTTCACGTCGGCGCTGCGGTTCTCACCGAAAAGGGAGAAACCTATACAGGCTGCAACGTGGAAAATGCGTCGTACGGCCTGACCAACTGCGCCGAGCGCACCGCGATATGCAATGCCGTTGCCGCAGAGGGCGCCTGCATGCGACTGCGCGCTGTGGCCGTATGGAGCAGACCCGAGCGGCCTTGCGCTCCCTGCGGCGCCTGCCGCCAGGTGATCCTTGAATTCGGCCCGGAAGCCATGGTGTTCTACCAGGACAGGAAGGGTGTTGCGGAAACGCAGGCACAGGACCTGCTTCCCGCCGGCTTTCGATTGTGAGCGAATGAATGCAGCGGCCGTTGCACTGCTGTCTCGCAGCGCAGGCTGAAACGCGATTCCCCGGATACCTCCAATGCGCATGCTGGACCTGATCGAAAAGAAGCGCGACGGCAAGGAACTGACGGGCGAGGAAATCCTCCACGTCGTGTCCGGGTACACACGGGACCAGATCCCGGACTATCAGGCAGCGGCATTCCTGATGGCGGTTTTCCTGCGCGGCATGACCCGCGTGGAATTGGCAGCGCTCACCGAGGCCATGCTCCGCTCCGGCGATGTACTCGATCTGGCGCGGATCCCGGGACCGAAGGCGGACAAGCACTCCACCGGCGGTGTCGGGGACAAGACCTCGCTTGTCCTGGCCCCGATCGTGGCTGCCGGCGGGGTAACAGTCCCTATGATCAGCGGGCGCGGTCTCGCTCATACCGGCGGGACACTCGACAAGCTCGAGTCCATTCCCGGCTTCAACGTGAATCTGTCGCTTTCCCGCTTCATGCAGGTCCTGGAGGAATGCGGATGCGGCATGATCGGCCAGACCGATGAAATCGCCCCTGCAGACAAAAAGTTCTATGCCCTGCGCGGCGTCACGGGAACTGTCGCGAGCCCTTACCTGATTTGTGCCTCCATCATGAGCAAGAAGCTGGCCGAAGGCATCGATGCCCTGGTGCTCGACGTCAAGACCGGGTCCGGCGCATTCATGAAACGGGAAGAAGATGCAGTATTTCTGGCCGACCTGATGGTCGAAACCGGCCGGCGCATGGGCAAGAGGACCGTCGCCCTCATTACCGGCATGGACCAGCCTCTGGGCCGTGCGGTCGGTAACGCCCTGGAGGTGATCGAGTGCATCGAGGTGTTGCGGGGGGGAGGGCCTGGCGATCTGCGCACACTCTCACTGGAGCTCTGCGCCTGGATGTTCTGCCTCGCCGGGCGCACTCCGACGGTCCCGGACGGCAGGAAACTCGGTGAGGAACTCATCGCCAGCGGGGCGGGGCTCCGGAAATTCCGGGAGATTGTCCGTTCCCAGGGCGGCGATCCTCTTGCCGTCGATCACCCTGCGCGCCTGCCGCGGGCAGCGCATTGCATGGATGTGACGTGCGCTTCAAACGGCTTCGTCACTTCCGTCGACTGCGAGAAGATCGGCGTCGCCGTAGTGCTGCTCGGCGGCGGCCGGGAAGAGAAGGACGACGAGGTGGACCCCGCCGTCGGCATCCGGATTCACAGGAAGATGGGCGATCCCGTATTGCCGGGCGAACCCGTCTGCACCATCCACTATAACTCGGACCGTCGGCTCAGGGATGCCTGCACCCTGATCCAGGATGCCTACAGCATCGGAAACATGGCGACACATCAACCGCGGCCCCTCGTCCGCCGGATCATCCAACCGGCCGCCGGAACGGAGCCGGACACACCGTCGAGGGACTGCCGGGGAGCGAGCCGGTGACGACACTTCGCGCCATATATGGGGAGAACTCATGAGCCGATTGATAGGAATTCTGGGCTTTGCCACGCTGCTGGCGCTGGCCTACCTGTTTTCACGCAACCGCCGCGCGATCCGGCTCAAGACCGTGCTCTGGGGGATCGGGCTTCAGATCCTATTCGCATTCGCGGTGCTCCGTTTCGAACCGGGCCGCGCCGGGATTCAAAAGGCCGGGGATGCGGTAAACAAGCTGCTCAGCTATTCCTTTGCCGGTTCAGAATTCGTCTTCGGCGAGCTCGGCAAAAGCGCAAGCAGATTCGGCATGATCTTCGCCTTCCAGGTGCTTACCACGATCATCTTCATCTCAGCGTTTTTCGCCATTCTATATTATTTCGGCATCATGCAGTTCGTCATCCGCCAGGCAGCAAAGATCATGACGAGAATGGGCGCAAGCGGCGCCGAATCGCTGGACGTCGCTGCCAGCATCTTCATGGGCCAGACGGAAGCGCCGCTCACCATCCGACCTTTCCTGCCGTCCTGCACCAGGTCCGAGCTCATGACCATCATGACGGCGGGCATGGCGCATGTCTCCGGCGGCATCATGGGGGCCTACATCCTGTACGGCATCGAAGCCAAGCACCTGCTTACCGCCGTGATCATGACCGCTCCCGGCACGATCCTGATGGCGAAGATGCTGGTGCCGGAAACCGAAGCGCCGGTTACCGCCTCCCGTTCGACAAAGCCGGCGGGCGCCGGTGAGCCGTTGCCGGAGACCCGTGTCGACACGGTCGAAATGCCACGGGACTCGAACGTCCTGGGAGCGATCTCGCGCGGCACAACCGACGGCCTGCACCTGGCGCTCAACGTCGGCGCCATGCTGATTGCGTTTCTGGCACTGATCGCCCTGGCCAACGGGATCCTCGGCGGCATTCACAACAGCCTCGCCCGGGCGGGCTTCCAGTGGTTTCCAGTGTCACTGGAATCGATTTTCGGCCACATGTTTGCGCCGATCGCATGGTTGATCGGCGTGCCCTGGCGCGATTGCGGGGCCGTGGGCAACCTGCTGGGCACGCGCATGGTGATGAACGAGCTGGTGGCGTTTTCGCAGCTGGGGCCGCTGAGATCCGCTCTGGATCCGCGCAGTTTCACCATCGCGACATTCGCGCTGTGCGGATTCGCAAACTTCAGCTCCATCGGCATCCAGATCGGCGGTATCGGCGCGTTGGCGCCGAACAAGCGCGACGAACTTGCGCGCCTGGGATTCCGCGCCATGCTGGCCGGAACGATGGCCAATCTGATGTCGGCCAGCATTGTCGGCGTCCTGATGTAATCCCCGGCCGCGCCCGGAAGGCGCATCCGGCCGCGGGCAAAGCCTGATGGCACCGCGCGGGTCTCGAAGTCCCCGGAGTGTTTTCCTTGAGGTCCTCGCGGTTCCGCTTTTCGGGCCGGGACAAAGTGATGTACAGTGAGGTGATGAGCAGACCAGCGCAATCCGAATTCGACCGCGCGGATCAGGCGGCACAGTACATCCATTCGAAAACAGACGTGCGCCCGCAGATCGCGCTTGTGCTGGGATCGGGACTCGGCGCCATCGCCGACTCCCTTGCCGGGGCAATTTCCATCCCGTACTCCGACATTCCATTCTACCCCAGGCCGACCGCCGAGGGACATGCGGGCCGGCTGGTGATCGGCCGGGCGGCCGGTGTCGCCGTCGCCGCCATGCAGGGACGCGTCCACCTCTATGAGGGGCACCCCGTCAAGGACGTTGTCTTCCCGATGCGCGCGTTCGGTCGCATGGGGATCCGGGGCGTCATCCTGACCTGCGCCGCAGGCGGCATCAGCGCCAAGTATTCCCAGGGGTGCCTCGTCGTCATCCGCGACCACATCAACCTGAGCGGGACGTCGCCCCTCATCGGCCCCGACGATCGGCGCTTCGGCATCCGTTTCGTGGACATGTCGGAGGCATATGATGCCGAGTGGCGGGAAGCGGCGCTCGAAGAGGCCCGCAAGCTCGGCCTCGAGGTTTTCTGCGGCGTGTTTGCCGGCCTGTCGGGCCCCAGTTACGAAACCCCGGCGGAAATACGCTACCTGCGCGAAATAGGCGCGGATCTGGTGGGAATGAGCACCGTCAACGAAGTGATCGCCGCCCGCCACATGGGCATCCGGGTTCTTGCCATTTCCTGCGTCACCAACATGGCAGCGGGCATAGTCCACCGGCCGATCACGCACCAGGAAGTGCTGGAAACGGGAGCGCGCGTTCGCGCCGGGTTCGAAGCATTGCTGTGGGCTGTGATTCCGCGCATCGTTACAGTAAATTCCTGATGCTCCCCGATGTCGATGGCGGCTTTGCGCTTGCTTCCGCGACAGCGCAAGATAAGACCATGGGGCAGGAATTATCATAGTTAAAGGAGAATCCGTTATGCCTATGACACGAAAGCTCGCTTTTTGTATGATCGCTTTGCTGGCAGCACTCGGACTGCGTGCCGAGCAGGGGATGTGGATGCCGCAGCAGATCCCCGCACTGGCCCCACAGCTGCAGGCCCTTGGTTTCAAAGGAAATCCCAAAGCGTTTGCCGACCTCACGGGTCAGCCGATGGGAGCGGTCGTGTCGCTGGGCGGGTGCACGGCATCCTTCGTGTCGCCCGACGGCCTGATCGTCACCAACCACCACTGCGTCACGGGCGCACTTCAGTACAATTCGACTCCGGAGCGCAACCTGCTCAGGGATGGATTCCTCGCCAAAACCCGGGATGAGGAGTTGTCGGCAGGCCCCGGCCAGCACGTTTACATCACCACTTCCTTCACGGAAGTGACCCGGGCCATCACGGGCAATATCGATCCGAAAGCCGCCGACCGGCAGCGCAGTGAGATCATCGACCGCAGGATGAAGGAACGCGTAGCGGCCTGCGAAAAGGAAGGCATGCGCTGCAACGTGGCCTCTTTCTTCGAAGGGCTTCAGTACTTCGAAATCGCCCAGCTTGACATCAGGGACGTGCGTCTCGTCTATGCGCCGGCCGAGGGGATAGGGGTTTTCGGCGGGGAAACAGACAACTGGCGCTGGCCGCGCCACACCGGAGACTGGAGCTACTATCGCGCCTACGTGAACAAACAAGGACGGCCGGCAGCCTATGCGAAGGAAAACATCCCTTACAAGCCCAAGCATTGGCTTCAGGTCTCCGCTGAAGGCACGAAACCGGGGGAACTCGTCTTCGTGGTGGGATATCCCGGCCGCACCCAGCGATACCAGACCTACGCGGAGGTGAGGGAAACCACCGAGTGGTCCTTCCCGCGCTCTGTCCGCCTCGCACAGGAGCAGCTGGCGGTCATTGACAAACTGCTCGCCGGCAACAAGGACCTTGGCATCAAGGTTGCCAACCGCATCCAGAGCCTGAACAACAACATGACCAATCAGAAGGGCATGCTGGAAGGGCTGGTAAAGGGCGGCGCCCTCGCGGAAAAGGCGGCACAGGAAAAGGCCCTGGCTGCCTGGATTACAGCCGACCCCGCGCGGCAGAAGAAATTCGGCGATGTCCTGCCCGCGCTTCAGGCCATGCAGACGGAGGGGGAGAAAACCCGCGAGCGAAATGCGGTCATGGGAAATCTCTCTGCAGCATCCTCGTTCCTGAACGCAGTGCAGACCCTGTACCGGCTCTCCGTGCAGCGTCCGAAGCCTGATCTGGACCGGGAAGCAGGATATCAGGAACGTGACTGGCCACGCATCCGCGAAAACCAGGAGCGTCTGCAGCGAACCATGGACGCCACCGTGGACCGGGTGTTCCTGCGCTGGGCGATGGGCTTGGCGGCGGCACTCCCCGCGGGACAGAGAATCGAGCCTTTGGACCGGGTGGCCGGATTGAAAGCCGGAATGGCCGGGCCGGAAGCCGGCAGAGCGATCGACGCCTTCCTCAACAAACTCTACGCGGGCACCAGGATCGGCGACAGGGATTTCCGCATGGGACTGCTCGAAAAGAGTACGGCGGATCTTACCGCCGTGAATGATTCTTTTATCGCTTTCGCCGCCGCCTTGGAGCCCCTCGCCGAATCGATCCGGGAAGCCGGCAAGGATCGAGCCGGAGCATCCTCACGCCTGCGTCCGCGCTACATGGAAGCGATGCTGGCGAAAGCCGGAGGCCTCGTCGCACCCGACGCGAACAGCACCCTGCGCGTCACCTACGGCCAGGTCATCGGCGTCGATGCCAAGGACGGACTTTTCTACAAGCCGCAAACAGGGCTGAAGGGCATTCTCGAAAAGCAGACTGGCGAGGGGGATTTCAATGCGCCGCAGAATCAGATCGAGGTCATCCGCAAGTTCCTGGCAGGCGCCAGGAAGTCTCCCTACACCGATCCGGCGCTGCATGACGTCCCCGTGAACTTTCTTTCGACGGTGGATACGACAGGAGGCAATTCAGGGTCGCCGACTCTCAATGGGAAGGGCGAACTCGTGGGCCTGCTGTTCGACGGAACCTACGAGTCCGTTGCCTCAAATTTCCTTTTCGACAACGTGAAGACCCGGTCCATCCACGTAGACAGCAGATACATGCTGTGGAACATGAGCGAGGTCGACAACGCGGTCAATCTCCTCAAGGAAATGGGAGTCGTCAGATAGAGCCTTGGCTCAGGATCTACCCGGGAGCAAGCTTCGACCCAATGGAATGGCTGCCAAACGAAGGATTACTCGTTTTGAAGCGCGCGGGCTGAAGAGGGTGTCCAACGGTTGATCCCTGGGAGCGCTGGCGTCTCGCCCGCAAAATCCGGCTGCAAAACATGATTTTCGACTGCGGCATTCACCGTGTGTGACGTAAAGGCCCTGTCCGGTGGAGCTTATGCGCATGTTGCGGGCGGGACGCCCGCGCTCCCAGGACGGCCGTAAGCCAACCCAGGCTGGCAGCAAAATCAACCGTTGGACAGCCTCTTCAGCCCGCGCTCACATGGTTTCAGCCCGCGCGCTTTCAGCCTTTGGCTAAGGTCCCACTGGCAGGCGAATGATGGTTTTGAGTTTGGCCGGGGCAACCCTTCTCGGATCGCTGATGTAAATCTCGTGTGCGGGGCAGACCGCAGTGAGGCCCTTAGCCGCACCACGCCGGCAACGTCCAGCTCTCTCTTCCGGCGGATCTCAGCTGCGGCCTTTTTAAGGTCGCTTGATGTCACCGCATCGGGAATGCGAATCAAGAGTTGCCACTTCCATTCGGATCGGGGCAGGGTATCGGGGTTCTCGATGCGCCAGAGGCATTCCAGCCTGCTAACGGCGAAATCCAGCTTTCCCTCGTATTTGAGCATGAATTTCGTGGTATAGGCTACTGTATACAGCTTCTGGATGGCTTCCTGGAAGGCAGGCCCGCCGGGCTCTCCCTTCCCTTCCACCGTCAGGAAGGTCGCCTTCCCGACTGCCAGTTCCTTAACTTTGGAAGTGGCGGAGTAAAGGTCCTTGTGGATCTTGCCGAAATCGATTTTTTCCGGCTTTTGAGTTTTCATGGCACGCCTCCAGGCCTCGATTTGCCGTCACGCAATCAACGAACAAGAGAAAACCGGAAATGCCAGGCCCAGGCTGCACGAAACATCGGCTGCCTGGGATGTTTCGGAAGGGAGAAAGCAACCCGCAGGTGCTCTCTCCCTCCGATGAATAAGTAACTGTGATGCGGAAGCTACGGCTCATATCGAACGGGCAGGTACTCCGGATACCACATCGCCTGCCGGACACGTTCTTCCAGGCCCTCGAGGTTCTCCGCATCCGCATGACCTTCTACGACGGCGCGTTTCACCGTGGCACACGCGACCGCGTGGGAGCATTCCCGGATCCTGGGGAGTTCCGGATAGACTGCGGTTTCATCGAGGTCTTTCAAAGTCACATTGGCTGCAAGGGCGCGAGCCGCTTCCAGGAACATGCCGTCGGTGGTCCGCCGCGCTCGGGATACTGTAAGTCCGAGCCCGACGCCTGGGAAGACAAACGCATTGTTGCCCTGGCCGATCCGATGGCGTTTCCCGTTGTGGACCACAGGATCGAAGGGGCTCCCCGTCGCGAGGATGGCACGCCCCTCTGACCAGTGGATGCCGTCTTCGGCGGTGCACTCGGCTTTGGATGTGGGATTGGACAGAGGGAAGATAATGGGACGCTCATTGACTTTCGCCATCAACTCGACCACCTGCCTGGTGAATGTCCCCGGGGTCCCCGAGGTTCCGATCAGGATGGTCGGTTTGACGTTCTCCACCACTTCGGCCAGGGTGATGTTGCCCCTGTCTTTGACCTTGTAGTTCGCAGTCTCTTCTATGTCTCTGGCATACGTGGCCTTGAAATCTTCGAGGTTGGTGCGGGCTTTGGTCACCAGCCCCTTGGAGTCCGTAGTCCAGATGCGTTTGATCGCCTCTTCGCGGGTCAAACTCTCTTCCATCATCGCTGAAACAAGAAGATCCGATATGCCCTGCGCCGACGCACCGGCACCGGCGAACACGATGCGCTGTTCGCGCATGGGTTTCTTGGTAATGCGCAGAGCGCTGTATAAACCTGCCAGTACCACCCCCGCGGTCCCCTGGATATCGTCGTTGAAGGTGCACAGCTTGTCCTTGAAGCGTTTGAGCTGCTTGATCGCATTCCCCTTGAGGAAATCCTCCCATTGCAGAATCGCCTTGGGGAATACCTTCTGGAAGGCGGCAACAAACCGATCGATGAACTCCTGATACTCGTCGCCGCGGATCCTCTTGTGCCGCAATCCCAGATACAGCGGATCGTTCAATCTCTCCTCGTTGTCGGTGCCGACATCAAGTGTGATCGGAATGGTGTTATGGGGGGAGACTCCGGCGCAGAGAGTGTAGAGGCAGAGCTTGCCGATAGGGATGCCCATTCCGCCCGCCCCCTGATCGCCGAGCCCGAGAATACGTTCTCCGTCCGTCGCGACGATAATAGAGGGATTACTGATCTCGTAATTGCCGAGGATCTTTTCAATCTGGTGCCTCTGGTCATAGCCGATATAAAGGCCACGGGCTTTGCGGTAAATATGAGAGTATTTCTGGCAGGCTTCCCCGACTACCGGCGTGTAGACGATCGGCATCATCTCGTCGATGTGCTCGAGCACCAGACGGAAGTAGAGGGTTTCGTTCCGGTCCTGCAATCCCGAGAGATAGATGAATTTTTCCAGGAGGTTCGGCTTCCCAGCAAAATTTTCATAGCTGCGATCGAGCTGCTGCGTCATCGTGGAAACGATCGGCGGAAGGAGGCCGTGGAGATCCAGTTCATCCCGCTCCTGATTGGTGAATGCGCTCCCCTTATTTATGAGGGAATCCGCGAGAACCTGCCTCCCCTTCGCCGAAACGGCGACGTACTTCTGCCCTGTTGCCGAATCAATCCTGATACTGGTCTTCATTGAGATTCTCCTTGCTCGAAATGAAACGTATGAAATGATTGCGCTGTGGAACCAGCGCATTCTGGATCAATCCTGATTGCCACCCCCAAAATAGCTCCGTTCACAAAGCGATGACCGAAGGTCCCTTATCCGGGGTGAACTGGTCCAAGGAACCTAAAGTCGTACATTATATCCTTTTTGGGGCGGGGAATCTCCTGTTTGCTGCAATCCGGGCGGAAATTTTCAACCGGCAGTGCGACAGTCACGCCTGCACGCTTGTTCCAGGCAGCCAACCGCGCCGGAAACCGCGGTATTTTCGGCGACTCGAGCGGCCCGCCGCCCCTCAGGGTTCGCGCCAAAATAAGTTCACATGCTGGCGCGAGCGCCGGGCGGGCAGATGCAAGGCGCCGCGACGCAGGCGATGTAGTGACATCGCCGAGGAGCGGCCACGCAGCAGATGCCCGCCCGCCGCCGCGCACCGAAGGGCTGCAGCCTCTCCGATATGCTGAATTCCTAAGCCCATCGTTCCGCACATTCCTCGGCTTCCCATGCTGCGGCAGAATGTGAAGTTATTTTTGCACGAGCCCTAAGCGGGTACTCGGGCGGCACACGGCAGGGCGCCGAATTTTCGCGTGCGTGCATGGTAGTCGTCCAAGGCATTCTGCAGATCGCTCTCGCCGAAATCGGGCCAGAGCGTGGGCGAGAAATGCAGTTCCGCATATGCCGCCTGCCAGAGCAGGAAATTGGACAGACGCTGCTCCCCAGCGGTACGGATGACCAGGTCGGGATCCGGAACGTCCCTGGACGACAGCATGCCGGAGAACAGCGCTTCGTCGATCTCGGCGGGGGACGTCTTTCCACGCACGGCCTGAAGCGCCAGGGTCCGGGCGGCTTCCACGATCTCGTATCGGGCCCCGTAATCGAGGCCCAGCCGCAGATGCAGCCGCGTACAATGTCGAGTGGCTGTTTCCGCACGCTCGAGTGCGCCGACCACTTCCGTCGAGAACCGGTCGCGCCGGCCGAAGGCGGACAGGCGAATCCCGTTCTCCTGCAACTCGTCCAATTCCTCGGCCAGATATTTTTGAAAGAGACGGAAGAGGATGCGGACCTCGTGTTCCGGGCGTTTCCAGTTTTCGCTCGAGAAAGCGAACAGGGTCAGGACCGGGATGTCGCGCCGGCATGCCGCTTCCACTGTCCGGCGCACCGCGCGGGCGCCGGCTTCGTGGCCCTTCCAGCGCGGCATCCCACGCTGCTCGGCCCATCGACCGTTTCCATCCATGATGATCGCAACGTGCTGTATGGAATTCATACGGGCCTCAGCTGTGCAACGGCACAGGGTGAATACCGGGGCGGATCGAACCTCCCGGCCGCCCGCGCACCTGCGCAAGGTCGGGGAGAAGCCCCGACAGCTTTTCGAGATACTCTTCCAGCGCCAGGCGTCCCGCAGGACTTAACCTGTAAGTGCTTCTGGGTTTCCGGTCCTCGAAGCACTTGTCGCAGACGACATAGCCGGCTTCTTCCAGCTTGCGCGCCTGGACGCTGAGGTTACCGTCGGTTGTCTGCAGCAGTTCGCGCAGTTCCGTGAACGTGAGCGACTCCTGGACCACGAGGGCCGACAGGATCCCCAACCGCAGCCGCTCGTGTATCATCGGATCCAGGTCATTGGGAGTGGGACGCGCAGGTTTGCTTTTTCTAGCCATTGTGCCTCCAGGCGATGTAGGCGCCGAAAACCAGGTGCAGCCATCCGAAACCGACTGCCAGCCAGGCCAATCCCAAACCGGGGGGTGAGGCGGCGGCGCCGGCCGCAGCCGCCAGTAACAGCAACCCGAGATAGCGCACCGGCGCCACCGAAACAAGTCCGCCATTGACCACTGCCGCGCCATAGCAGCCGAGCCAGATCGCGGGCAGCCAGTCGAGATTCTGTGTGTGAACGGCAAGACTCGTCAGCACCGCACCAACAAAAAGGGCGGGACAAAGGCTCCAGAGGAGCTTTCGCACCAGAGGAATGTGTAACTGCGTATGCGTCAGCCGGGACTTGCGGTAGATTCCGTAGGAGACGATCGCGACCGAAACTGAAAGAACGCCCCCCCAGATCCGCAGCGCGAGCACGTGCAGAGGGCCTTCTCCCCAGGGTGCGCCGGTAACAAAGCAGTTCAGCGCCACGCCCCCGAGAGCCGCAGCGCCCGCCGCCATGAGGCCCTTGCCCGGAACTGCCGTGAATCGGCCGGCGGCATCCAGCGTCTTGCGGATGTACTGCAGATTTTCCTGAGCCAACTCCCTCGTGATTGGATCCACCACAGCAGCCCTCCGGAATGGTCATTGGTATCACGAATGAGATGAGCATGTCAAGTACTTTATTATGTAAAGTATATTCCCGCCAAAGGGGTGTTGGGTGCTGGGTGTCGGCTGTCAGGGATCTTGGAATGCCGAGAAAGGATCACGGAATGCGGGGTTTTCGAATGCGGTGCGGGACGTGGGATGCAGAATGTCCTGTGGCATGGGGGAAATGCCTATACCGATTGAGCAGGATTTCTGTTGACAGCTGCCGAGAGCCAAACGCGGAGCTACAGCGTCAGACAATCATTGTTCGCCTGCTTTGCATCGCTTCCCCCCATCGGGCATCGCGAATCCGGTGTGTCAATTCCCTCAACGCCTCATTGCGCTCATGACGTCCGGCTCCGAATTCGGTGCACTATCACTCGGAATTCCACTTCCTGCATTTGAGATTTATAGACTTTACTTCTCCAACTCCCGAGCACCCAACACCCGGCACCCAGCACCCCCAGGAAATCCACGTCCCGAGTATGAACCGGCTATTGGGTAAACGGAAATCCGGGTCCCAGCTTCCGGGCGATGCGGTCGGCGATCCAATGGCCGTCCCACCATTCCACTGGATTGACCGGCAGTCCGTCGAGGATGACGGCAAAATGGAGGTGATCGCCGCCTGCGAGTCCGGTTTCCCCTGTCTGTCCGATGGTGTCGCCGCGCGCGACCTTCTGACCCGGAGTCACGCCGATGTTTGAAAGATGTCCGTAAAGGGACATTATGCCGCAGCCGTGGTTAATTACCACCGCGTTGCCGTAAATCCCGAAGTATCTGGCCAGCGCCACGATGCCATCGTTGGCGGCCGGGACGGGCGCGCGACGGGTTACGGCCAGGTCATAGCCGAGGTGCGTCTGGCGGTCCACGACATTCCCCTGGTGCAGGTAGGTGCGGGAGTCGGCAAAGCCCGCCATCACTTTGCCGTTTGGTATGGCGACAAACGGCTTGCTCCAGAGCATTTCCTGGCCCGGCTTTTGGGCAAGTTCCAGGAGCGCCTCAGCGTTTTTCTGGCGCAGATCCCGGTTGATCGCGAGATAGTTATCGAGCAGGTTCCCGCGGTCCTGCAGTTCGGGAGTCTGCGACATGATTTCGGGAACGACCTTGTTGAGGAACGCTTCCGACAGCTCCACGGCGTCCTGTTTGAACTCTTTGGGGAAGAACTGGTCGATGAAAGAGCGTTCCGCCTGGTTTTCGGATGCATCGAAGGCCATCAGGCGGGCATCGGCGGAATTCATGTCATAGGGTATGGCGAAGATCGCGAAGCGCGCCCCTTTTTCGCCTCCCGGCAGCGGGTAGCCGGGGAACCACCACTTGCCGGCGCGCACACCGTCGTGGACTGAGGAATCATCCACACGGTACACAACCGCCTCGCAGCCCCCTTGCGCGACATATGTCTGCGTGGAAATCACCTGCAGGGCAGGCGGCGACAGGCGCACGGGAAGAGTGATTTCCTGCCTGACAGGATCGGGACGGCGCAGCCAGGTTCCGACCCTGCCGGCTGTGACCCGGATAGTGGCTTCGCCCGGTTTCAGGCCGGGGTTCTTCTCGCGACCGGCTTCCGCCGTGATGGTGTCGCGTATGGTGCCCGCGCTCCAGAACGCCGCGGCGGACGGATAGTCATAGTTCTTCGCCGCCAGCGGGACACTCAGATTTCCCTGCACGAGCTCGACCCCCACATAGCTCAGTCCCCTCCTGGGTTCGGCAATTTCCACCGTAACGGGTGTGCGTTTGCCGATAAAGGCGATCGCAGGACGGATCACAATCTCAGGTGGAGGACCTACGCGGAGCAGTTCCATCCCAACCCAAACCAGGACAGCCACAACTAACAAAATCAGGACCGCTGTCGGACGCAGGCTTCGTTGTTCGACCAGATCTTTCATGGATTTCAATCCGGGAAGGGCGAGACTGCCCCTGCTGCGCCCGCGGAACTAACAGCGGCCGGTCTCCCTGCTGTGGGGACCGGAAGGCACCGCGACTCAAGCGCTCATGGTAGCATAAGGCCGCGGCGCCTGCGCCCGCTTTCATGGCACCGCAGCCGTTCGCTGCCGCCTCCTGGAGTGCGGGCATCTCGCCCGAAGACACCGGCGATGCGGGCCGGACGCCCGTGCTCCAGGGCGGTCCGCAAAAGCCGATGGCAATGAAGAAGCAGGTTAGGAACGCGATGATCTCTGCTATCATTAATGGTATCGTTTTTGACAGCTCGTCAAAATTTATCCCGGGCGGGACGGTATCTGTTTCGCCGGCTCCTTCGAGGAGAGGCGCATGAGAGTGTTGGTGAACGGGATTCAGGTCCAATACGAACTCGAAGGTCCGTCTTCTGGCCCGGTCGTGCTGCTCGCACATTCACTCGCGACGAACCTGTCGATTTGGGAGCCCCAGGTGCGAATGCTGGCGGAAAACTTCCGAGTGCTCAGGTACGACGCATTGGGGCATGGGGGAACGGGAGTTCCTGCGGGCCCCTACACGATGGACCGGCTCGCCACGCAGGCTGCCGGCCTGCTCGGCGCACTTGGCCTGGAAAGGGTCCATTTCATGGGGCTTTCCATGGGGGGGATGATCGCACAGCTGCTGGCGATACGGGCACCCCGGAAACTCGCGAGTCTGCTACTTTGCAGTACAACCAGCCGGATTCCTCCGGAAGCTCTGGCGCTCTGGCAGGAGCGCATCCGGATTGCGGAGACGGAAGGAATGGAGCCGCTGGTTGAGCCCACGATCGGCCGATGGTTCACCCCTCCCTTTCGAATTGCCCATCCCGACGTCATCGACAAGGTGCGCGCCATGATCCGCGCCACGCCTCCCGCGGGCTACTCAGCCTGTTGCCACGCGGTGTCACGGCTCGACCTCGCTGCGGAACTCCAGGCGATCCGCGCGCCTACCCTCATGATTGTCGGCGAGGAAGACCCGGGCACTCCGGTGGAAGCGTGTCGCACGATCCAGGAACAGATCCCCGGCTCGGAGCTGGCAATCATCCCGTCGGCCTCCCACCTTTCGAACCTGGAACAAACCGAGCCCTTCAACCAGGCGGTCAGCTCATTCCTCGCCCGCGTCGTGTGACAGGAACCGGCAGCCTGCCGGCCGTCTGATCCAACGCTGTCGGCTCGGGCGGAATCCAGCTCCTGGACCGCTGTGCCCCGGGAGACAGCATTCCTGCCTCGGGCAGTCTATCGAGTTCCG
This sequence comes from Acidobacteriota bacterium, assembly GCA_017860135.1. Taxonomy (GTDB): domain Bacteria; phylum Acidobacteriota; class UBA6911; order UBA6911; family UBA6911; genus JAFNAG01. The sequence goes on from JAFNAG010000057.1 coordinate 32,202, forward strand.
CACCTGCGCCGGGTTGAACCGGATTGCGTACAATCCCTGCAAATCCGCAGACCCGGAAGGAATTTCTTTGAGGTCTCCCATGACTTTGTGGTTTATATCTCTGCGAGCCGGATGATCGCGGCCGGCAGGGGGGAGATGCCATGTGGCAACACGACTATACGCCGATTGCTGGAAGCCTCGGAATTTCGGCGCTTGCCGCGGCGGTTCCGGTCTTCTGCCTGCTGCTGCTCCTGGGCGTGATGCGCAAACCCGCATGGATCGCAGGACTGGCAGGAGTTGTCACAGCCGCGGCGGCTGCAGGACTCGCCTACCATATGCCCGTCGGTGTGATGATCAGCGCGATCACCTATGGGGCAACCTTCGGGCTGTTCCCGATCGGCTGGGTGGTATTCAGTGCCATCCTCCTGTACAACATTACCGTCGAAACCGGCCAGTTCGAGATCGTCAGGGATTCGGTAGCAGCGCTCACCTCCGACAGGCGACTGCAGGCACTGCTGATCGCATTCGCATTCGGTGCATTCATCGAAGGCGCCGCGGGTTTCGGCACCCCGGTCGCGGTGTGCGCGGCAATGCTGGCCGGACTCGGGTTCCCGCCGTTTTATGCCGCTGCCATCTGCCTGCTGGCAAACACTGCCCCGGTAGCCTTCGGTTCCATCGGCATCCCGATACTGACCCTGTCAGGTGTGACCGGCCTTCCGATAGACCGCCTGAGTGCCGGCGTGGGGCGGATCTGCGCTCCCGTATCCCTGCTGATCCCGTCCTACCTGGTCTTCATCATGGGCGGCTGGAAAGCCTGGCGTGGAGTGTGGCCGGCCGCCGCGCTTTGCGGCTGTTCCTTCGCCGGTGTCCAGTTGGTGGTATCGAATCATGTGGGCCCGCAACTGACCGATATCCTGAGTTCGCTGGCTGCGATGGGGTCGCTGGTGCTGTTGTTCCTGATCTGGAAGCCCGGGGATCGCTTCGATCTACGTGGCAACGCCGCCGCGCCCGCCCCGGTGCGCTCCCGCTCGCCTCGGGCAATCCTGCGCGCATGGGGACCCTATCTGCTCCTGGTGGTGTGTGTGCTGGTTTGGGGGTGGTCCCCCGTCCAAGGCCGCTTCAATGCGTTGAGCCTTTCGTTTCCGTGGCCGGGGCTTCACAACGCCATCGAGCGCATGCCTCCGGCAGTGCCTGCGCCTGTCCCTTACGGTGCAATCTTCCAGTTCAACTGGCTCTCCGCCTCCGGCACCGCCTGCCTGGCCGCCGCGGTGGCCTCGGCACTCTGGCTGCGCATGTCCGTGCGGCGTTTCGGCAAAGTCCTGCGGCAAACGGCCCGGCAGCTGCTGCTGCCGGAACTCACGATCGCGTCGGTCCTGGCGCTTGCCTTCCTGATGAATTACTCGGGCGCGACTGCAACGCTCGGGCTGGCATTCGCCGCGACCGGGGCCGTATTTCCCTTCTTCAGCGCCCTGCTCGGTTGGCTGGGAGTCTTCCTGACCGGCTCCGACACCTCGGCGAATGCACTGTTCGGAAATCTGCAGGTGGTCACCGCGGGGCGGCTCGGCCTGAATCCCGTCTTGATGGCGGCGGGCAATTCCAGCGGCGGAGTCATGGGGAAGATGATCAGCCTGCAAAGCATCGCCGTCGCGGCGGCTGCGACAGGAATGCGTCCGGAAGAGGAGTCACGACTGTTCCGCTTTACGCTGCGCCACAGCATCCTGCTGGCGTCCGCGATCGGGTTGATCACGATTGTTTACGCGTACGTCCTTCCGGGCTGGGCGCCCTGACAGAACGGGTAACGGCGGGACAGACACGGGGGAATTGACGATTTCGGCGGCATGCACGGCCAGAGCGAGACACCCCGGCTCGCGTTGCAGGTCTCATGCGGGTGCGCACCGACCTGTCCCGGGGCCGCCGCCCCGGGACGGATCCTGCCGGTGATGGTTTGCAGCGCTTCGTTTCTGCTCCCTCCGCGGGCAGCGCGCGCTGCCCGCGGATGCATCTCCTCTTCTCAGTACATGTCGCCCATGCCGCCGCCACCCGGAGGCATCGGAGGAGTCTTCTTTTCTTCCTTGATTTCGGAAACCAGGGCTTCCGTCGTCAGAAGCAGCGCCGCAATCGACGCGGCATTCTGCAGCGCGGTGCGGGCCACCTTGGCCGGATCGATCACGCCCGCCGCCACCAGGTCCTCGTACTCCTCGCTCTCGGCGTTGAATCCGAAGTTGGCCTCGGTGCTCTGCCGCACCTTTTCGGCGACCACGGCACCTTCATGGCCGGCATTGTTCACGATCTGGCGCAGCGGTTCTTCGAGCGCCCGGCGCAGAATGCTGCTGCCGATTGCCTCGTCGCCTGCCAGTTTCAGTTTGTCCACCGCCGGGACGCAACGCAGCAGTGCAACGCCGCCCCCCGGAACAATCCCCTCTTCCACGGCCGCGCGGGTGGCATGCATTGCGTCTTCCACACGCGCCTTCTTTTCCTTGAGTTCGGTCTCGGTCGCGGCGCCGACCTTGATCACCGCCACGCCGCCGACGAGCTTCGCCAGCCGCTCCTGCAGCTTCTCACGGTCGTAATCGGAGGTGGTCTCCTCGATCTGCACGCGCAGCTGCTTCACCCGGCCCTCGATATCCGAGTGTTTCCCGGCTCCTTCGATGATCGTGGTGTTGTCCTTGTCGATGGTGATCTTCTTGGCGCGGCCAAGATCTTCCAGGCGCACATTCTCGAGCTTGATGCCGAGATCTTCCGAGATCACCTTGCCGCCGGTCAAAATCGCAATGTCTTCGAGCATCGCCTTGCGGCGGTCGCCGAATCCCGGGGCCTTGACGGCGGCCACGGCCAGCGTGCCGCGCAACTTGTTGACAACGAGGGTGGCCAGCGCCTCGCCTTCCACATCCTCCGAAATAATCAGCAGGGGGCGGCTGCTCTTGGCGATCTGCTCCAGCAGGGGCAGCAGGTCCTTCATCGAACTGATCTTTTTTTCATGCAGCAGGATCACCGCATCGTTCAGTTCCGCTTCCATGCGCTCGGCGTCGGTGACGAAATAGGGTGACAGATATCCGCGGTCAAACTGCATGCCCTCGACCACTTCCAGCGAAGTCTCGATCGATTTCGCCTCCTCCACTGTGATCACCCCGTCCTTGCCGACCTTTTTCATTGCCTCCGCAATGATGCTGCCAATGGTCCGGTCATTGTTCGCACTCACAGAGCCCACCTGCGAAATCATCTCGCCCTTGACGGGTTTGCTGAGCTTCTTGAGTTCATCCACCGCAGCCGTTACCGCTTTCTCGATCCCGCGCTTCAAGGCCATCGGGTTTGCGCCCGCCGCAACATTCTTCACTCCCTCGCGGAAAATAGCCTGCGCCAGCACGGTCGCGGTCGTTGTCCCATCCCCGGCTACGTCGGAGGTCTTCGACGCGACTTCGCGCACCATCTGGGCGCCCATGTTCTCCAGCCCGTCTTTCAGCTCGATCTCTTTCGCGACGGTTACACCGTCCTTGGTGATCGCCGGTGCCCCGAACTTCTTGTCCAGCACCACGTTCCGGCCCTTCGGCCCCAGCGTGATCTTGACCGCATCCGCCAGTTGGTTTACTCCGCGCAACAGCGCCTGGCGTGACTGCTCTCCATGTACGATTTCTTTTGCCATCTCTCATCTACTCCTTGTTGTCTGCGTTATCTTTCCAAGCTCGATGCCCTGACTTACTTCTTGTCTTTCCCGATCACTGCGAGGATTTCCTCCTCCCGCATGATCACGAACTCCTGGTCATCAATCTTGATCTCGGTGCCGGCGTACTTTCCGAACAGCACCCGATCCCCCGCCTTCACATCCATGGGCGCCCGCTTGCCGTCCTCCATCATTTTCCCCGGTCCGACTTCCACAACCTCTCCCTCCATGGGCTTCTCTTTGGCCGTGTCCGGGATGATGATGCCCCCCTTTACGACTTCTTTCTCCTCGATCCGTTTCAAAAGTACTCGATCGTGCAAAGGCCTTACTTTCATTTGTTTAGATCTCCTTTCCTGATTGAAATCCTCGCACTCCATGATGCCGTTATTAGCACTCGACCAAGACGAGTGCTAATAATATAAGGCGGAACCCAAACTTGTCAAATGACCGGAAGAAAGAAATTCGGTTTTACGGGTGCGCGGGGAGGATAATCCCGCGCAGGCTTGCAGCACGCCGCTTCCGGGACTGCAATCGGGGGGCCGCACGCTGCGGGTGCGCGCGGCGCCAATCGCCGGGATGGACGGCCCGTGCGAGCTGTCCGGCACTGCCGGGATGCTCATAAACCGGGATGATAGAATTCCCGCGCATGCGGGACAAGCTGGAAGTAAAGGAAATCAAAGTAATCCGGCCCAATATTTCGTGGGTTACGGTCGATACATGACGATAAATAATGGAGGAAGCGTGGGGAATTGTTGAATCCCACAACGTAACATGCCACAATTCAGGCAGGCGTTGTTCTGGACAAGAGCATCGTGCAAAGTGCCCATATCTGTTGGAACTTCGCGGGATGAAAGGCGTCCAAGCCTGAGGGGAGATTGCACAGTATCCGTCACGCTCCCGCTGGTGCGAAGAACGGGGGGGGGTGGCGGGTGAAACTCGCACGCCTTCGCTATCATCTTAATAAGTGATTCGGCAGGCATCAAGAAGCGCATTCCGCACCCGGGGATACGACGACAGGTGTAGGAGGACGCCGGGAAAATTCAATATAGGAAATATATAGTTGATTTGAATTTTTGGAATCCATTAGAATGCGCTAGTCCGCTGACATTAAAGGGGGAACGATCCATGAACCAAGGCCGAAGATGGCTGTTCCTTGGAATACTGGCTGCATCCGTTACTCTGCTTCCCGGGTTCTGCTGGGCTCAGAGTCAGGATGATCTGCAGGCCGCACAGCAGCAGAAGAAGGCTGTGGAGCAGCAAAAGCAGGATCCCGAGCAGGAATATACGGAAGAGGAGTATGACGCCTATGATAAGGCGGTCAAGGAACCGGATCTGGGCAAACGACCAGCCGCCCTGATTGCTTTCATGGAGAAATACCCCAAATCCAAGCTCCAGCCTCACATCGTCTTTGCCTACGAAAGCCTGTTATTCGAATATCAGAAGGCCGGGGATTCCCAGAAGCTGCTGCCGCTTGCTGAGCAGTGGCTGAAGTTTTTCCCGAATGACCTCAAACTTTTCGCCTACATCACGGAAGCCGCTCAAAAGCTGGGGCAAGACGCCAAGGTCATCGAATACGGGCAGAAGGTATATGCCCAAAGGCCGAGTGCTCAAGTGGCCTTCCTGATATACCAGACATACCAGAAGATGAAGGACACTCCCAAGCAGCAGGAGTGGGGCCTGAAGCTGCTGGAATATCCGGAATTCAATGACAACTTCGAGATCCGGATGCAGTATGTCATCAAATATGTGAATGAGAAAAACCTGCCGAAAGCCGCCGAATACGCTTATTTGACGCTGAAGTCGCTGGACCTGGCGAAGAAGCCGGAAGCTGCATCCAACGGGGACTGGAACAAGGCGGTCACCTTCGTCAGGAGAACCTCCCACGACGTCATCGGCATGAACCTCTACGAGCGCGGCAAGTACAATGAAGCCATCGAGGCACTGCGCAAGGCTCTCGCCGTGGAGATGTATGACACGGCATGGTATTACATCGCACTCGCACAGTGGAAGTTGCAGGAAATCGAGGACGCCATTCAATCTTTCGCCATTGCCGAGCTGCTCAAGGGCGAGTTCCAGGCCAAAGCCAAAGAAAACTGCGAACTCCTGTACAAGGAGACCCACAACGGCAATCTCACGGCCATCGACAAGGTGTACCGGAAGGCCCAGGCCGCGATTGACGCCGGTGTCAAGATCGATCTGATCGTGAGGAAATAGCCGGGAAAGTATTTGAGATTCGGAGAGTGGCGAACCCCGCGGGGTTACGCAGGCGAGCCCAGGGATTGCGCACCGGGCTTGCCCGCGTGATGACTGCGGGGTTTTTGGTTACGGCGCATTCCACTGAATGCGTTGCGAGCGCAGTAATGCGGAGCCTTCAGGCGCCGCCTGTCATCGGGGGTATGGCTTGGAGCCGCGTTGGTGGTGCCGGGCCACTTCCAGGCGCGAGATCGCTTTGAGGAGCGCGAGTTCGGCGCGGGTAAAATCGAGCGAAGGGTCTTTGGATGCCAGGCGCCGCTCCGCACGGGACTTCGCCTGTTCCGCACGATTCAGATCGATGCCCGAAGCCGCTTCCGCAGTCTGTGCGAGCAGCACGACCCGATCGGGCAGAATTTCTGCGAAACCCCAGGAGCAGAAGAGAAGCTCTGTCTGGCTCCCGATAGAGTAGCTGATGTTGCCGATACCCAGTTCGGCGAGCAGAGGCGCATGTCCCGGCAGGATTCCCAGATAGCCCTGGCTGGAAGGTATGGTGACCCGATCGACAAGGCCGTTGAAGATCTGTAATTCCGGCTTCACGATGACGAGGTGAATCTTTTCAGGTAGTGCCATATAGATCCTGGGAGTCAGGCGTCAGGAGCCGGAATGAAAAGAAGATCTTCCCCCCACAGTTCCTGACCTCCGGCATTCCCTTGTGAACTTCGGTCCGGTATTCTCGAATCCCGCAAATCCCCTGACTTCTGACTTCTGTTTAGGCGGCGGAGAGTTGCTTCGCCTTTTCGAGAACATCGTCAATTCCGCCTACCATGTAAAACGCCTGCTCGGGTATTTGGTCGTAATCGCCGCGGCAGATCCCGCGGAAGCTCTCGATACTTTCCCTGACCGGCAGGTACTTGCCTTTGAGACCCGTGAACTGCTCAGCCACGAAAAAGGGCTGGGACAGGAACTTCTGGATCTTCCTCGCCCTGCTGACGATGAGTTTGTCCTCCTCGCTCAGTTCATCGATTCCCAGAATGGCAATGATGTCCTGCAGGTCCTTGTAGCGCTGCAGGATTCTCTTCACTTCGCGCGCCACTGCGTAGTGTTCTTCGCCGATGACGCGGGGATCGAGGATGCGGGAGGTCGAAGCCAGCGGATCCACCGCCGGGTAAATGCCCAGCTCGACGATCTTGCGCTCGAGATTCGTGGTCGCGTCCAGATGCGAAAAGGTCGTCGCGGGAGCGGGATCCGTATAGTCGTCGGCGGGAACATAAATCGCCTGGATCGAAGTGATCGAGCCGTCCTTCGTGGAAGTGATGCGTTCCTGGAGTTCGCCCATTTCCGTGGCAAGGTTGGGCTGATACCCGACGGCGGAAGGCATGCGGCCGAGCAGCGCCGAGACTTCAGAACCTGCCTGGGTGAACCGGAAGATGTTGTCGATGAACAGGAGCACATCCTGATGCTCGACCTCGCGGAAATACTCCGCGACAGTCAGGCCGGTCAGGCCGACGCGCAGGCGCGCCCCGGGCGGTTCGGTCATCTGGCCATAGATGAGAGCCGCTTTGTCGATCACTCCGGATTCCTTCATTTCCAGCCAGAGGTCGTTCCCTTCGCGCGTCCTCTCCCCGACACCCGCGAACACGGAAAATCCTCCGTGATGGGTGGCGATGCGGTTGATCAGCTCCATGATGATCACGGTTTTGCCCACGCCGGCGCCGCCGAAAAGGCCGATTTTACCGCCCCGGACATACGGCTCGAGAAGGTCGATGACCTTGATTCCGGTCTCCAGCATCTTGGTTTCGGTGCTCTGCTGCTCGAAACTCGGAGCGGGGCGGTGGATGGGGTAGCGGGTATCCGCATGGATTTCCCCGAGCTGATCCACAGGTTCGCCGATGACGTTGATGACGCGGCCAAGCGTGCCCCGGCCCACGGGAATAGTGATGGGGCCTTCCATGTCGATGGCATCCATGCCGCGCACCATTCCGTCGGTCGGCTGCATGCTCACGCAACGCACCCTGCTTTCCCCGAGGTGTTGCTGGACCTCCGTTGTCACCCGGATCGGCCCGCCCGGGTTGGTCCCTTCGATGATGACCGCGTTGTAGATCGCGGGGAGGTGCCGCTCTTCGAACTCGCAATCCACTACCGGGCCGATGATCTGTACGACCTTGCCTTTTTTTGCCATTCAGTCTCCTCTCGACAGCCTGGTCCACGGATCCGGGCTCAGGATTCCATCCGCGTCCCCCATCAGCGGCGACCGGGCCGGATCAGGATCCGGCAGCAGCTGCGCCGCTTACGACTTCAATCAACTCCTTGGTGATGCCCGCCTGCCGGACTTTGTTGGCGTGGAGCGTCAGGCTGTCGATCATTTCGGAAGCGTTTTTGGTCGCCGCATCCATGGCGGTCATGCGCGCACCCTGCTCCGAGGCAGCCGCTTCCAGGAGGGCGCGGAATATCTGCGTCTCCACGTGGCGTGGAAGCAGGTTGCCGAAGATCTTGACGGGGGATTCGTCGTAGAGATACTCGACGAGGGGTGCCGCCTCCAGGCCGGCGAGCCTCCGGATGGGCAGGAGTGGCTCCGCCACCACATGCTGCTGCACGACGGACTTGAACTCGTTGTACAGGAGCCAGACCTGGTCGATCTTCTTGCTTTCGAACTCCGTGATGATGTCCCGGGCAATCGCGGCAGCGTCGGCGATGCCCACTTTCTGCAGCACCCCGATGGCCTCGTGCCGCACCGCATAAGACCGGCGCCGGAAGAAGTCCCTGCCGCGCCTCCCCAGGATGTTCAGATCGATGGCAGCTTCCTTGTGCACGAGGATGAACTCGACGGCGTTCCTGAGTATGTTCGTATTGTAAGCGCCGCACAAGCCTTTGTCCGCCGTGATGACCACCAGTTCGATGCGGTTGTCATGCCGTTGCGCGAGCAGGGGGTGGCTCTGCTCGGGGACGCGCGTCGCCAGGCTGTTGAGTACCGCCAGCATCTGCTGGGCATAGGGGCGCGCCGCGATCACGCGCTCCTGCGCTTTCCTCAGCCGCGCCGCAGAAACGAACTTCATCGCGCGGGTGATCTGCTGGATGTTTTTGGCGCTTCGGATGCGCCGCCGGATATCTCGAATGTTCGCCATAATCCCGCCGGTCGCCTAGTCTGCTGTTCCCTTTCCGGTCTGACCGCCTTTTTCCGCCGCGTACTTCTCCTTGAACTCCTGGAGGGCAGCATGCAATTGCGCGCGCAAATCGTCGTTCAGCACGCGCTCGGCGGCGATCCTTTGGACCAGCGATCCCCTCGTGGCCTCCATGAACTGGTAGAGCTGCCTCTCAAAGCCGTGGATCTCAGCGACCTGCAGGTCATCGACATAACCCTGGGTGCCGGCAAAAATGATCATTACCTGGCGCACCACGCCGAGCGGCTGGTACTGGTCCTGTTTGAGGATTTCCGTCAGGCGTTCGCCGCGCGCCAGCTGCGCCTGGGTCGCCTTGTCCAGGTCGGAGCCGAATTGGGCAAACGCAGCCAGTTCCCGGTACTGGGCCAGTTCCAGACGCAAGGTGCCCGCCACCTGCTTCATCGCCTTGATCTGGGCGTTGCCGCCGACGCGGCTTACAGAATTGCCCACGTTGATGGCGGGCCGGATGCCGGCATGGAAGAGGTCCCCTTCCAGGAAGATCTGGCCGTCGGTGATCGAAATGACGTTGGTCGGGATATATGCGGAAATGTCCCCCGCCTGGGTCTCGATCACGGGGAGTGCCGTGAGCGAGCCGCCTCCGTTCTGATCGTTCAGTTTGGCCGCGCGTTCCAGCAGGCGGGAATGAAGGTAAAAGACATCCCCGGGATAGGCTTCGCGGCCCGGGGGGCGGCGCAGCAGCAGGGAGATTTCGCGGTAGGCGGCGGCGTGCTTGGACAAGTCGTCATAGATCACCAGGGCATGCCTGCCGCTGTCACGGAAATATTCGCCCATGGCGCAGCCGCAGTAGGGTGCGATGTATTGCATGGTGGCAGGATCCGATGCCGATGCCAAAACCACGATGGTCCGGTCCATCGCCTCGTAGTCGGTCAGCGTCTTTACCACCTGGGCCACTGTAGAGCGCTTCTGGCCGATCGCGACGTAGATCGAGATGACGTCCGTGTTTTTCTGGTTTATGATGGTGTCGATCGCGATGGCCGTCTTGCCGGTTTGCCGGTCGCCGATGATCAACTCGCGCTGGCCGCGGCCGATGGGAATCATGGAGTCAA
>JAFNAG010000628.1 GCA_017860135.1 Acidobacteriota bacterium
GTAGTCGTCGCGCATGCTCTATGTCTCTCGAGGAGATGCTTGTGCAAATTATGCAGGCGAAAGAACTGCTTGCAACGCGCACTGGGCAGCCCGGTAATTGAATGCCCCACACCGAAATCGCGCAAAGCCCGTCTCAGCGCCCGAAGCATCGCAACGTGGCTTCGTAGCGGCGGGGCAGACCTCCCGACTTCGGTCCTATGAAAGTGGGCCACAAGCACCCCAGAGCACGACAACTATCGTGAGGCGGCGGGAGTCCATTTAACCCGCACGGGCGTGTTCCAATGCGCTTCGATCGTGAGTGATGGGGCATTGTGCACCAGCAAGCCGCGCTTGCTCCGGGCCGCTTCCGCGCCATAGCCCCAGACAGTGGTCGGCGGAAGCGGTGCTGGAAGGATCTGCTGCTGGAACTGCTTCAGCGAGATCTCGTAGTAGTCGACGTTCTTGCCGTCGCTCTGCCTGATCATGCCGGCCTTCGGCATGACCGGCGGAATCAAAAGCGAAGTCTGGAATTTGCCAACGACGGCAGGATCGAGCATCCCGCCCGCAATCTGGGCCCATGCCCGTTTCACAAACCCGCCCGTAGCGGAGGCAACAAAAGCAGCCAAAGTGCCGGCCGTGATCTTCAGGAAGCTTCTTCTGCGCATCAGCGTCCCCTATCCGTCTTCAGAAGTGTTGTGACTTCAGCATCGCGCAGCGTGATGAAGATGATCTCGCACGGCTGGTCGTTGCCTTGCACGCGGCTTGCGGACCGAGAGGGGGCACAGCAGAACATCACATGAACGTGCCCGGAATGCCAGGCAAATCGCGCGCCCGTGGCCGATCTTTTCGAGGTTAATCAATAAACTGCAGTTGCAGGGGGCCGCCACTTGAGGACGTGCAATGCGAACGGTGTAAATATTTCCGACACTTTGAACGGATCAATGGAGCACGTCGCGCTTGACTCAAATACCGCCTCCCTCAGGATAGGATTCCGGTAAAGTCCGACACACATTCCCACCGGATGCACGTTGCGCCCAGGCTTATCGGGAGGAATCGCATTGCAGACGAAGGGCCATTGGGAAAAGGTCTGCGCCGCGTCGGTTTTGCTATACACCATGGTGTCGAATAGATGTTGGGCCACAGTCCACCTCTACATCCAAGGGGAACGTCACGAATGAAACTGACAACTAGAGCGATGGTTTGCTTATTACTTGCTTTGGCTGTGGCAAATCCTGCCACAGCGCAGGACCAGTCTGGTGCGATTACCGTCTTCACTGCGAAGAAGATTGTCACGATAGACCCAACACGACCTACTGCGACAGCCGTTGCTGTGCGGGATGGGATGATTCTTGGTGTGGGGTCGCTACAAGACCTCCAGCCCTGGCTCAAGAACAACCAGTACACGATCGACGAGCAGTTCAAGGACAAGGTGCTGATGCCGGGCCTGATCGACCCGCACATGCATCCGATGCTCGGCGCGATCGCCTTCCAGACCGTCTGGATTACCCCGGAACCCTGGAATGTCATGGGCCAGAAGACGCCCGCGACTATTGGCGAAAAAGCCTATCGAACTGCGCTAACTACAGCATTTGACTCTCGCAATAAAGATGCACCGATATTCATGACCTGGGGCTTCAGCGCCGATACGCATGGGGAGTTGTCACGCGCGGTGCTGGACGGCATCTCCAGGGATGTGCCCATTCTTGTACTGCAGCGTTCGCTGCATGAGGCCTACATCAACACCCCCATGTTGGCGCTGCTGAAGGCCAAGGGCCTGGATGAAAACAAATTCAAGGATCATCCGCAGATTGACTGGAACAAGAGCCACTTCTGGGAAGACGGCTTGTTCAGCGTGGTCCTGCCTTATATGGCCAGCTTCCTGCTCGACCCCGCCGCTGCCGATCCGGGTTATCTGAAGACGCGTGACTACCTGACCTACAACGGTGTCACCACGGTCGCCGACATGAACACGGGCGGTACCAATTGGGAGCTCGAAACGTCGGCTCTCAAACGCAATCTGGACACGCCCGACTCGCCGATCCGGGTGCGGCTGACGCCCGATGTAATGAAACTGGCTGCAGCCCTCAAAAGCCCGGAAGCGGCGATGAAATTAGTCAGCCAACTGAAGTCACAGAATTCTGGTCACATGATCTTTAACAACGGCATCAAGCTGTTCGCCGATGGCGCCATGTTCTCGCAGGCGATGCAAATCAGTGATCCCGGCTATATCGACGGCCACAAAGGTGAGTGGATCACCCAGCCTGCGCCATTTGCCGATTTTGCCCGCAGCTACTGGAACGCCGGCTACCAGATCCATGTCCACACCAATGGCGACGGTGGCGCCAGGATGGTGCTCGACACCTTGCAAATGCTGGAAGACGAAAAGCCGCGCGCTGATCATCGTTTCACTATCGAGCATTACGGCTATGCCGACGACGGCACCTCGCGCCGTCTAGCGAAGCTGGGTGCCCAGGTCTCGGCCAACCCCTTCTATCTCTATGACTTGGGAGACCGCTACGCCGAGAGCGGCCTCGGCTTCGATCGAGCGGCTCGCATTGCACCGCTGGGCGGTTTGGTCAAACGTAATGTGCCGGTAGCGCTGCACTCGGACTTCCCGATGGCACCTGCCGAACCGCTATTCCTGGCCTGGACCACCGCGTCGCGGGAAACCCTATCCGGCAAGGTGTTCGCCCCCGCCGAGCGGCTGACACTGGATCAGGCCATTCGCGCCATCACCATCGACGCCGCCTACGTGATCGGCATGGAAAATGAGATAGGCAGTATTGAAGCAGGCAAGCTGGCCGACTTTGCTGTACTCGACAAAGA
>JAFNAG010000629.1 GCA_017860135.1 Acidobacteriota bacterium
GCGGCTGCGCTGCTCTTCACCGACAATGAAACCAACACCCAGCGCCTGGTCCATGTTCCGAACCCAACGCCCTACGTCAAGGACGGGATCAACGATTACATTGTGCACGGCCGTCAGGGCGCGGTGAATGCTGAGAAAAAGGGGACGAAGGCCTCAGCCCATTGTTCTCTCAACGTGGGGGCCGGGGAATCCAGGACCCTTCGTCTGCGGCTGAGCGACGTGGCACCTGCCATCGTGGCTTCAACAACGGACGGCCCAGGCGGAGCGTTCGGAAATGGTTTTGACGCCGCGATGGAGTCTCGCCGGCAGGAGGCGGATGAGTTCTATGCTTGTGATGCGCCAGGCGATCGCGGGCATGCTCTGGTCCAAGCAGTTCTATTACTATGATGTGGACAAGTGGCTCGAAGAGCACGGCGCTGACCCGTTCAACCCGAAGCGACGCGCCCCCCGCAACGACCACTGGCACCACATGTACAACGCGGACGTCGTGTCCATGCCGGACAAGTGGGAATACCCCTGGTATGCGGCATGGGATCTGGCTTTTCACATTCTTGCGCTCACCTTGGTGGATGAAGACTTCGGCAAGCAGCAGCTGGACCTGATGCTTCGAGAGAACTACCTTCACCCCAACGGACAACTTCCAGCCTACGAGTGGAACTTCGGTGATGTCAACCCGCCGGTGCACGCGTGGTCCAGCCTCTTTACGTACCGACTGGAGAAGATCCGCAAGGGTAAGGGCGACCTCGATTGGCTCGAGCGGTCCTTCCAGAAGCTGGTGCTCAACTTCACCTGGTGGGTGAACCGCAAGGACCGCTCCGGCAGCAATGTCTTCGAGGGCGGGTTCCTGGGGCTTGACAATATCGGCGTCTTCGACCGCAGCGCGCCGCTGCCGACCGGCGGGCACCTTGAGCAGGCCGACGGCACCGCCTGGATGGCGCTGTTCTGCCAGAACATGCTCGAGATCGCTGTGGAGCTGGCAATGCACAGGCCGGCCTACGCAGAGATGGCTCTCAAGTTCATCGAGCATTTCTTGTGGATTGCCTCGGCGATGATCCACACCGGCGGGGACACGGGGCTGTGGGACGAGGAAGACGGGTTTTTCTATGACGTTCTCCGGCTGCCGGATGGCCGGTCTCAGCCTCTGAAGGTGCGTTCCATGGTGGGGTTGCTGCCCTTGTGTGCGGTCACTGTCTTCGAAGGGCAAATGAGGAAGAGCTACTCGGAGATGGCTCACCGCATTCGTAGATTCATCAAAGCTCGCCCGGAGCTGACAGCCTTCATCCACGATCCGTTCAAGATTGGCTGTGGTGAACGGTTGATGGCCGCGGTCCTGAACGAAACCCGGCTCCGGCGGGTCCTGACGAAGATGCTCGACGAGAACGAGTTCCTGAGCCCCTACGGCATCCGTTCCCTCTCCCTCTGCCACGCCGAGCATCCCTTTGTGTTCCGCGCAGGAGACCAGGAGTACCGGGTATCGTATCTGCCCGCAGAGTCCGATACGGGCATGTTCGGCGGCAACTCCAACTGGCGTGGGCCGATCTGGATGCCTGTCAACGGTCTGATTGTTCGAGCCCTGCTGCAATATTACAGCTACTATGGCAATGATTTCACCGTCGAATGTCCCACGGGCTCAGGGCGGCACATGAACCTGTACCAGGTTGCCGAGGAGATCACACGCCGCTTGGCCGGCATCTTTCTCCGCGGTGAGGACGGGAGGCGACCGGTCTACGGAGGGGCTCGAAAGTTCCAAGAGGACCCGCACTGGCGCGACCATCTCCAGTTCTACGAATACTTCCACGGCGACAATGGGTCCGGTCTGGGTGCAAACCACCAGACGGGATGGACCGGGATCATCGCTCGCCTGATGCACCTGTTTGCGACCACCACAGCTGAGCAGGTCATCGAACTCGGCACGGTCGCTGCAATGGTTGAGACAGATAAATAGCTTGGGATGAATCTATTGGTGTGTCATGAACCTTTGTGAGAGTACGATCGGCCGAAGCTCTCCTCTTGGGGCTACCCCGGGCGACGGCGGAGTCAACTTCAGCGTCTTTTCCCGCGGCGCTACGGGAATGGAATTGCTGTTTTTTGACCGGGAAGAGGACTCCCGGCCTGCGCAGGTGATTCCCATCGACCCGATATCCAACCGCACGTACCACTACTGGCACGTGTTTGTGCCTGGTGTGCAGGCCGGGCAGATCTACGGTTACCGGGTCGCGGGACCGTGCGATCCTGAAAAGGGGATGCGATTCGACCCAACCAAAGTCCTGCTAGACCCCTATGGCCGTGGGGTGGTGGTTCCGAAAAGCTACAGCCGCGACGCTGCCTACGAGCAAGGCGACAACGCCGGGTCAGCGATGAAGAGTGTGGTTGTGGATTCCAGTGCGTACGATTGGGAAGGGGACAAACCCCTGAAGCGGCCTTCCTCTCGAACCATCGTGTACGAGATGCACGTGGCAGGTTTCACCCGCCACCCAAGTTCCGGAGTGGCCGAGGGGAGACGCGGGACGTTCGTGGGCCTGATCGAGAAAATTCCCTATCTGCAGCGGCTCGGCATCACTGCGGTGGAACTGTTACCGGTGTTCCAGTTCGATAGCCAGGACTGCCCGCCGGGCCGAATCAACTACTGGGGCTACGCGCCGGTGTCCTTTTTTTCGCCGCACCAGGCCTTCAGCTCTCGTCGGGACCCGCTAGGGCCGGTGGAGGAATTCCGCGACATGGTGAAGGCACTGCACCGGGCCGGCATCGAAGTCATCCTCGACGTGGTCTTCAACCACACCGCAGAAGGCGACCACCGGGGGCCGACGCTCTGTTTCCGGGGTCTGGACAACAGCATTTACTACATCCTCGAACAGGACCGCTCGCGCTACGCCAACTACACCGGGTGCGGGAACACGCTCAACGCCAATAACCCCATTGTCCGCCGCATGATCGTGGACAGCCTCCGGTACTGGGTGGGAGAGATGCACGTGGACGGTTTCCGGTTCGACCTGGCATCGATCCTCACGCGGGATGCCTCGGGC
>JAFNAG010000630.1 GCA_017860135.1 Acidobacteriota bacterium
TTGGCGCAGGAAGGTCGCCTGGAGGCGGGTGCCAATGAGTAGTTCCATTGGAGCTGGCTCGCCGTGCGGCGCCTCAGTGAGGCGACGGGTGTCGAGGCACACCCGCGGGAAACGGCGATAACCATCGCAAGATGCGATGCACCCGATGGTTGTTCCCGACATAACTGCAGTATTGGCAATGGCAGGTTTCGTTTGCTGCTGCCAGCCCCTCACGGGTGCCGGTTTGTTTGCGAAATGCGCGATAGGCTGCATTGTTCCAGATCGCCGGGAAACGGCTTTCCCGCAAACTGCCCATCGGCCGCGCACACGTGCAGCAAGGCAGCACCTCGCCATCCACGCCGACGTGCGAGTGATACCACCCGACATAACAGGGCATCTTCTCCCACACCGCTGGGCCGATCTTGTATCGGAACAGAAGCTCCGGAATGTTGTGCCTGATACCCCGGGCATTCAACTGTTTCGCAGTGCTCGGAAGGAGCTTGCGCACCTGATCCAGTTCCGGCGGCAAAAGAGCATACTCGGCGCTACCCTGCATGAAAACCCGCAAAGCAGACAATTCGATCCCATCACTGCCTGTGCCCGCAGCCAGATCGATGAACGAGGCAAGTCCGCCCACATTGGAGTGATTGACGACGTGTCGCACGAGAACGGCGGGCGTTTTCTTCCCAAGCCCACGCCTGATTTCGATCAGTCGCACGACCCCATCAACAACTGTCTGAAAGTGGGCAGGGTCGGTACCCGGATAGTTCTGGTGGAAGGTTTCGGGAGAGCCTGCCCAAAGGCTGACCTTGAGCAAGGTCAGGCCCGATTCGACGAGGAGTCTGCAGCGCTCATGGTCTAGCAGCGTGCCGTTAGTGAACATCATCGACCGAAGGCCCGATTCCCGCGCGATCCGGATGAGGTCAAAAATCCGGGGGTGAAGCAGTGGCTCTCCCTCTCCGGTCAAGATCATTTCATCGGTTCCAAGTGCTCTCAAATCAGCACACAGTTCGCGGAAAACGTCGACGGAGAAATCGAGGATGCCCTGATGCAGGAACGGCGACTCGACATGGGGAGAGTGGAAAATACAGCCTGACTGTCCTTACTCTAATGCAGACCCCCCTGTTCTTGAGGAAGCCCGCGCCGCGAGATCGCTCAGCCTTTGCCAGAGGAAACCGGCGGTGTTAGCCGCCTGCGACGAGGCGAGCAGAAGACTCAGTACAACTCCCGACAGGTCCCGCCGCGTTCGGACACCCGAAAGGATCAGCTTCAAGTACCAGGAAGGAGGGTTGATCCTGACCCGATCCAGATGCTTGATCCTGGCGCGGCTCCGGAATGACGCCGTGCCGCCCCCATACTGAAAGTGCAGGCGTATGAAGGAGCTGAGCCTGAGATCGTTGAAATGCCAGACGACTGCCTCCGGAACGAACCGGAAACGACCGCCCCGCATTGCCCAGCGATAACAGAAGTCGCGGTCCTCCCCGAACCGTAGCTCCGGGTCGAATGCTCCCATCTCTAGAAATTCGGATCTGGCCACTGCCAGGTTATTGGTGGTGAAAAAGGCGCCTGGCGTTGTTAGCGGGCTGTAGTGTTCGTACAGATAGTCCATGAGGAACTGCGAAGCCGCAGAGTACGGATTCCCGATCAGGCCGTTCATCACGCGGCCTCCGCAGACCGCAGACTGGGATTCGTCAAGCACTCGCTCCAGTGCTTGCAGCCAGCCCGATGCCGGCCGGCAGTCGTCGTCGATGAAGGCCAGATTCCGGCCGCCTGCATTTGCCGCTCCAAAATTGCGGGCCCCGGCCGGTCCTGTCATGGGTTGCCGCAGCAAAACGGTATTCAGCCGTTCCCGGCAATCCTGGATTATTGGCCCCAATGGGAACCGCCCCCCATCGTCAACGACAATCACCTCGAACCGCTCCGCCGGGTATTCGAGATCAGCGAGAGCCGAAAGCAGGCGTTTCAGGCTTTCGGGCCGGTTACAGGTGGGAACCACAATCGAAAAATGCTTCATGAGCTAAGACCCGCCCGTAGCACCTGCGCTCCCGCGTCGGATCCGCTCCGCAGCCTCCGCCAGCTCGCTCTCCGAGAAGGCCCCGTCGCGTCTTTCCACAAATCGAAAGAGGTGCTCCGTTGCTGCCCCGGCGCCGACGCTGTATCCGAGCATTTCACCCAAGGCACCCGCAACCAGCGTTGAAAACATCGCCAGGAAGGCTCTCGCCATCACACCCGTTTCCAAGCCGCTGCGGCGGAGGATCGGGAGAAGACGGACGGTGCGTATTACCGGCAGCAATGGGGACCCGCATGCGTATACGGCTCGTCTTAAGCCGCTCCATCCCGAAGCTCTATCGGTCGCGAATACCCGCGAGGCGAGGACATACTCGCTGCAAGCCGTCAGCGTGTTGGAGTAGTTGAGGTGATACGCTATGGCGCGCCTCTCCTGGAAGAGACGGCCGCCTTTTCGGAGCAGATCCCGGTGCAGCACACTCTCGCTTTGCAGCAGAACGGGCAGCCGTTCGCCGTACGCGATCAGTACGTCCTTGCGATAGCACGAGTGATTGGCCGGGAGGTGCCGGAGCGCGCCTTCGGGCAGCGCCTCCATCCATTGGCCGTAGTAGACCAGAAAACACCCCCAGCTCGCACCGCTGGCAGGATTCGCGTTTCTGACAACGGGGCCGACCACGGCGTATTTGCCGCTATCGTGCGCCCCGACCAGCGCTTCCGCCCAGCTGGCATCCGGGAACGAATGGTCTTCGAGGAATGCCACCAATGGCGCCTTCGCGGCCCTCATTCCCGCGGCTTTGGCACTCCCCTCGTTTTCCATCTCGCCGAGGTGCAGAGTCTGAACGCCGGCCAGTCGTCCCAGTTCCTGGAGGGCGCCTTGAGTCTCCTCGTTCGTCGGCGCCACGAGCACGCACTCAATGTGGCCCGCAATCGTCTGCCCGTTAAGGCGTTCGAGTGCCCACTGCAGGGTCCGTGACCTGCGCGGAACCAGCACGACGACCGAAAGCTGCGGCCTGTCGTCCGAAGTCATCCGCACCCCTGCGAGTCTTTGAAAAAGACTGCCTCGGCGTTTGCCTCCCGGCCGACATCGCCCCCCTCGAAACCGAAGGCGCACTCTCCGCACAACGCCACGTCAGTCCAATCTTTCCGAAAGGATCGCCTCAAACTGCCGTAGGAAGCACCCCGCCAGATCTTCCGGAAACTGGTCTCCGTCAGCGAGCCCAGCGGCCTTTGCTGGCGGTAGTCCATGAAACACGAGCACACCGTCCCGTCCCAGTGGATTGTCGGGCAGTTCCAGAGATTCTTGCACGGATTCCGGCGCACGCGCACGGCGCGCCGTCCTCCTGGAGTGCGTGCGGGCAGCTGGTATTGAACCTGATCGGGAACGAGGTCTTCCTCAGCCTCCTGGTCCCTCGGCACCGAATGGAACTTACGCAATGTGAGGACATCCACCCCGAGAGCGCGGGAGAATTCTCGCAGGTGCGCCACCTCGTGCTGACCGTGTTTCATTACAATGAATCGCAAATTCACCAACGGGAACTGCGAACCCGCACGGCACTTCTCGCTGACCACGTTCCGGACTCCGGCCAGGACCGTCTCCAGGTTCCCATATGCGCGGTAGCGCTGGTAAGTTTCCTGGGTGATACCGTCGACCGAGAAGACCAGAACATCGAGCCCGGCTTCCACGACTGCCCGGGCTTTTTCAGCGTCTGCAAATATGTGCCCGTTCGTACTACAGACCACCTTGATACCCGCCTGGCGAGCATAGTG
>JAFNAG010000631.1 GCA_017860135.1 Acidobacteriota bacterium
GGGCTCAAGGCCACGCGCCCTGCGGCAACGGACGACGACTTGAATGCCTGGGACTACCACAATATGTAGTAGCCACTGGAGCTAACCCGATACCCGTGTTCACGGATTCATAAGGCTGCGCCGGGATATCGTTTCTGCCGTCCGGCCAGGGGCGGCCTTCCGCCACCGTCCTGGTCCGGTTCCCGCAGGAGAGCAAGAGGTTCTGCTCCCATCGGAGTTGTCGGTGCGGAGCGCTCTCCTGTGGGATCCGGACCAGGACGGTGCAACGCGCAGCGTTGTCCCCTGGCCGGACGGCAGAGACGATATCTCCCCATCCCATTCTGCGAAATCTGTGGAATCTGTGGCGATTTTCGCACGCGCTGAAGCGGGTGCTCACCGTCGGCATCAGGATCACACCAGCGGCAGGCGCACGCGTTCCATCCACCGGGCATAGTCGCCCGGATATCCGACCCGCTCCTGAAGCGCCTGGAACCTCCGGATCACTGCAGCGCGGCCTTCTGGGGAAAGCGGCGCCTGCTCGGCGATCCGGCGTGCCACGGCATTCACCTGGACGGCCGCTCCCGACGCGGCGTTTTCCAGCACCTCTTCATAGCCGCTCGCCGTGCCCGCAAGATAATTCTCGAGCATGTGCTGTGAAACCACGCGCCCGTGCCTTCGCGACGAAAGGATGTTGCCGCGGCCCGTGACCGCATTGCCTACGGCGAAGACGCGCTCGAGCCCCGCGACTTCGCCGGTCAGGTCGTCCTTGATCCGGTAGACCTCCCCGTCCATCGGGATTCCCGGAACCGGTTCCGGAATGCTGCCGATTGAGCTGATCACCAGCTCTGATGAGAAATCCATCTCGCTGCCGGGCAAGGTGATCAGCCGGCCGTTCCTGGCTTCCGTCCCGGCCACCCGCAGGCCCACGATGCGATCGCCCGCGTCTAAGCAGGCGACCGGCGTGGAATATTCCCGGAATTGGAACAGGTATTTCTGCAGGAAGTTTTGAAACAGTTTTCGCCGGGTCTTTCGCGCCTGCGCGACCTGTTCCGGCGTGGCGTCCGCATCCACTTCGGCGAGCGGCATGTCCTCGATGCTGCGGCGGTACACCAGGGTGCACCCCTTCAGGCCCAGGTCCTGCAGTGACAGCCCGAGCCGCGCAAGGACCTTGCTGATCCCTTCATGTTCGAGCGGGTAGAACCCGATCCGCTCGCCACGGGCATCCAGAGCCCGGTCAACCGATTCCAGCATGAGGATTTTCACGATGTCCAGCGAAGCGAGCCCGCCGCCGATCACGAGGGCGTTGTCGGCGATCTCGAGCGGAGGCCCCGAATATTCAGGCTCGGGGTAGTGATTGAAGGCATTCACGAACGAATTCTGGTACCAGAACCCCCTGCCGATGAACCGGTCGATGCCGGGGATGGGCAGAGGACGGTCGCGCCAGGCGCCGTTGGCAAACACAATCGCGCTCAAGCCCCACCCCAGGACTTCCTCGAGCGCCGGGTCCGTGCCCAGCCGCGTCCGCGGAACGAGGTGGACGAGCGGGTGGGAGAGCTTTTCGTCGATCTTCTTCTCCTCCTGCAGCCGCAGCTTGTCGTGCCATCGGGGAAGACCATCCTCGACTTTGCCATATGGCCTTTCGTTCTGCTCCACTACGAAGCACAGAACGCCCCGCTGCGCGAGCTGGAAGGCCGCCTCGGAACCCGCGACGGCGCCACCGACGATCATCACCACATGCTGACCTGTCATCCCAGCCACGCCCTTCCCGCAAAATGATTATGATACTGCAGGAAAACAGTGCTCCCCGACGAGACAGCCTCAGATCTCAGCGACATTCGCATCCCTACTCCTCGCCTGAAAGTCCTTGCCAAAAAGAAAGGGATTCTTCAGCACCACGGAATAACGGTCGGTATCGGCATCGGGATCGCAATCGCAGTCGCGATCGAAAATCGTGCACAATCGGACATCTCTGTAACAATACTTGCAGCGCGATGATGCCGGAATCGATCCCGACAGCGACAGCGATTGCGATTCCGATTCTGCGATTTCCAGGAGTCGTCGCTTTGCCTGGTCCCGGCCCTCGGCCGCGCTATGAAATCTGTGCAATCTGTGGCTGCTTTTTCCCCGAATAGAATCCTCTATCCCGCCTCGACGTTGAACTCGGCGGTGTCGAACCAGTAGCCCAGTCCTGAAACGGCGTTGATCTCGGCCTGGACGATCGCCTTGTGCCCTTCCTCGATCTCGACAAAACGCGCGAAGAGCCTCTGGCCGTCACCGTCCAGTTTGCTCACCATGTCCCTGTAGAAGTCGCTTGCCTGGATTTCCACTTCCAGGGCCTTCTGAAGGAATTCAAGCTCGGGCGTCTGACGCATCGCCGGCTTCGGCGTTACCGTCTGCCGGAGCTTTTGCAGACTGGCATCGATGGAGGCCCGGGTCGGGATGGAGGTTTCCAGCTTCTTTACCTGGACCTTTCCCGTCGTCTGCCATTCGTCGAGGCGTTCGCGCAAATAACGCACATGCCCCATTTCCTCATCGCATAGAGTCTGAAAGACCCGCTTGCCTGTCGGGTCCGTGCTCCGCTCCGCCGCTTCCTGATACGTCCTGTGGACACCGCCCTCATACTCCAGAGCTGCTCTGATCGCTTCGTCCAGTTTCATGGTCTCTCCCGTTCCGTGAGTTTGCCGTGTTCAACGGATATGAACCAACATCGCAGCCGACTCCAGCAGTGTAACGGCTTCAATAAGCGGTTTCAATGAATTCGGTTCGGTTTCCTGCAGGATCCGGATAATCCTACTGGCGAGGACAGGCTTT
>JAFNAG010000632.1 GCA_017860135.1 Acidobacteriota bacterium
CGTACTGTCGAGTACGTCTGCGGGGCCCTCGGTCGCGCGCCTTGTATCCACGCCCGTCTGCGCCGCCTCGCTACGAAACCTTGTGAGAAATGCGGGCTAAATCATCGAATGACGCAATGCAGCGCGAGAATTCCCTCCTTCAGCGCTTTATCGTGATTTCGGCG
The DNA here is from genome assembly GCA_017860135.1 of Acidobacteriota bacterium. Classification (GTDB taxonomy): domain Bacteria; phylum Acidobacteriota; class UBA6911; order UBA6911; family UBA6911; genus JAFNAG01. The sequence continues at coordinate 165 of JAFNAG010000632.1, forward strand.
ATGAGGCTTGGGATTAATCAACCAGAATCGCTCCCCGGCTCGCAGATGTCACTTTTTCCAGATACCTCTTCAGATAGCCGGATTTCACCCGGGGCACAAACACGGGCAGGAGTTCAAGCCGCCGCTTGATCTCGGAGTCGCTCAATTCCACCGTGATTGCGTGATCGGCAATATCGATTCTGATAATGTCTCCGTCGTGCACAGCAGCGATAGGTCCTCCGGCCGCCGCCTCGGGAGAGATGTGTCCTGCCGCCGCTCCGCGGGTTGCGCCCGAAAAGCGGCCATCCGTCACGAGTGCGACTTCCCGGTCTACTCCCATGCCGCACAACAGCGAAGTCGGCCACAGCATCTCCACCATTCCGGGACTTCCCCTGGGACCCTCGTATCGGATCACGATGACATCGCCCCGTTGAAACTGCTGTTTCATGATGGCCTGCGTGGCGTCGTGCTCGGAATCGAACACCCGTGCGGGACCGCGATGGAGGCGGATCCCCGAAGCGCTGCTTTTGATCACCGCACCTTCAGGTGCGAGATTGCCGAACAGCACGGTGATCCCGCCTGAACTGTCATAGGGATTTTGCAGGGCGCGAATCACGTTTCGGTCCATTACTTCGGCCGAATCCAGGCTTTCCCCGAGTGATTTCCCCATGACCGTTTTCGAATCCAGATTCAGGAGGGGCCTGAGCTCTTTCAGCACTGCCGGAATACCGCCGGCCGCGTCCAGGTGTTCCAGCCAGTAATCCGATGCCGGGCTGAATTTGCACAGCAGTGGAGTCCGGCGGCTGATCTCGTTTATTCTCGAGATCGGAAACTCAAAACCCGCTTCATGCGCAATCGCCGGAAGATGCAGGACGGTATTGGTGCTTGCCCCGATCGCCATCGCGAGCACGAACGCGTTCTCCACAGACCGGGGCGTGACAATTTCGCGGGGGCAGAGCTGACGGTCAACCAGGCGCATAATTGCTTCTCCGGCATCCTTCGCCAGATGGATCCTGCGGGTATCGACCGCCGGCACGGTACCGTTTCCGGGGAGTGCCATGCCGAGTCCTTCCGTCAGGCAATTCATGCTGTTCGCGGTGAACATGCCCGCACAGCTGCCGCATGTCGGGCATGCAGCCTCTTCCAGGCGTCGCAGATCCGCCTCGCTGATTTCGCCACGCAGTGCCTTCCCCATTCCTTCATTCACTTTGGAAATGTCAATGAGCTTCTGTTCCCCGTTAATCGAAATCCGCCCGGCCAGCATCGGGCCCCCACTTATGAACACGGATGGAATGTTCACCCGCACAGCGCCCATCAGCATTCCCGGGACGATCTTGTCGCAGTTGGGGATAAGAACGAGCCCGTCCAGGGCGTATGCCTGAGCCAGGATTTCTACGGAATCGGCGATGAATTCCCTGCTGGGCAGGTTGTAGCGCATGCCGGGCTGCCCTTCGTTGATGCACTCACCCAGCGATATGGTCCCCATCTCGAACGGAACTCCTCCGGCGCTCCGGATCCCGGCCTTCACCCACTGGGCGATAGTGTTAAGCTGTAAATGCCCAGGGAAGATTTCGCTCGAACTGCTGATGATCCCAATGAACGGCTTATCAAGATCCGCCCTGCTGCAGCCAACAGCGTACAAAGCTGCCCGCTGGGGTGCGCGCTCGATTCCTTTCTTGATGGCGTCGCTTCGCATAGGCATCTCCTCCCGGATCCGGTCAGACTAGCACAGAGCCGGGGGTCGGACCAGCACATGTAAACATCCTATTGCAAAAAAAAATACTTGCGCGGGTCCGACCCCGGAATATGCTATGGTTCATGCCGGATCAACTTGACAAAACAAATGTCCCCGCCTCACGCCGTCTTCTCCCATTTCTCATGCTCTTGTTTGCTGGGCACCTATATGGGAGGCATGTGCCTTGGCAGCCTGGTGCTGCCCCGCCTGATCCCGCCCCGGTTCCACCCGCTCCGGGTCTACGGGTGCCTGGAACTCGGGATCGGGCTGATCGCGATTCTCGTCCTGTACGGAATGCCCTACATTGCCGATCTCTACGCCGGCTTCTATTGGCATGGCGTTCTTGTACGCACGCTCGTTGCTGCGGTCTGCCTGATCCCCCCCACCCTCCTGATGGGAGCTACCCTCCCTGCAGTGGCACGATTCGTGGAATCCACCCCTGAAGGAGTGTCATGGATGGGATTTTTCTATGGCGGAAACATTGCCGGCGGGGTGGCCGGCTGCCTGGGCGCGGGATTCTTTCTGCTGCGGGTTTTCGACATGCCTGCTGCGACCTATACCGCCGCAGCAATCAACGTGCTGGTCGCAGTGACCGCGCTGCTCATCGCGAAGAGCAGCATCCCTACGCCACAACACCAGGAAGCAGCAACTGCACATGGAGTACCATGCAAATGCCTCGTATACATCGTCGCGGCGCTTTCCGGACTTTCGGCGCTCGGAGCCGAAGTTGTCTGGACCCGACTCCTTTCGCTTTTGCTCGGAGCGACCGTCTATTCCTTTTCCATTATTCTCGCGGTTTTTCTGGTTGGGCTCGGGATCGGCAGCGGCGCCGGCTCGCTGCTGTCGCGGACATGTGCCAGGCCCCGGCTCGCTCTTGCCTGGTGCCAGATGCTGCTCGCGGCTGCGGCCGCCTGGGCGGCGATGATCATTGCCAAATCTCTCCCCTACTGGCCGATAAATCCGGGCATCTACACGACCGACTCCGGACCCTGGTATATCTTTCAGCTCGACCTGCTTCGCACCGCCTGGATGGTCCTGCCCGCGGCATTTTTCTGGGGCGCCAGTTTCCCACTGGCCATCGCGGCTGTCGCTTCCCGCGGCCAGGACCCGGGACGAATGGTGGGCGGGATCTATGCTGCGAACACGATCGGCGCCATCGCAGGATCGCTTGGATTCAGCCTCTGGATAGTTCCGACGTTCGGCACACAGTCGGCCGAGGCAACGCTGATTGGAATTGCGGCTCTTTCCGCGGCGATCGCGCTGGCGGCACACGCTTTCAAGCGACGTGAAGATCCTGCAGACAGGCGCCTTGACTTCAGCTTTTCCTTCCGGGGAGCGTCTATGGCCGTCGTCGCTCTTCCGGTCCTGGCTCTCTTGACCGCATCCGTGTCAAAAGTTCCCTGGGCCATGGTCGCATGGGGCCGGTTCGCTGCAACTTACATCGCATACTCAGAGCCGGAGATTGTGAACCAGAGGCGGGACCGGCCGAAAAGCACTGTCCCGGGACAATGGCATTGCACCTATCTTGGCGAGGGGATGAATGTTTCAGTGGCAGTCACCGAATCCGGCTCCGGTTCGCGATTCTTTCACGGCGCCGGGAAAGTGCAGGCCTCGAGCCAGCCCCAGGACATGAAGCTTCAGCGCATGCTCGGCCACCTTTCGGCTCTTGCGTGCAAAGATCCCAGCCGGATCCGTGATGTGCTGGTCGTCGCCTGCGGGGCTGGCGTGACCGCAGGCTCGTTCATTACATACCCGAGTATCCGCCGCATCACGGTCTGCGATATCGAGCCGCTGGTCCCGAAGGTCGTGGCCCCTATGTTCGGACGTGAGAATTATCACATTGTCGACGGAATCGACCGCGCCAATCCCCACGTGGTGAACGGCAAGGAAGTGTCGGTAATTTACGATGACGGCCGCCACTATATCCGCACCTTGCCGCCCGACACCAAATTCGACGTGATCACGTCCGATCCGATTGATCCGTGGGTCAAAGGCAGCGCAGCGCTGAACACGATCGAGTTTTATGAAATGTGCAAGCGACACCTGAAGCCGGGAGGCGTCATGACCCTGTGGATGCCTCTCTACGAAAGCAATCTGGATTCGGCGAAAAGCATGGTCGCCACTTTCCTACGGGTCTTTCCAGACGGAATCCTGTTCAGCAACGACCAGCATCATGAGGGCTATGACGCCGTCCTGCTGGGACAGATACAACCCTCGATTATTGATGTCGATCATTTGCAGAAGCTGCTGGATCATCCATCCTATCTCCCGGTGAAAGAATCCCTGAGAGAGGTGGGATTCGGGAGCGGCGAAGCGGGAGTGATGGTGGATCTGCTGTCGACCTTCGCCGTCCAGGGATCAGACCTGAAACCCTGGATGAAAAATGCCCAGCTGAACCGGGATAGAAACCTGAGGCTGCAATACCTGGCGGGTATGTATTTCAACTCGTATGTGAGCACGAAGATTCTTCAGGACATCCTTGCCCACTATCGGTTCCCCGTAAACCTCTTTGTTGGCTCAAACGAAACGTTAGCAACCCTCAAGCAGACACTTTCGTATGCCGGCCGCCGGGAAGTCGACTAAGGAGCTTCAACTCGTATACCAACTTCTGCCGCCTTCATTTTCGCCGCCTGCTGTGCCCACGCCGCCGCTAAGCACTGCCTTTCGTAATTACGGTGACGTATGCGCCGAGCGCGGCGGCCTCGGATGCTAGGAGCGAGGCCGCAGGCGATGCGGGGACATCGTCGAGACCGAGCGACAACGCAGACGAGGCCGCCCCGCCGGCGCCCGAAGGGCTGGTGGGCTCTTCAGAATCCTATGGACAACAGAATAGGAGCCCACCAGCATGCGT
>JAFNAG010000231.1 GCA_017860135.1 Acidobacteriota bacterium
GGAGACGTGTACGTGAGGCCGGGCATCCTGCGTGAGCAATTCGTCGTCCTTGTTGGACCACTCAACCCGCAATGTGATCGCCAAGCGTCATCTCCCTGAACTCGATCGCCGACTCACTTTTGATCTCAGAAAAACGGGCCGGCCGCATCCTGGAAGACCGGATTCCTTGTCGGAAACGGCTTGCGAGGAGGCCGGCGCTCTCCCCAACAACTCCTCCAGTTGATCGCACACTGTCCATACAATTCGTCGCGACGTCAGAACTCAGCCTCCCCGCGATCCGCATCCGGGGGTGCTTCCTTAGGATTCGCAACTCCCTTGACAGTGAGATCGACCGTGCCCAGTTCGAAGGCCACGCGCTCTTCGAGGCACTCCGGCGATGGCAGCGGCGGCGGCTCCGGCGGCAGGATGGGCAGACCCGAGATAATCTCAAAGGCCTTCTCGAGATCCCAGTTCAACAGCGCTTCGAGAAGATCGTCCGGGACAAACGAACCCAACGAACCCCATGGCAACGTGGTCGGAATCGGGGAAGGAGGAGGCTGGCCCGGCGTCTGACCCGAAGGGTTCAGCCATGGAGGCACGCCTTCCGGGGGCATGACGAACTCGTCCCCGGGGTAAATTACGTCAGGGGACCGGCCGGCGTATTCGGGCTGGTTTAAATTCCAGATCTCCGGCCAGCGCGCAGCGTCTCCGAGGTAGCGGGCGGCGATAGCAGAAAGCGTATCCCCCGGCTGCACTATGTAAATGTTTGGAGGTTTCCATGCCCCCTTGTCGGTGGGGGGTTGCGAGGGAGCAGGCGGCGGCGTAGATCCCGGAGCGGGCAGAAACTCCCAGAGCGCACTCAGAGCATTTCCGGCGCCGTCGGCCACAACCCGCAGAATTGATACGGGGCCGCCTTCCAGCATCCAAGGCCCTCCCTCGGGCAAGCGGACCTGATCCCAGCCCTGTCGTGTGGAAAACAGAGCCAGGTTAAGGCGCGACACTAAAATGAGCCGTTGGGGTTTGTCCGCCGGAACGTAAATGGTGTCGGGCAGCGACCGCATACTCCGCAGTTCGGTATCTTCGTAGCACCGGATCGGTGTCAGCCTGAGCGGCTTGTCGAGAGTCGCCAGAAGAGCCTGAGCGGCTGCCGCAACGGGAATGCTGGCGGTACCCAAGCCATCCGGCGGGACCTCAATGCGCACACGGCCCGCATCATCCGTCAGCGCATTCTCGGTCCGGCCCGGCGCTGCGAGGCTCACCGGCAGGCCCGGCAACGGTTCTTCGTTTTCGTCGAGGATGGTCAATTCGTATACGTGCTTGCGGGGCTCCTCCGCTTCGCTCAAACCAGTTGCCGCACTCGAAGCGGCGGAGACTGGCGCCGCCCCGGGGCCAGTCCCCGGCGTGCCTGGCGAGGTTTGACCCGATCCCCCGGAGGTTCCCTGCCCGCTTCCCTGAGTACCAGAACCGGTGCTTGTCGCGCCTGCCTGGCCGCCGCTCTGGGTACCGGTTCCGCCACCTCCGCTGCCGCCGGCTCCACCACCCCCGGCGCCGCTGCCTCCGCCGCCGCCGGATCCACCGCCTCCACCGCCGCCGGAATCGCCAATCAGGACATCGGGGCTCCCCTCGGCCATCTCGCCCATCCCGCCGCAGTGCGCGTCGGCATCACCCATCCGGTGCGCGGGCTTGAAGTTGATGAACACCGTCGGGGAGCCCTTCACAGCAGTCCACATGTTCGGTCCGCAGCAGGCGGCGTGTAGTCCCAGGTCGCCTACACGGACAGCAGGCATCTTGTTGATGAACACGTTTGCGGATCCCAGTATGGCCGGACCAATCCCGGGGTGCGGACACCCGGGGCAGCCGTGAGCATCCGAGTTTACTCTTGATTTATCTCCGAGCCGTGCAGCTGGAGGCATTCCCGCCCTCCGAAATCAGGTCAAGTCGCATGTCCTTCTCAGCTGGTTCCAGACAATCTTCAGCCGGACAACCCCGATGGCAGCTCCCGATCGGTTCGCTAAGCCTTTCCCCGCGGGCTGCAGCCGGATCCTAATCGGGACCATGCGGAGATTCAACACCAAAATCCGCGTGATGCTTAATTATTGTGGGAGCTTGGAAAATAGCCGGGTCTGGAGAAACCTCATCTCCCCTTCCCGGGGTGCAAGTATAATGCCTGTCGAGAGCAAGGTTGCCCGTTGCGTTCCTACCCGACGGGGACGAGATCCTGAGGCAGTGGAAGCGGAATATCTCTTCCCGCGCGGGATCCCGGAGAGATCGCTTTTCGCGGAGGTGCACATCATGCAGGAGGAGTCTTCGTCGTCGGAAGCAATGCAGTGCAAGCAATGCAGGAAACCGTTGACCGCCGAGAACAGGATCGCCTCCATATCCGGCAGCATCATGGGGGATGAACACACGGACTCCTATTTTCTCTGCCCGGTCTGCAGCGTGTATACCGTAGTCAGCTGGTGGGACGACTTCACCGGAGTGGAGACCGTCAGCAGTTCCGGCCCCATGTCAAAGCAGAAGGGGGACGAGCAGGCGGACCTCATCAGGAAGTGCGACCGGCCCTGGGACAAGAAGTGCCGTTGCGCCGCACATTGCGCCTATTTCGGCGGATCGCTTGATTAGACTTCCGGACAGACACGAGCGGTCCCGGATCCCGGATCCACAGAGATGAAGAACAGCAGAGAAATGGTGAGAACAAGCGCAGTTCCGGCGATTGCACCGATGCTCCTCATCCGGCTCCCTCCGCCCGCGGTGCATTCCGGCTCCGCAATTCCGCTTTCCCTCACCGCGGCAGGCAGCCCGTTTCGACCGGCTTGCCGGGATTCGGGTGTTCTCCTTGACTTCTATTCATGCATAGCCTAAAAAGGGAATGCCCCCCGCCAACAATTCAAGGAGTCCGAGATGATCTGGAAAAAATCCGAAATCGAAGAAAACACGGCACAGCCACGCCCGCAGCCACAGCCGCAGCCGCAAGCACAGCCCCAGCCCGCCCCACCTCCCCGCCCGCAAAACACACCCGCCAAGGACCGCGCCATGATCGGCCCTTCCATCGAGGTTAAAGGCAACCTCGCCGGCGGCGAAGACCTGTGTATCGAAGGGCGTGTCGAGGGAAGAATCGAAGTGCGCCAGCACAGCGTAACCGTCGGCAAGAGCGGGCGGGTGAAGGCCGACATATTCGGCCGCACAATCATGATTCAGGGGGAGGTGGACGGCAACCTCTTCGGAGAGGAACAAATCATCCTGCACCAGTCGAGTGCGGTGCGCGGAAACCTGCAGGCTCCGCGGATAACGATTGAAGACGGCTCTCAGTTCAAGGGAAGCATCGACATGACCGTTAAAACGGTGCCTGATATGCCGGCACCAAAAGCTCCCGGAGTTGAAGTGAAACAACCCGGAGGGCCGGTTCAGAGGTATGAGAAGCCTCCTGAGAAGAGCTAGATCCTCTGGGACCAAGACCACATTTTGGCACCCGGCAGTCCCGGTGGAACATTCCCGAGCCCAGGGGCGAATATGATCCGGAATGACCCAAATCCGCCATCCGCGCCCACCGCTTACAGTTCCCTCGGATTGAAGGCGTTGTTGCGCCTCCTCGAAGAAGGACGTGCGTACACCATTCTCGACCTTGGGCCGGCGCTCAGCGCAAACGTGGAATTCTGGTCGGGGATTCCCTGCCGGCTCCATGTCGAAGACTTCTATTTCCGCTATCGGGAGCGAACCGCCGGCAGCTCCGACGATGCGGCAGAACCGGCCTTCCAGGACATCCTATCCTTCAGCGAAGGTACCCGGTTCGACATGATCCTGGCATGGGATCTTTTCAACTATCTGGATTTAAACGAAATCGGTTATCTAATCCAGCGGCTGGCACCGTTGTGCGGGCGCGGCGCCCTGCTCTTTGCGCTGGTTTCATCCCAGGTGACGATTCCCGCAGAGCCGCAGCGGTTCAGGATTCTCGATGCCGAACGGCTCACGGTCGAAATCCGCTCCCTGGAAACTCGCCAGAATCCGCGCCACCAGCCGAGAGATATCGCCAAGATCCTGTCAGGCTTCCGGGTTTCCAGTTCCTTCCTCCTGCGCAACGGAGTTCAGGAGTACGTTTTTGTTTACGGCGAGTGAATCCGTCCCTCCGCGCTGAAACTCGGAAAACATCATGCAGCTCGAATCGCGGCCCATCCGGCGCCGCATTCCGGGCTGCGGCCGTCAGGGTCTGGGGAGACCGATTCGCTGCAATCACCCGCACATTGACGGTCACGACCGCGCCTGGCTTTGGCCTGACCCTCAAAGCCCTGCGATTTCGCGCCGCCGGAATCGGGATCGGTATCGGGATTGATATCCAAATCAGGTCGCAGCCGACGGCAGCGGGTTGGCTTCGAGTGCGTGACCCACCGGCCTTTATCCCAGCAAATCGGCGGGCTGCGCAAGGCAATTGGTATATAATGCCTGGGTTATGGTATGGCCGCGCAGGGAGCAGATCCTGGTGGGTTCTGCTGCCGGGTGCGCGGCGTTTTGGGTTGCTTTGATTCGGAGTGGCATTATGGGTTGGGAATACAGCGAGAAGACCAAGCAACTGTTCATGGATGCCGTCCATGGAAAGCCCGGCACCCATCTCGGTGAGATCGAGAATCCGGACGGAATGGGCGAACACGGCTCCATCGCCTGCGGCGATGCCATGCGGTTTACTTTCCGGGTCCGCCGCCATCCGACCGACCCGGCTCAGGATGTCATAACCGAAGCCAGATACCTCACATTCGGGTGCACGTCGGCGATTGCCTCCTCCGAGGCGCTGTGTGCCATCATCGAGCACGGGAATTACACTCCCGTCACTGCGTTGAAGATCCGCAACAGCGACATTGTCGAGTACCTGCAGGGATTGCCGAAGCAGAAAATCCACTGCTCGGTCATGGGGGCGGAGGCTCTGGAAGCTGCCGTTTTCAATTGGGCGCAGCGGCGCGGCGTCGACCTGAAAACCCTGGGTATCGACATCCGCGACCAGGAGACCGAGGAGGGGCGCATCGTCTGCAAATGCTTCTCCCTTACCGAGCCTTACATCAAGCGCAAGATCCGCGAACTCAACCTGCGCTCCATCCCGGAAATCACCAATGCCATCAAGGCCGGCGGCGGCTGCACGTCCTGTCATCACGTCCCGGGCGGGCTGCAGGACCTCCTCGATCAGGTCTGGCAGGGCAAGCCGGCCGACGCGGCTGACGCCCCCCGGGTCTATCAGATCCTTCCTCCCAGGGAACGCGCCGAAACGGAGTTGTCCCCCTACCAATTCGCCAAAAAAGTCGAGAAGGTGATCGACGAATACGTGCGGCCCGCGATCCGCATGGACGGCGGGGATGTCGAGATCCTGGACATCAAGGGAATGGTGGTGTACTGCCGGCTGCAGGGCGCCTGCTCCGGGTGTATGGGCGCAGGGCAGACCCTCAAGATGATGATCGAGCGGACACTGAAGGACCAGGTGGACGAGCGCGTGCGCGTCATCCAGACATGAATCGGCGGGGACCTGTATGAAAGTCATCTACCTCGACAACAACGCAACCACACCGGTCGCGCCCGAAGTCTTCCAGTCGATGGTCCCGTTCTTCACCGAGGACTATTTCAACGCAAGCTCCATGTACGAGCCTGCGCAGCACACCGCGCGCGCCATCGCGGCTGCCCGGAAAAGCATCGCGTCGGGGCTCGGCAGCGCAGACCCGAGCGAGATCCTGTTCACGAGTTGCGCGACCGAAAGCAACAACACCGCCATCCTCGGAACGGCGCGAGGAAATCCCAACCGCCGCCACATCATCACCACAACCGTGGAGCACCCGGCTGTGCTCGAAGTCTGCAAAGAGCTGGAGCGCGGCGGCTACAGGGTGACGTATCTCAATGTGGACAGAAGCGGGAACTTCGACCTGGGGGACTTCATCCGCGCCCTGTCGGAAGACACCCTGCTCGTCACCATCATGCACGCCAACAATGAAACCGGGGTCATCTTCCCCATCGAGCAGCTGTCACGCATCACGAAGGAGACCGATCCGGCGATTGTCTTTCACACGGACGCAACCCAGACAGTGGGCAAACTTCCCGTTGACCTGACGCGCAATCTGGTCCACGTGGATCTGCTTTCGTTCTCGGGGCATAAGCTCCATGCCCCGAAAGGTGTAGGCGCCCTCTTTATCCGGCGCGGCAGCCGCTGCCGCCCTTTCATGATCGGCGGCCACCAGGAAAGCGGCCGGCGTGGAGGCACGGAAAACGTGGCTTTTATCGTCGGATTGGCCAAGGCGCTGCAACTGGCGCTGGCGAGCCGGGAACCCGACGACGCAAGGATCGCCCGCCTGCGCGACCGCCTGGAAACCGCGTTGCTCGCGGCCATCCCCTACTCGCAGGTCAACGGCAAAGGGGCCGACCGGCTCCCGAACACGCTGAACCTCTCCATCCACTACATCGAAGGGGAAGGAATCCTCTACCAGCTGAGCGAGCACGGCATCTGCGCGTCGAGCGGTTCCGCCTGCACGTCCGGCTCCCTCGAACCTTCCCACGTCCTGCGGGCCATGCACGTTCCGTTCACCGCCGTACACGGTTCCGTGCGCTTCAGCCTCGGCCGGTACAATACTGCCGAAGAAATCGAGAAGGTGATCGAGGTGTTCCCTCAGATCGTAGTCAATCTCCGCAAGCTGTCCCCCTATTGGGACAACGAGCGCAACACCCCGCGCCCCGACGCCCCCAGACTGGACGAATAAGACCGGACACACAATACTCTGGCAGGCGGCTCTTTCACCGCATCCAAGGATGCTATTCCGGATGGAATTACGGTCCTCAGGCAACAGCGGGATCGGTTCCTCAACGGAAGGAAAGAGCCTCCCGTCGACGAGTTTCAGCGTTCGGCGAACGGGCGATCGATGGCCAGGGCCTCCATGCCGCCGAGATAGCGGGCGCCGTCCCCGGTGACGACCATGCAGTCCTCGTGGCGCATGCCGAATTCGCCGTAAATATAAATCCCCGGCTCGTTGCTGAAGGTCATGCCCGGTTCGAGTTTCAGCTTGTTGCCTTTGACCAGGTAGGGATATTCGTGGCCCTCCAGACCGATGCCGTGGCCGAGACGGTGCGCGAAATACTTGTAGCCGGGACCGAATCCAGCGGCTTCGATGACTTTCCGGGCCGCCGCATCCACGTCCTCGCAGGCGGCGCCGGGCCGGCAGGCTTTCAGGGCCGCGGTTTGAGCCTGCTTGACGACGTCCCAGACTTTGCGCATCTTGTCCGTTGGTTTCCCGAAAACGATCGTGCGGGTGACATCGGAACGGTAGCCTTCCACGCTGCAACCGCCGTCAACCATGATCACGGTGGCGTCGGCCAGTGTCTGCGGCGCGCTGGAGCCGTGTGGGAAAGCCGTGTTGGGACCGAACTGCGGCCCGCCGCTGCCCCGCGCGCCGAGGCGGTTGTGTATCCCGCTTATGTTCGAGGAAAGGTCGCGCGGCGCCATGCCCGGTCGCAACTGCGCGAACGCTTCCCGGTAGGCAATCTTGGTTATTCTGGCGGCCAGGTCCATGTAAGCGATCTCTTTGGCGGTCTTCGTTCCGCGGCAGCCGTCCGTAACGACGGCCCCGTCGGCAACCTCCAGCTCCGGGGCGTCCTGGCGCAGCCCGAAGACCTGGAAGCCGCTCGCGTTCGGCGCAACACCGAGCCGGCGTCCGCCGAGCTCCTTCACGATCCCCGCGATCAGCCTGTAGGGACTCTCATGTTCCTCCCAGGTCCGGATTTCCTGACCCGCGGGAACCGATTCTTTCGCCCGCTCGAGTTCGAAAGCCGGGCACACCCAGATCGGCAGCCCCTTTCTGTTCAGGACGGCACCGAAGGTGCGCTCGCTCGATCCCCAGCTCACGGCCGTAAAGTAGCTGAGATTGATACCCCCGGTCAGTAGCACTCCATCGAGCTTGTGTTTGGCCATCAAACCGCGGGCGCGTTCCTGGCGTTCGGCGTAGTCCTCTGGTACCAGTGGTTTGACACCGGCCGTCATGTTTTCGAGCTGCGCTGCCGAAGACGAAGCCGGGCAGCGTCACCGCAAGCCCGCCGATCTTAAAGAATTCACGACGAAGGATCATAGGAATCTCCTGTTGAGGTTACCTCCGGGATCGAGGGCATGGCCGCGAAATGCGTGTCGTCGTGGGCGAGCGCGACACCATGATGACGCGCGCAGGCCGCAATGAGGAGGTCGGTCGCCGGAATCGATTTCCCGCCCTTTCGTGCCGTCTGCGCAAGCATATATGCACTCCGCCAGACCTCGCGGGTGATGTCGAGATCCGGAAGCGTGCGCTCCAGATCCCGAATGACGCGTTTTTCGTGCTCGCCCCGCGCCCCATTCCACAATTCGAGACGGATCATGGCGCAAGTCACGGCCTGGCCGGACTCCAGCAAAGCCGCCACCCGGGCCTTGACTTTCGGGTCTCCGTCGGGACGCAGGGCATGTATCCATGCAGAAGTATCAATCAGTACCACAGATCACCCTCAAGTCGTCTCTCGCAGCCGGCGAAGCTCGCCTGCAGTAAGGAGGTTTTTGCAGGTGCCGAGGTGCCTGCGTAGCAAAGCAATCCGCTGCCGGCGAGTGTAATCGGCGACTGCCGTCACAACGGCCTCACGCTTGGTTCTGGCTCCCGTCAGCTTCATGGCCTCTTCGAGAAGTTCCTTTGGAATATCTACTGTGGTTTTCATGCCTCCAATTTAACACAAA
>JAFNAG010000006.1 GCA_017860135.1 Acidobacteriota bacterium
GGAATTGTCTGCTCTTCACTGGACTCGAGGTTCATCAGTTTGAGCGTGCCGCCCGGTTTCTTTTCTTGAGCGACTGCTTGTCCCGCCGCTTGCTGGTCGATGTCTTCCGCTTCGTTTACGGTGGCGCCCGGCTTCTTCGTGTCCGCCGGGGGGAGGAGCCAGGCCAGCCAATTTGAGTCATCAGAGAACGCGAAGCGCTCGACGTTTTCCATGTTCCGGATTGCGCCGCTCGCGACGTCAACCAGGGCCATGCCTGGCTTCGGCCTGTCCTTCCCGGTTCTTTCGCTGTCGGCGAAGGCGATCTTCACCTGCAGGGCAACCCATCGGCTGTTCCTCGAAATCGCCGGCTGACCGCCGCGTGCGACCCGGACGGTTTTTCCCGCAGGAAGCGAGTGAATTACCGCTTCGCCGTCACCACGGTCAGGCTGCAGGGCGTAGGCAACGACCGTCCCGTCTTCCGAAAGAGCCGGCGTCTGTATGGCGCGGAATTTCATCAGGTCCTGGAAGGTGATGGTCTTTGTTCCGGGCGCCGCCGCAGGAATTACACCGGCAAAAATAAGCCAGGCACACAGCACTGCCGTCGAATAAGCCAAACGCCGAGAGATTCTGGAGCACATATCCCGTTCCTTTCTCAACATCAGTACCGACACGATGCCGGCGACCTCGCGCCGGCTATGACTGCATCCGCAGAGCAGGCGTCCATCCTGCCTTTACTCGGAGGCTATTTTTCAATGGCACCCATCAGCTGCGTTATGAATCCATTCGCATTGCGGACCCAGCGGACGACAGCCACGATGTCGTGTTCCCAATCGATGTAAATGATGTTTTCGCCGTTGCCGCGGAACGCGACGGCGGAGGGCGGCGCGGCGCTGTACATCTGACGGCCCGGCCTCCCGTTTGTGACCGGTTCCGGCGTATTCAAAAACCAGTTCATGAAACCGTAAGCGGTATTGGCAGGGCCGGGAGTCCGCGCGAGATCGATCCACGATTTCGGCACAACGGTTTTGCCTCCCCACCGGCCGTCATTCAGGAACAGATAACCCAATCGCGCCATATCCCAGGCGCTGATGAACATCCCCCCGCCGAAATGGCCGCCGCCCGTGACCGACTGCATGCGCCGCCCGTCGATTGTCACCCATGCATTTTCGTAAGCTTCCCAGTGCCAGGTTCCGGATGCCCCGATGGGGTCCATCACCAGTTCGCGCAGCACGTCGGGAAGGGGGCGCTTCCATACATGCAGCGCTGCGAGAGCGAGCACATTGACGCGCGTATCGTTGTATTTGTAGAACGTCCCGGGTTCGTGCATGACGCGCTTCGGCCACTCCTCCGGCGGTTGTCCCGCGGCAGGACGGTCTGCCCAGTCCGGCTTGTCCCAGAGCATTCCCGACCAGTCGCTGGTCTGGCGCAACAGGTGTTCCCAGGTAATTGTGCGGTTGTGTTCCGATGTGAAGAGGTCCACTCCCGACGGCATGCTCTGCGCCACCGGGGTTTTGAGATCCTTGATGAGGCCACGGGTGTACGCAAGTCCGACCACAGTCGAAAGGAAGGTCTTGGTGACGCTGAAGGTCATGTCCGCGCGTTTCGTATCCCCCCATTCGGCAGCCACATATCCGTGGCGGATGACAAGGCCGTTTGCCCCGGTCCGTTCCTGAGTGGGTCCGATAAGCTTGTTGTACGGCGCTTCATTGCGAAAGGTGTTCAGGATATCTTCCGCAAGATTTTTGGTGTTCTGGTTCTGATTCTTGATCGAGTACTGAACCGCGGCATCGAGCTTCTCGGGATTAAGCCCAAGCTCGGTCGGGGGACGAGACTCCCAGGCATCCCGCGCCGGGAAATAGCTTACGACAGCAGACTTCTTCGCCTGGTCAGCCGGCAATGCCAATGTTCCGAGCATGACGGCCCACAGGGCAAGCAAGGCGGAATATCTCTTCATCGGATCTCCTCGGGCGAAACAGGCTGATCTTGTGGCTGCGCCCCCGTCGCCTGTCCATCTTAATAGAACGAGGGGGTCGGACCAAGGCAAACCTAATATGGCCATATTGTTAGCCCGAAAACAAATGCAAAATCGGGGCGCAGTCCCAATTTTAAGCCTGCTATTTTGCGTCTATGTGCTTTGCAGGGCTCAGCAGCCACAGACTGCAACTTCTTATTTGTAGAAAATTGGGCCTAAAATCGATATTGAGGGGCCCGCGAAAGCTTATTCTGCTCCTAAATGTTCGCAAGATATGGCCTTCGGTCGGCCCGACCCCTGACGGGGCGCTTGATCCCGGTCCATCAAGGAATTGACATACTGTGCTACATGTAGCACAATGAACCGATGAAAAAAGCGGGAATCAGAGAGGCGCGCCAGAACATCTCGGAACTTATTGAGATCGTGCGTAAGGGCAGGGAAATTCTGATCACCGATCGCGGCAAACCCGTGGCTAGACTGGTGCCCGCCGCGAGGGCCAAGGGTCGGGCATACCCGGGCCGCGCGGCATTTCGGCGCTCGATGCCGGTTTTGCGCTTGCCGCTGTCTTTGGCCATTTGCGAGACTCGTGAAGACCGCCTCTGATAGAAATATCACAGCAGACAAGGATTGGACCGGACCACTGTATCTGGATGCCAGCGCTCTGGTCAAACTCTACCTGCCAGAACCGGACAGCGATGCTCTCGACGCCGCTATTCAGGGACACAGTGACCTGATAGTCTCGGACCTGGCAATCACCGAAATCGTTTCGGCAATCTCGCGGCGGCGACGCGAGGGAACTCTTGACGGGATATCCTGTGCGCGCCTTCACCGAAAGATCCTGGCGGATATCGAGGGCGGGCTGTATGTCAAGAATGAACTGCTGCCGGAAATACATCGCGAAGCCGAACGGTTCCTGCAGGCCATTGACGATATCGCTCTGCGTGCAGCGGATGCTCTTCATCTCGCTCTTGCTAGTTTGGCAGGAGCGGCTGCAATCGTGACGTACGACCCGAAGTTGGCGGCGGCGGCAACCAGGATCGGATTGAACTCCCTGCCTTGATTGACCCCGGCTGCATTCCGAAGATCCAATCCTCTGCTATTTGGGCCTTACCCCGGATGCGGAGCTGACAGAATAGTCAGGCACGGGGTCTTGTCTTGGCCGCGATACCGAGGCGTGTGATATTCATGGATGCATTTGAGGTATAAGCGATCGATCTGTCGCGTACGAGGAGGGTTGGATGAAAATCAGACTGGCACGCCTCCTTTTCGGGGGGCTGATCGTGACGATTCTGGCAGTATTCGCGGTGGCCTCTTCCTGCCTGCAACAGCCAACCGATTCGGCCGACAGGACTCAGGCCGCCGACACGGCCAAGGCCAATCTTTCAACCAAGACCCTGACTGAAAATCCCGGCAGGGCTGCGGCCGACACCCACACCTACCTCTCTCGCCTGGAAAAGCTCGGCTTTGCCGGCATTGTCCTCGTTGCTGAGAACGGAGCGCCCGTCTTTGCCGAGGGTTTCGGCCTGGCCGACCGCGAGCGCCGTCTGCGTTGGACGCCCGCCACGGTCTCGACCATCGGCTCGATCACCAAGCAGTTCACCGGCGCGGCCATCCTCAAGCTCGAGGAAGACAAGCACCTGAGCGTTTCGGAC
The DNA here is from genome assembly GCA_017860135.1 of Acidobacteriota bacterium. Taxonomy (GTDB): domain Bacteria; phylum Acidobacteriota; class UBA6911; order UBA6911; family UBA6911; genus JAFNAG01. The sequence goes on from JAFNAG010000006.1 coordinate 3,604, forward strand.
CCGATCGGTCGCTATTTCAAGGATGTCCCGTCCGACAAGGCCTCAATCACCCTCCATCAACTCCTGACCCACTCTTCGGGCCTCGGCGACCCGCCGGAAATCGGCGATTTCACCCCCGTTACGATCGACGAATACGTCCGAGCAGTCCTTGCCCAGCCCCTGCTCTTCGCCCCGGGGGCGGGCTACGAGTACGCCAACGCCAACTTCAGCCTGCTGGGAGCGATCGTCGAAAAACTCTCCGGAATGTGCTACGAAGCCTTCCTGAGAGAACAGCTCTTCCTCCCTGCGGGCATGTTCGAAACAGGTTACCTCCTGCCCCGGTGGGGCGACGGGCGGATAGCCCAGGGTTACCGCGAGGGAAAGCTATGGGGCACGGTCCTCGGGCGCCCCATGGCAGCGGACGGCCCGTATTGGGCTCTCCGTGCCAACGGCGGCATCCACTCGACGGTCTACGACATGCTCCGCTGGGCCCGGGCACTCGTCGATGGCCGGATCCTCTCCCCGGATTCCCTGAAGAAATATTGGTCCCCTCACGTCAGCGAGGGCGGCGATACTTTTTACGGGTACGGCTGGTCTATCGCCACCGGCCCCGGCGATGTCAAAATCGTCACCCACAACGGCGGCAACGGCATCTTCTTTGCCGACATGGCCATCGTCCCGGACGCGGACCTGGTCATCGTTCTCATGACCAACGTCATCGCCGAGGTGCGCGTCGCCAATTCCCTGCTGCGCCAGGTCGGCATGCGGTTCCTCGCCGGCGACGCTCTTCCCATGATCCCCGACGTGGTAAACATCGATGCGGCCAGACTCCGGCCGCTCGCGGGAACCTACAGGCTCCCCGGTGATGCCGGCGCCTTCCGCCTGACGCTGGAAGGGGACGCATTGGCCATCGAAGCGGAAGGCCGCAGTGCATTCGCCCTGCTACATTCGGTCCGCGATGCCGAGCCCGGGCGGTTTGAGGCGCTCGACGGGCTCATGGACCAGATTATCTCCGCCAACATGAAGGGCGACTTCGCCCCCCAATTCAAAGCCTACGGCCGCCGCGTTCCGCTCGACCGCCTGAAGACGCGCTGGGCCGAGGTCACGAAGGAGATTGAAGATGGCAACGGCGACATCCTTCGCCACGAGGTTCTCGGCACGGCCCGGACCGGGGATAGGGATGAGACGGTCGTCCGATTTCATTGCCGGCGCGGTGCCGCCGACAGGACCTACGTCTGGGACCTCGGTGAAGAAGGGAGGCTTCAGGGCATGTCAATGCGCGGACTGGCCTTGCGCCTGCGCCTGTACCCCTCGGGTGAGCGGGAGTTTTTCACCTGGGACGGCGGGCTCAGGCCACCCAAGCCGGTTCGTTTCGAAACCGGCGCTGACGGCCAAATGCGTCTCACGGCCGGAGCAGCAAAAACGCCCGTGGCTGTCCGAAGCCGCTAGCAAAACGCGGTGGTGTCCTTCCGCAGGAGTCATGCACAGTAACCTCAATGTCCGGTCAGGCTGTTCCCTTTCTCGCCGTCCGTTTCTACTGTCGACAAAGGTCCCGATGCGGAGGGGTCTGTTTGACCAGGTACCGGGTCTTGCGAATCGAATGGTACGCAATGACGTCTTTCCGTAATATTGCGGAGGAGCTGCAGACTCCGGCGCGCCTGGAGGCGGAAGGCAGTCAGCAGGACAAAGGAGCCATCGATGAACCTTGCGATTCGATTCCTGACGGCAGGATTACTGTGCGTGGGCTTGACGTCGGCCGGCACGGCCCGGGCTCGGGCAGGATCGGCCCCAAGCCCGGCATCGCTGGCGGAGTTGGCGCCGTCCGCGGCGGTCGAGGCACTCGGGGTGCTGTCCCGCAGCTTCGACGAACGCGCGGCCATGGACCTGGTGGTGTATATGGACCAGTTCTGGCGCAACGCGGGCAACGCCGGGTACAATGCGTCGATCGACCGCATCCGCGCCAGGCTGCGCCAGTCGGGATTCGCCGATCGCCGCGGCGGCCCCGCGACGGCGGCAGGGCCGCTCACATGGATTGAGGAATACGGCCGCGCCCAGGGATGGGACTACACGGTCGGCACGCTCACGCTGCTGGGAGGCGAGCACGGCAAAGATGAAGTGCTGCTGTCGCGCGAGCAGCAGCGCGTCGCGTTGTGCATCAATTCGTTCTCGACACCCACAGGCGGCATTGAGGCGCCCATCGTGGATGTCAGGCAGGGCGCCGACGCGGATTTTGCAAACCTGGACGTCAAAGGAGCCGTGGTCCTGGGCGATGGCAGCATCGGCCGGCTGTGGCAGGCCGCCGTCGTCCAGCGCGGAGCGATCGGCGTCATGTCGCCCGCCATGGCTGCCTATGTGCGCCCGGGCCCGGACGCCGCCGATGCCTCGCGCCCCCGCAGCGAATGGGATGTCCTCCAGTGGGGCAGCATCCCGTACGACGAGGCGCGTCACGCCTTCGGATTCAAGGCCACTCCGAAAGCCACAGCGGTCATCCGCGATCGGCTCAAGGCAGGTCCGGCTCGCGTCAAAGTCGAGATCGCATCCACATTCACGCCCGGTCCGGTCCGGACTCTCGCAGCGGAGATTCCCGGCATTGTGAAGTCCGAGGAACGCATCCTGCTTGCAGCCCACGTCCAGGAACCGGGGGCAAATGACAACTCGAGCGGGTGCGCCACGCTTGTGGAACTCGCGCGAGCCCTGAATGACGCCGTCCGCAGCGGAAAGCTGGCAAAGCCCGGGCGCACGATCACGTTTCTGTGGCTCGACGAAATCCGCGGCAGCCGCCAGTGGATCACGGATCACCCTGCCGAAGCGAAGCAGGTCCGGTACATGTTTTCGCTCGATATGACCGGCGAGGACCCGACAAAGACCGGCGGCCCGTTCCTGATTGAAAAGGTGCCTGATCCAACTGCCGTCTGGGAAAGACCCTCGGACCCGCACACCGAGTGGGGCGGCGGCCGATACAAGGCCGAAACGCTCAAGGGCACGCTGTTGAACGACCTGTTCCTGGCAATTTGCCAGCGGCATGCGCGCGGCACCGGTTGGATGGTGAAGACCAATCCGTACGAAGGCGGCAGCGATCACTCGGTGTTCCTCGGCCAGGGCGTCCCTTCGCTGCTGGCCTGGCACTTCCCGGACTGGTTCTACCACACGAGCCTTGACCGGCCCGACAAGACCAGTCCTGCCGAGATGAAGCATGCAGGCGCCAGCATAGCCGCGACCGCCTGGTTTCTGGCAAGCGCATCGGATGTCGACGCCCGCGCCGTGGTCCGGCTCATTGAATCCGCCGCCAGCGCGCGCCTCGCCCTGGAACAGCAGCAGGGCGCGCGGCTCGTCGCGAACGCGGAGGACCGCGCAGCCGCGGAAGCCCGCGAAAACCAGGTCAGGGCTGCCTGGACCAAGTGGTACGGCGAAGCGCTGAATGAGACCCTGGCGCTCCCGCCATCATCGGCCTCCGTCAGGCTGCAACGGGACGTCGAAACCGCATTGCGCAAATGGACAGATGCGAGCAAAGCGAAATGACGGCCGATCCGGAGATCCCCTCTTCCGGAGAACCGGATCCGGATCGGGTTGAAACAAGGGTAATTGTGGAGGGGTGAATTCACCGCGGTCCAAGATGTGGGGCAAACAGAGGGGGTTGTCGCGTTGAAAAAGCTGGGCCGGGCCCACCAAGGCGAGGCGGCAACCCTGCAGCTGGAATTGAAGCGGATGCTTTTCTCGGAGTTTGATGCGGAATATATGGGCGATGATTTGTCGGCGCGAGCACTGTGTGGTCTGGCATCGACGCTTCTCAGACAACAATAACAGGCTCGAAATGGACAGCGCCGACGGCAAGTATTCCTGGAGTTTCAATGTGCGCGATGCCGTGCAGGCGAAGGAAATCGTGGGATTATGGGAGAAACTGAAGAAGGTGGGGAAATGATGTGTCAATGCATAGGGTTTTAGAGACTTTTCCTGCTCAGCATTGTTGCATTCTTCAGTACCCAGACGGAGAACGGAAAATCGAGGACGCTCAGTTACTTGCATTCGCTGATCCACTCGAGTCGTATCCCCTGGTTGGACATCAGGCGAGGATCTGCGGTTTCTCCCTCAGGCTGGCCGGATGAAAATGTAAATCAATTCCGCAAAGGAAAGTAGCTACGAAGCATGGTAGTAGTTACGAACCTGCGTTAATCTGCTGGTTTGTTTGGATCGAAAGTCGTGGGGGGAGACTTCTGGCTTTCTCGATTACAGGTTTCAGCAAGACACTCGGGGATGGTGACAAACCGGTTCTGCACGATACCTGGTCCGCCCAACCATGGGCAAAGAGAAGTCCTTTTATCCGCTTCCTTCGTTTTGATTCGCTTTCCCGGGCCGTGCGGCTCATCACTGCCGGCCGGGCATCGAAACCAATCTGGTCAAGGTCCGTTCCATGCGCGTCGAAACTAAGAAATTTCGCTTCCGGAGTTGTAACACCCTAGTGGTGTTTTTGTCATTTCTGGCGGCCGTAATCTCAGGAGTAGCTTTATACCTGCGTCCCGAAGGCAGTCTGGCGCGGTGGATGGGCTGGGAGCTGGCCGGTCTGGACAAGAAGCAGTGGGAGGCGGCTCACATGGGAGTCGTGCTCCTCTTCATGATTTCGTCCTTCCTACATATCTGGTACAACTTCAAGGCTCTGGTGTTCTACCTGCGCGGCAAGGCGGCACTCGTTTTCTCTTCGGGATTACGGTGGCCTTTGATCCTGGAAACGACGGGTGCCGTGGCAATTGTGGCGCTTGTGTTCACCGGGGCGGTCGCTCTGTGGACACCCTTCTCCAATGTGGTTCATTTGCGCAACTCCCTGAAGGATGCCAAATACAGCCTCGTGTTGTCTCCGCCGATCATGGATGCGGATAAACTCACGGTCGCGGATTTCTGCCGGGCCGCCGCTCTCGATACGGACGCCGCTGTGCGTCGTGCGACCGCGCGCGGCGTAGTGATCGAAGATCTCAACATGGACATCGGCAGGATCGCCCAGATCAACAGGATGTCGCCGGAGAACCTCTACCAGGCCCTGCGGGGGGATTGAATCCCGGGAGCAGGGCCCCGACACCGGTTCGAGCCGCAGTCTCTGGCCATGTGACCCTGAGACGCTCCGCCTTTCCGGCGTTGGGTGGAATCGGCAAGATGCGCGCCTCTCAACGCAAGCATCTGTTTAGCGACCCCGGAAAAAACTGCCACGAATTCCACGAATTTTCACGAAAGCCGCATTGTATGCTCGCATCAAGGGATATAATCCTCCGTGAGAATTCGTGGCTTCATTTGCAGACCCTTAACTATCCCGAGCCGGCTTAACAGTTACTGTTTTTTCAAGCGGTTCGTAGAATTCGGAAAATGGACGAACGGCTTCTTGGTTGCTGAAAAGCCGGCTTAAAATCGAGATCGAGGGGACTGGAGCGGCTGATACTTCTTGTCAGTACTTGCGGGCATGGACTTTCGCTTGGGCCGACCCCTTTCTGAAAGGAGGGAATGAGATGAATAAATTGAAAAGACTGCTCAGTGTCGTTGTCCTCTTGGAGCTGTTTGGAACGTTTCAGCTGTTGCCGTCAGAGGCGAGTCGCGCCCAGGAAGCGGATCGAGTCTATGTCAACGGCAATATCTATACCGTGGACAAAGGATTCAGCAAGGCTTCTGCCATGGCTGTGAAGGACGGCCGGTTCACCTACGTGGGGACGGATGCCGGAGTAAAGCCTTACATCGGTCCTCTGACTTTTGTTGCCGACCTGAAAGGCAAAACCGTAATCCCCGGCTTGCATGACGCTCATGTGCATATCAGGTACGGAGAAAGAGAACTATATCCGCGAATCCCGGATATCAGGGCAACCATCGGTGAGTGGGCTTCTGTCGAGCGCATGCAGGAAGTGATCAGGCGCTGCCTGGCGACGGGGGAGGGGATGCGTCCGGGTCCCGAGCCGCGGTGGCTGGTTTTGAGCGGCTGGATGTCTGATGTCTGGGATCCGCCGGAATTCCGTAAAGAGCTGATCGATGCCGTGGCACCCGATAATCCGGTTTATATCAGCCGTTACACTCACGGCAGCGGCGCCAACAGCAAAGCCTTACAGCTTGCCGGCATAACACGTGACACTCCTGATCCTCCGGGCGGCCACATCAAAAAGGACAAGAATGGGGAGCCCACAGGTGAGTTTGTGGAGACTGCTCCTGCGCAATTGACGCGACTTATTCCGCCCTTGCCTCCGATGACCGATTATGAAATCAGCCGCAACCTCGTGGAAGGGACTCAATTGGCCGTGGCAAGCGGACTCACCACCATCCACGGGGCCGACACAGCGGGTTACGATGAAGTTCAGAGGCGGATCAAACTCTACGAGGTTGGTTTGCTCCGGGTAAGAATCAACGAGATGATCAGCGAGAGTGCGGCAAAAAGGCTGGGCAAACCGTTGAACCACGGCAATAGATACTTCGCCCGGTCGGTCAAGGCGTTTGCAGATGGCGCCTTGGGATCCAGAGGAGCGCTTTTCCTCAAGGAGTACAGCGACTATCCGGGTTTCTTCGGGGAACCCAGACGAAGTGAAGACCAGCTGGCTGGATCTGCCACCGAGCTGCTGAAAATCGGTTTTAATATGAGGGTTCACTGCATTGGCGACGCGGCGAATCGGATCGCCATCAATGCCTATGAAAAAGCCCTGAAGGCTACCGGGAAAGACGGGAAAGAGGTCAGGTTCGCTCTGGAACATTGTCAGGTCCTGACTCCCGCAGATATACCCAGGCTTGCCAGGCTGGGAATCGTCGCTTCCATGCAGCCGCTGCACGCAACTGAGGATATGCATTTTGCCGAATCCAGGATGGGGTCGGAACGTCTGAAGTATGCCTATATTTGGAGTGATCTGCTGGATCTTGGCGTGGTGATTGCAACCGGAACGGATTATTCCGTCTCTCCTTACAACCCGTTTTACACGCTGCATGCCGCGGTCACCAGACAGGACCGGAACAACAATCCCCCGGGAGGCTGGATCCCCCGACAGGCCATGACGAGAGAAGAGGCCTTGCGGGCTGCAACCATGGGGGGCGCCTATGTGATGCATGCTGAAGACATCCTGGGATCCATCGAGGTCGGGAAGCTGGCTGATTTTGTGGTCATTCCTGTCGACTATATGACGATCCCGGCGGAGAATATCTGGAAGATAGAACCCGAAATGACGGTCATTGGAGGTGAAACGGTCTACACAAAGCCGATGGAGAAAAAGGGATCGGACCGGAGCAACAACAACGTGGCGAAATAATTAGCGCCGAAACAGGTGCAAAAGCAGGCCTCGATCCCGTTATTTGACCGTCTTGATTGCGTTGAGCAGCTGCAGGCAGCCGCAGAAGTCCGCGCCGAGGCCCACCCCATCGCGTGCGACCGCGCCAGAAGAACGGGCTCCCCACGCAGCCTGCGAGACGTTCCCGCTGCCTGAGCTGCGCAAAGACCAACGTTCCTCATACGGCGCCTGTGAGCGGCGATTGCTCCCGGGCTTCCTGAAGCATGCCAGGCGCGCTGCAGGATGCGGCCTTCATGGAGCCACCGTCCCCATCCTGCCATCTCGCTTGTAATAACCATATTTCAGGCCTACAATATAGCTATGAAGATGGCTAATGTGGCCGAATTAAAAAACCGACTGAGCGAGTATCTGAGACTGGTCGAAAAGGGCGAAGAAATCGAAATCCGCAAACGGAACATACCGATCGCGAGGGTTGTGCCGCTGCATCGGAAGACCGCCGGCCGGCGGCTGGGGGCCGGCGCGGGCACGGTCAGGATTCGCGGCAAACTCACTGAGCCGCTGATTCCGGCGGATGTGTGGGAATCGTCGAGGGGCCTGCGATGAAGGTGCTGCTTGACACCTGTACGATCCTCTGGGCGGTGGCGGCGCCCGATGACTTATCTTCAACAGCCCGCGCTGTTCTCGACGATCCGGAAACGGAAGCTTTCTATTGCCCCATGAGTTGTGCCGAGATCGCATGGGCGGTCGCACGCAAGCGGGTTTTTCTGGATCGGCACTGGAAGCTCTGGTTCCGGCATTTTGTCGAGATGTCAGGCTGGGAGTGCCTGCCGATCAGTCTCGACATCGTTGAAGAGTCTTATTCCCTGCCGGAGCCGTTCCATGCCGATCCTGTGGACCGGCTCCTGGCCGCCACGGCACGGATCCATGATCTGCGCCTGATCACCGCTGATGAAAAACTGATCCTCTATCCGCACGTCCGCACGATCTGGTGATCATGAATCGGCACCAGCAGATGGCCGGGCAGTCTCGGTCGGCCCCCGAGCAGACCAGCGCCTGCTTTACATCGACGCCGACCTCTCTCTAAAATCGCCAGCATGAATGACTCGACCATCGTCCTGGCGGGGGCCACCGGCAATCTCGGCGGGCGCATCGCCGGGGCTCAGCTCGCGCGGGGCGCCACCGTGCGGACGCTCGTTCGCCGCAGCGCCGGGCCGGAGAAGCTGGAGCTGCTGCGCAAGCTCGGCGCGACGGTTGCCGTGGTAAACTTCAGCAGCGTTTCCGAGCTGACAGCCCCGTTCTCGGGTGCGTCCTGCGTCGGGGGTGTGCATCCTGACGCTGGGCATTAAATCGGCATGACAGCCCTGATGTTCCGCTTCGTCTATGGTGCAATCTTACGGGGATTGCCTTTTCCCGAGGAGAATCGGATCCTCCGCATTGGCTGGATTCAGCCGTCGGCGCCTGATGCCTGGGAATCTTTTGGACACCCGTTATCCAGGGCTTACACCCTCAGGATTCTTCATGCCCTGCCCCGCCTGGGGCTGAATTATTTGACTTGCGGGCGGTGACAGGTGATTGGAGCCGCCCCTGACTGATCGCCGTTGGGAATATGCTGCCACTCCCGGGAAGCTCACCTGAACCACTCGGGCAAGGCCGTGGACATGAAAGGAAGGTAAGTGATCAGCAGGACAACGCAGAGAAGCACAAGCAGGATCGGTACGATGGAGCGGCTTATTTCCGCCATCGGCTTGTTGAAGCGGTATGATGACAGATAGAGGTTCATACCCACCGGGGGTGTCAGGTAGCCGAGTTCCAGATTGGCCAGGAAGAGGATGCCCAGATGGATCGGATCGACACCGAAGGCTGCGCCGATCGGCACCAGGATGGGCACCACCACCACGATCGCCGAGAAGATGTCCATCAGGCATCCAACGATGAGGAGGAAGAAATTGAGAGCGAGCAGAAAAACCCATTTCGAGTGGACGGCGCCTTGGACCCACGCGATCAGGAATGCAGGGATCTGGGCGTCGATCAGGTAACCTGTGAAGCCGAGGGCGACGCCGAGTATGAGCAGGATCGCACCCACGAGAAGCCCGCATTCGGTCATCACACGCGGCACATCCCTGAGGAGATTCAAATCCCGGTACACAAAGGCTTCCACGACAAACGCATACAATGCGGTAATCGCCGATGACTCCACCGGTGTCGCGTAACCGCTGAACAGCGCCCCTACCGCCACCGCCGGCAGCAGAAGTTCCCACCTTGCGTCCCAAAGGGATTTCTTCGCTTCAGACCAATCAAAGGCCATCCGGACAGATTGCCTCCTCGGGCTCTGCCAAACGCCCCACAGGGAAACGGCCGCCACGAGCAGGATTCCGGGGAGCAGGCCTCCCAGAAACATCTGGTTGAGCTCGATTTTCGCGATGATGGCGTAGAGGATTACCGGCAGGCACGGGGGGAAGAGCAGCCCGATCGAGCCGGAACCCGTCAGGAGCGCGAGCGCGTGATTTTCGGTGTAGCGCGCCGCGATCAGGACCGGCAGGAGGAGTCCTCCCAGCGCAAGGATGGTCACGCCAGAGGCGCCGGTGAAGGAGGTGAAAAAAGCGCACACTACCACGGTGGCAATGGCGGGCCCGCCGCGCAGATGGCCGACGAGCGCCCGAAAGACGCGCACGAGCCGCCGGGCCGCGCCCCCCTCCGCCAGGAAATACCCGGCCAGAGTGAAAAGCGGGATTGCGGGCAGGGAGGGGTTGACGACCTGATCGTAATGGCGGATGGGCATCAATTCGATCGGCGTGCCCTCTCCCCAAAGTAGAATGAGGGCAGCGCTCCCGAGCGTGACATAAATGGGTGCGCCCAGCAACGTCGCCGCGAACACAACCAGCATTGCCGGCACAACCATGCGCGCGGGTTCGAAGGGCAGCCAGACCACGGCTGCCAGCAGCGCACTCCCCGACAGTGCTGCCAGGGCTCGCCCTTTCCAGGCGTCGGACGCATGCCGGACCAGTCGCACCGTGATCATCGCAAATCCCAGAGGAAGCGCCGCCTGCGGAATCCAAAGCGGTATTCCATAGGCCAGAATGTCTCCCCCGGCCTGCGTCTGCATCACAAACCGCGCACTGGCCAGGGTGAGCAGGGCCGTGACTGCGGCCGCGACCGAACCGCTGAAGAGGCGGGCGCCTTCCTTGACGCGGCCTTTCAGGAGAGTCGTCAGCGTCGACAGCGCCAGCAGGCGGCCTTCGCGCGCGGCGATCGCACCGCCGATCATGCAAACCAGGAGCGTCAGATGGGATTGCACGGAACTCGAAGCAGGAAGGACAAACGGAGTCCAGCGCAAGGCGATGTCCAGCAACGGGAGCAGGACCATCGCTGCCAGCACCATGGTCATAAGCAGGTTCTCGCCATAGTGCAGAATGCCTTTCGGGCGAGCCTGCCCTGCTATGCCCGGCACGCCGCCTTCCGGATCCAAGCTCTCGCTCACTTTCCGGCCCCTTTGGAATTTGCCCGGTATTCGGCAACCAGCCGCAGAACCTCGTCGAAGATGTCCTCGGGCACCATTTTACCGCGGATTTGCGGATAGAGGATTTTGGTCAACTCGCGCCAGGCGGCTTCCACCTCGGGAGTCGCCGGGTTGACTTTCAGGCCCTTACTCTGCATCGCGGTGATTGCGTCCAGGTCTTCCTTCCGGCTGGCCGCCCGCAGCTTTACACCGGCAGCATCAGCGGCCTCGCGTAGTTTGCCTTGCACCTCGGGAGCGATTTTGTCCCAGATGTTTTTCCTGATGATCGTTGCCCCGGACAGCACAGCCCACTTCATATCCAGCATGTTGGGCGCCGCAGTATAAATCTGTCCCATCAGCGCCTGATTTGCGGTGATCGGAATGGCTGTGATCAGCCCCGTGCGCAAACCGGGCAGTATATCGGCAGTCTCCAGGGGAACAGGATTGTAGCCCAGCGATTTCATGAGGTCCACCTGGAAGGCATTGCCGGCCCAGGTGAACATCTTCATCGGTTTGAAATCGTCCGGATGCCGGGCAAGGGTTTTGGAGAAGAAGCGCACGAAGCCGGCGTCGCCCCAGAACAGGACCACGAAGCCCTTGTCCAGCAGGGTTTTCTCCAACCGGGGGGTTAGCTTGCCTGCCACGTAGTCGTACTCATCCCAGGAACGGAAGGTCATCGGCAGGTTGGAGAGCCCGTTCACGGAGGGCTCGATGTCACCGAGGCCCACGACCGTGAGCATCCCGGCAGTCAGCACGCCTGCGCGCATCATGCGCACCATGTTAGCCTCGCCCCCCTGGGTGCCGTCGGGGTAAATGATCAGCCTCACGGCACCCGAGGTCGCATCGCGCCACTTCTGCCCCATCTCGATCAAAGCGGCATGGTACGAACTTCCGCTCGGGGCGAGCGTACCCAACTTCACCGTGACAGCCTGAGCAGCCCGGACATCGCCGAGCGGCCCATCGGATCCGTGAAATGCCATGGCCAGACCAACGATCGCTGCGATCTCGACTCCAATGTGCTTCATTTTTCCCTCCCTTGCGGCGGGAAGCCCCGTTTTTCGAGACAATCAAACCAACACCCGGAGTTCATCCTCCCGGGATCCAGAATCAATTCGTCGATCCGGGACAAGAGCCATCGGGCGCGGCGCTGCATCACCAGGTTGACCATCCGGTATTCCGGCCTGACATTCACGTCGATGGCAAGCGCCTGCTTGAGCAGGGACTCGAACTCGCGCCGGTCCTGCTTTGCAACCGACACCGACTCGGCCATTGCAACCAGCGGGCCTGCCTGGAAGCCGCCCGAGAGGGCCATCGCCCTTTCGAAGTGCTTCCGCGACCGCTCTGCTGCATCCCCCGGAGCCCCCTGCCGCACCATTTCATAGGTTATCAGAAAAGAGTGAATGGCGCCCTGATCGTACGTCTCGTCGAGCTCCAGTGAACGGTCAATCAACGCTTCCACGGTCGTTTGATCGGCCACCATAGCCATATCGCCTTTAGAGACGCCGATAGCCGAGCCCCAGGATGCAGCGGTCCAGTACAGTAAAGGAACATCCTCCTGCCGGGCCGATTTCACCGCTTGCCTCGGATCGGCGCTGAGTGCCGCTGTGAAGCCCGGGCGCTTTGTTTCCAAACCGCGCAGGCCGTAGTCCCGGGCGCGCAGGTAAAGGGCGCGAGCCCGGGTTCGCATCTCCATTGCTTTCGCCAGGTCTTCAGATTCCATCTCGTCGGCTTCCTGGCGGACGAACGCATAGGCATACTGCGTAAATCCGCTCGAAGCCGCATAGAGGAGCCCGCGATGCCGCGGGCTTTCGGCCAGGAGGCTCTCGATAAGCTTCAGGCTGAACGGGACCGCGGCTTTGATCAACTCGGGATCGTTATCGGAGGCAAAGGTGGAACCGCTCTCAGCGAGCGCGTCGCCGAGCTTGTTGATGGCGATCTTGCGGATGGAGCATCCGGAAGCTCCCATGGACACCAAGGCGAGCACTACGGCTAGGCGCCCCGCGCGGCCCCTCCACCCACTGCTCCCTTGTGACCTGATATTCCCTATGATGCTCCCCTTCCGACTCTCAGTTTCACGACAATCCGGCACGGCTGCTTTTCGCTTCATGACTGCGTTCCCTGTCAGATTGGAGGTTGCCGTACAGTCCATTTGTTTCGATCCTCCGTTGCCAATTCCAAGTCCCAGTCAATATCTCCGGCAGCTGACCGGAAGTCCTTCCACGAGGAGATAGCGATAAACATCAGGATGAATTTCAGCTTCGCCCGTGATTCCGGATTTCTCCGGGCTGTTGCCAGCACAGGTTGTCAGAATCCCGGGCGCTTCGAGGCATTGTCTCATCAAAGAATGGCTTCGGTGAGCAACCATCTCGTCTCCGCTGCCGGCATCACTGGAAAAGATCTTATCATAAGGAAAATGGAATGGGCTGACGGCAAATCCGGTTGAATGGGGTTGGGTTCAGGCTCAAGGATGATGGTCGAGGTCCAGGTCCAGGCATATGCAGGAGAATTGTATTATGTCAGCGCTCCTCGGGACCGTCCGCTGGTTCAGATGTCTCCATTCGAAGCCCCGGGATCCGCGGAAATCCAGTCGATTGTGAATTTGGCCATTCTCGCTGTCAGACATGGTTGACCCGCAGGGTCCCAGAGAGCATTTTAAGTTGATGCGCAGGAACGGTCGAAACTGTTCGGCCCTGCCGGGCGGGAACATTGTATCGTTCGCGATCTGGCTCGGGGTTGTCTGCCTGTCGGGGCCTCCCGCGCTGGCGGCAGAGGCAGCCAGTGTGAGCGGTGTTGTTTATACGGTCGGGCCGGATAGGGTCCGGCTGGTCTGGCCCAATGCTCGTCTCTCCCTGAAAAACATCGGCACAGGAACAGAAATCTCCACGGTCTCGGATAATTTAGGGGAGTATTCATTCATCGACGTGGCGCCCGGTGAGTATGAACTCGGAGTCACGTTGACGGGATTCAAGCCGGTAGCAAAGAGGAAAGCGCTTGAGGAGAATGAGAATGTCAAACTGGATTTCGAACTGGATCCCGAGGCGCCGAGCCACAGGATCGAGGTTTCCGCCGAAACCAAAGGCGTGGATGTGAGTTCCAGTCTGGGAGGGGCTCCGGAGCTCAAGGCGGACATTCTCAGGTCGGCAGTCCGGCTCAGCGTGGATTTCCAGGAGATCCTGCCGCTGCTCCCGGGGGTGGTGCGGGGCCCTGACGGGCTTCTGCGGATCAAGGGCGGCCGCACGAACCAGACCAGCGCCCTCGTCAACACGGCGAGCATCGTCGACCCGTATACCGGGCAGCCGGCCTTGCGATTGCCTGTCGTGGCTGTGCAGTCCGTTCGCGTGCTTTCCAATCCCTTCTCCGCGGAATACGGAGGATTCGCCAGCGGCGTCGTTGAGGTGACGACCCGCGGCGGAACCGATCAGTGGAAGTGGCTGTTCGAAGATCCCATTCCCCGATTCCGGTGGATCGACGGCAGGACGCACGGCGTGGAGAGTCTTTCACCGCACCTGGTAGTGGCTGGACCCATCCGCCGCAACAGGCTGTACCTGTTCCAGTCCACATCGTATAACTACAACACCACCCGTGTGCCCTCGCTCCCCAATCCGGATAACCTGTACGTCGAGGAAAGCTTCAACAGCCACACGCAGATCGATTGGGATATTGCGCCCGCCCAGCGATTCACGGCTGTGGCGACGGCCGGTCCTCAGGAGACCGACTTCGCGACGATCGACACCTTCAATCCGCAGCCGGTCACGGCCAATTATCGCCAGCGGGGCTTCTTCATCTCTGGCGCCCACCGCTGGATCCTAAAGGGCGGCGGCTTCGTCCAGTCGGTGTTTTCCGTCAAGAGACTGGATGCGCGCGTCTTTCCCGCCAACGGGCAGGGGGAGCGAATGGTGCTGCATCCCGATCAGAATTCGGGCGCGTTCTTCGATCGGCAGGACCGCCGTACGCGGCTCTATCAATGGTCCCAGAGCTTCCATGTGCGACCGCTGGAATGGGGTGGAAGGCACCTGCTCACAGCGGGATATTCCTTTACGCGCGCAGACTTTCGCGGGTCGGTGGCGAACATGCCGGTGACCGTGCTGCGCGGAGACGGCACCCGCAGCCGCGAAATCGCATACGAAGCCCCCGCTTACCCGAGCGCCGCCAAGGACGACTGGGCCTTTTTTCTCCAGGATAATTGGCAGATCCACCCGAGATTTGCGTTCGATGCGGGTGTGCGCCTGGAAAGGGACAGCCTTTCCGAAGAAAGCGTGACTCCCGCTCCCCGCATCGGCTTTGTTTTCGCGCCAGGGAAGGACGATCGCACCGCCATCAGGGGCGGCTTCGGTGTGTTTTTCGACAAGATCCCGCTCAACGTCGCTGTCTTTCCGGGCATTCCGCGCCAAACGATTACTCGTTTTGCAGCGGACGGAACCGCCGTTGTCGATGGTCCGAGGAGCTTCACACATATCCTGGCCACACCCGGCGGCAGCCTGACCGTCCCTTACAGCTTGGGCTGGAGCGTGCAGTTTGACCGGCAGATTCGTGAGGGCCTGTTCTTCCGGTTCGGCTACGAGCAGCGGGAGGTGTTCCGGGAGATCTATGTGGATCCTTACGAAGCGGACGACGGCAGCGCCGAACTGCGGCTTTTCAATTCCGGGAGGCAGTCTTACCGGGAATTCCTCTGGATGCTGCGCTGGCAGGCCACGGAGCGCACCACAATATTCGGCAGCTACGTGCGCTCGCGCGCCTATGGTGAATTGAATGACTACGCTCAGTTCTTCGGTGATTTTCCGCAGCCGCTCATACGTCCTAACCAGCGCGGCAGGCTGGCGCACGATGCGCCGGACAGAGTGCTATTCTGGGGTGTTCTCGGGCTGCCGCGCAAACTGGAGTTTGTCCCCGTCCTCGATATTCATACGGGTTTCCCGTATTCCAAGCTCGATCAGGACTGGGACTTTGTCGGCCGGCGGAACGAAGCGGGTCGTTTCCCGGCCTTCGTGGGTCTGGACGTGAAGCTGCAATATCCATTCGACTTCAAGTTTCGCAGCTGGCACTTCCAGTTCCGGGCCGGTTTGAAAGTGTACAATGTCCTCAACCACTACAACCCGCGCGATGTGCAGCAGTACGCCGGCTCCGGAAATTTCGGCGTCTTCTACAACTCGGTCGGCCGGCTGTACCGCATCGAGGGGGAGTTTGACTTCTGAGGTTCCGGGCACAATGGCAAATATGGCTGCAAGATACCGCAACCTCTCGACCAGCCATGTCTTACGGTGGGAAAAGTCCTGGAATGTGAGCGGGTCGAATCCATACAGGAACGCCCGCCGGACGCACCGGCTGAAGCAATGATACACCCCTTCCTCACCTTCCCGGACGTTATTGCTGCGCGGCAAACCCATGGTCCTCCTCCCGGAACAGGTCTTGACATTACTAACGGCGAACCTGGCGAAGGCGCCGAGAAGAAGCTGCAAAAAACTGAGCGACTTGCGGGGGGGAACCGAACGCGAACACAACATGAATAATGATGGGTGTCCATAGTCTGCTCTGGAGCGATGAGAATGCCGCAAAAATGTTCCGGGGCGCCGACTGCACGCTGTGCCGGGATGCCAACTGGCACATATTCAAAGAGAAGTTCGACTGAATGTTCCCGCCCATGACCTGCATGGCAGATCTCACAGCGCGGCTTCACGTCCTTCCGCGCGGGTGAGCGTCAAGGTAGTCCTTGGCAGTCTGCAGGCAGCGCCACGCGTGTTCCGCGTAGCCGATTTCCTTCACACGCGCGAGATTGGGCAGTTCGATGGAGCAGGGGGTTTCGGGGATCCGGTTCAGGATCGCAGCGATGTCGATGCCACCCTCGCCCGCATACAGTCGCGCCTCGCGCGCGGTGTAGATCAAATCTTCCTTCGCGGCCGGGATCGCCGCCGGTCCGTCGCAGAGATGGACAAAGTGAAACCATGCACGCGGCACCGCGTCGAGATCCTCCAGCGCGACGCGTGAACGCGAAAAGTGAAGTGTGTCGACCAGGATTCCGCAATTCTCGCGCCTGGCGGCGCGCAACACCACAAGCGCCGCAGTGAGGTCATTGCCATCGGCAAAGGTGACGAATTCCAGGTCCACCGTCAGCCCGAGCGGTTTGGCGATATCGCATAAGCCTGCATAGCAATCGACCGCAAAGTTACGCTCGGGAGTCCAGATGCTGGAAATGACATGCCTCCCTCCCAATTCCGCCGCGATTTCCATGGCGGGGAGATACCTTTTCGGATCGAGACCGTCGTAGATGCGCGCCAGTTCTATGTCCAGAAGCTTGAGACCGGTGGCCGCGAGCGCAGTCTTGGTCTGCCGCAGCATTTCCTTGTTTTCAGCCAGGTTATAGTTCGGCTCGCCAGGCAGTCCCATGAAAATGGGGCGATAACTGACAAAGTCATAGCCGGCGCGCCCCGCGATGTATGTCATTTCAGGAGGGGCGCAACCAAGGACTGTGAGGTGTGCCAGCGAGAATTGCGTTTTCAGGTTTCCATCCCTTCCAGAGGTGGTTCGCCAAAAACTGCCATATCACTTTAACCGGACTTCATGCTGTCCAGCAACTGAAAAAGCATCGTTTCAGGAGTCCGGCCGCCGATGCCGTTTTGGGCGGCCGATCTCGACTCGACTTGCAGGATGCCGCGGTGCATGGTAAATACACAAAAGGTTGCTGAAACTCGGGAAGAAATACAGGCGAAAACGGAGTCGCTCTATGTCCGGAAACAAACTCCAGCGCAGGGACTTCCTGAGGAAGACATCCGCTCTTGCCATGACTGCGGTGGGGTTCAACCTTGAATGCTACACGCCGCCCGCCTTCCGACAGAGGGGGCTGCGATCGGCGCCGCCGGAGATCACGGCGAGTCCTATGCCTTTGGGCAAACTGGGCAACTTGAAGGTGAGCCGGCTGATAGGCGGGCACAATCTCCTTTGCTTTCAGGCACATGACCGGGACGCGCGTTCCGAGCCGTCGCTGTTGCAACCGCATGATGCAGATGAAAAAACCCTCGAGACATTTGCGTTGTATGAGAAAGAAGGCATAAACACGGCCTTCCTGCATATTTCTGACCAGATGGTCAAGGTCGCAGGGCGCTATGGGAAGGAGCGTGGAGGAAAGCTGCAGTGGATTGCCCAACTCGCGATCAACGAAAAGGACCAGGTGCGCGATCTCGATGCCGCAATGAAGCTCGGCATCCACGCCGCCTGCATCAGGGGGATAGAAGGGGACAGGTATGCGTCGAGCCAGATGGACATTCTTGCCAAAGCAGTCGAGAGGGCGAAAAGCTGCAGGATCCCGATTGGCCTTGGCGGCCACAATATCGAGACAATGATCGCGGCGGAAAAGGCTGGCCTTCCCGTGGATTTCTACTTCAAGACGTTCAACAATGCCATCAACTCGATGTCGGGCGAAGTTCCGGGTGAGACGGTGGAGTTTTTCGCGACCGTGGAGAAACCCTGGATCGCATTCAGGGTTATCGGGCCGAGCCGCATATCGGCGCGCGACGGTTTCAGGTGCGCATTCGCCGACGGAGCGGATTTTGTCTCGTCCGGCATGTTTGATTTTCAGCTCGCTGAAGATGCGAGGGCCGTGAGGGAGCTGTTTGCCGGGAGGGCCGAAAGGATGCGGCCCTGGCGCGCATAGGGGGGCACGGGATTTTGGGAGGCTGCAATCTAACCGCAGATTGTCGTCGTCAGGCCCCTTGATATGTTCCTTTTGATCGATTCGAGGTAACATCACTGATCGAGCAGGGAGCGCAACGCGCCCTTCTTCGGGAAAGGAGAATCTGTATGACCGGAATCAGTCGGAGGGATTTTGTTCAGATCGGCGCCACGGGAACTGCCGGGCTGCTCCTGGGGAGCCATACCGCGATCCGTGCCGAGCCGCCAATGCCGGAAAGGCCCCTGGGCCGCACCGGCCACAACGTGCGCCTTTTCAGCCTCGGCGGGCAGGCCACTCTGGAAAAGCAGGGCACCCGCGATGAATCCATTGCGATCATCAACCGCGCCATCGACCTCGGCGTGAACTACATCGATACCGCGCGCTACGGCAGCGGCATCAGCCAGACTTACATCGGCGAGGTGATGAAGACGCGGCGCAAGGAGGTGTTCCTCGCGACCAAAACCCGGGATCGCTCGCGCGATGGTTCCCTGAAACTCCTCGAAGAGAGCCTGCGGCTGCTGCAGACGGACCGCATCGATCTGTGGCAACTTCACAATATTACCCAGATTAAGGAGCTGGACCAGATCTTCTCGAAAGACGGCGCCATCGAAGCCATGACGAAAGCTCGCGACGAGAAGACGGTGCGCTTCCTGGGCATCACCGGTCATTTTGATCCCGACGTCCTGATCGAGGGCATCAACCGGTTTGCATTCGACACAATCCTCATGGCCCTCAATCCCTCCGATCCCCACCTCCTGCCGTTCCAGGCCAGGCTGCTGCCACTGGCCAACCAGAAAAAGATGGCGATCATCGCCATGAAGGTCCCGGCGCGCGGCCGCCTCTTCCGCCCTGGCGGGATCACCTCGATGAAGGATGCCATGAGCTACGTTCTTTCCAAGCAGGTAAGCACCGTGATCGTAGGCTGCGACAGCGTAAAGCAGGTGGAGGAGAACGTGCAGATCGCGCGCGACTTTCAACCCATGTCGGCGGAGAGAATGGCCGAATTGGAGCGACTCACCGCCAGCTATGCGATGGAAGCGTCGTTCTTCAAGCGCGGCGCCTCGGGCTTCGGCTCCGGCCACGACTAGGGCCAGGTTATTTTTGACCGCTGGAATCGGAGCTGTCCCCCGCAGAAAGTTGTCCTTTTTGTGCCGATTCCGGTTCTGGCCAAGTACCGGGATCTGTAAGTGCCGTAGGGTATTTTTCAGGATGTGGGAGAATGCCGGCAAGCCACCGGGGCGTTTGCGCACCGGATGCGCGGAAATCCTGGCTGCGGCCGGAGGCTGCGTGCTTCTGCCTCCTTGAAAATGCAGTCGCCTTCATGAAATCGTGTGTTGAGGCTGGCGTGGTTCCTCTACCGGGTGGCAGGAGCCATCCAGGAAGGAGCCGGTGTGATCAAGACTTGTCCGTTATCGCAGTCAGAAACAGGAATCAGCAGGCGCAAGCTGCTACACTCGGCATTTCTGGCGATTTCGATCGAAACCGCCACACGCTTTCCTGAGAAGTCGGACTTGCGCGCATCTAAAATCGCCGAAAGCACCGGGCTTCTGATCAGTGACGGCCGCCTGGTTACTGCCGAAAAGCAGTGGGACGCGGATATCAGGGTGGGCGGCGGCAAGGTCCTCGAAATCGCCCAAAACCTCAGGCCGCGGGCCGGCGAACGCGTGATCGACGCCGCCGGCCTGCAGGTGCTGCCGGGAGGAATCGATCCGCACGCGCACCTGCTGCCATCCTGGGTGGACGATTATTTCAGCGGTTCCCAGGCGGCGCTTGCGGGAGGAATCACCACAATCGGATGCATGGCGAGCATGCAGCGCGGAGAAAGCATCCGCGATGCCATCTCCCGACAGGCCAGGCTGGTCCGGGAGCAAGCCCTGGCCGACATATTCCTCCACCCTATCCTCTCAGCGCCTGGGACCGAAATAACGTCGCAACTTCCCGGATTGCGGCAGGAGGGGCACGGCGACATCAAGATCTTTATGACCGGCCGGGCTTTTGTGGAGAACGAGGCGGCGTGGACGGATCTCATCCGCGAAGCCGGACGCGCCGGCCTTCTGACAATGCTCCACTGTGAAGATGCCGATGGGCTTGCCGAGGCAGCCAAGGCGCTTGCCGCCGACGGCCGAACCTCGCTGCGCTACTATGCCGAGAGTCGGCCGGTCCGGTCCGAGGTCAAGGCAGTCGAGCGTGCTGCAGAGATTTGCGAAAGATCGGGCGCGCCGGTATACATCGTCCACCTCTCGTCGCAGGCCGCACTTGATGTGTGCCGGAAGGCAAAGGGGCGAGGGCTTCCCTTGTTTGTGGAAACGCGCCCGATTTACCTCTACTTCACGAAAGAACGCTATCTCGAGCCGGAAGGCCCTCTTTATGTCGGGCAACCGCCGCTTCGCGATTCCACGGATATAGGTGCGCTCTGGCAAGGAATCACCGATGGTTCCATCGACACGCTCGGTACCGACCATGCCCCGTGGACCCGCGAGCAGAAAATGGATCCTGCGCTCAACATAAGCAGGCTGCGTCCCGGAGTCGCCGACCTGCAGACCATGATGCCGGTGTTCTACTCCGAGGGAGTCGTCAAGAGGAATATACCGCTCGGCCGATTTGTCGCTTTGACTTCCACGAACGCAGCCATGCTTTTCGGCCTGTATCCACAAAAGGGCACAATCGCCGTCGGGTCGGACGCTGACTTGGCGCTATGGGATCCGAGGGGGAAACGGAAACTGGAGCGCACGGACAACCTCTCTCGCGCCGGATTTTCACTCCACGATGGATGGGAGATTACGGGATTGCCGCGAATCACAATCCGGCGCGGGGAAGTGGTATTCGAAAACGGAAAGGTGACCGCCACTCCCGGCAGCGGCCGCATCGCAGCAACCGGTCGCACCCAGCGGATATGGAGTCCCAAGGCTCGGCAGCTTGTTCCGGGAGGCGCATAGTTGAGAATGACTTGGCGAGCGGGACGTCCGCTTTCCCAGTCGGCCGCAGGCTTTTCTGCCGAGTCCTTTTGAGGGCCCATTTGAATCCGTACCTGAACTACATGCCTGCCTGCCGGCTGGCCCTACTTCTTTATTAAAGCCCGGATTTCGGTGGGGGGATCGAACCGCTCGGGCGGCAGTTGGGCGTTTTGCTCGATGCTCTCCATGATCGTAATCCGCTCCTGGCCCATCAGCCTGGTTACCGTTTTGTGCGGCAAGAGGACGCCATCCACACGCTTGTAGTCGCTGAGATAGCTGTCCGACGGAATAGTGCCTGCCTGGTTTTCAATCGTCATCGCGATCCGTACGACCAGGTGTGTTTCCTTGTCGAAAAACACCGTCTGCGGCGGAAGATCCTTGGGTGTCACCACCACCTTGTAGCAGGGCCTGCCCGACACCTCCTCCTCTCCCGCGGCCTCGACCTTCTGAAACGACCTGCGCCAATAGACGGCCCTGTCGAAGATGTTCATGTGCAGGAAGCTCGCCTTCTCTTTGCCTTCCATCAACTGGGCGCCCGCCAGAGCGGATACCTGCCAGGCAACTTCCCCGTTCGTACCGGTTTCAATCCTGCCGGTCGCGGGGGAATCGATCACAGTGCAGGCCTTGTTGGGTCTGGCCTGAAAGGCGGTGATGGAGATCTTGACCCCCGCCCCGGCGATTTCCATCGTCCCCTTGATGACGCGGTTGTTGATTTTTTCCAGCGCCGCGAGACCTCCGATCGCCTCGACGTACTGATCGAGAATCTGTTCCGCCCGCGGCGGGGTATTCTGCACCGGCAGCGCGAGGCTTCTGCCCACCGACACCAGCGCCAGCTCAGTGAACAGGGCCGCGATTGTAAGGACAAATCCTGCTGTTCTTCCTGTTTTGAGGCTCATGTAGTTATCCCCCTGATTCGTTATTGCGGTTTACTTAAAATCTCGTATCCAGTCGATTGCCGCTTCCAGGATCAGATCGCGCCCCTGGAGCAGTGCCTCACGCGTGTGTTGCACGATGACATCGGGAACCAGGCCGTTGCCCTCCAGCACCCGGCCCCCTGCAGTGACATGATTTGCGAACGCATACATGAATCCGTCCCCGTTCGGAAGCCGCTCGATATTGCCTCCCAATGCCGCTCCGCCGGTGCGGGTTCCGAAGACGCGCGCCCGGCCGAGATCGCGCAACCCGCCGGCAAAGATCTCCGTGGCGCAGAGGGACAGCCCGTCCACCAGCACCGCTACCGGCCCCGGATAGACCTGGGGCCGCGGTCGCACGATCAACTTCAATGCATTGTCGCGGGTGCGGATGGTGCCCAGGTCCCGGCCCTTCTCCAGAACCAGCCAGCCGGCCATGCCGCACCCGATCTCGCCTTGCCCGCCTCCGTTGCCGCGCAGATCCAGGATGAGACCCGGTGCGTTCATGAAAGACCTCATGGCATTGTTGAACGCCGTCATCAGGATCCCGGGCGCGAGGAAAACGTCGAAGGCGAAATAGCCGATCCCGGGCCCGACGGTCTTTTCAGAAAACCAGACGCGCACCGGCGGCAGGTTTCCGAGCTGAAACTTTGCCCCCCTCGGCTCCACCAGGGTCAGCGAATGGGAAATGTTACGGTCGGCACCGTCCAGAAAGGAGACGGCGAGGCAGTCGCCCTGCTTGCCCTCGAGGCGGCCTGCCACCGCATCGGTCAGCACAAGGTCCTTGAGGGACTTGCCCTCGAATTCTCTGGCGATGGCGGCAAGCTGCGAGGCAATCTCCTTGCCGCCGATCTGAAGAATCTCCCATCCAGGCCTCACGCCAGCTCGCGCCGCCGGCGAACCGGGATCGACCGAAACCACCAATGCACGCCCGTCGATCACCCGCAAATGGATTCCGGTCACTCCCGGCTCGCCTGCACCTGATTCGGGCCGGCTCAAGTCTCCATACAGCTCGGAGGGAATGAGGCTGAAGTGAGTGAGCTTCAGACGGGAGAGCATGGTTCGCACGACCGCCCTGGCTTCGCGCCTTGTTTTCACCGCTTCCATCTTCGGACGGAATTCCGCGTGGACGGCCTTCCAGTCCACACCTCCCCAGGTGGGATCGAAATGCTTCTCATGAACCGTCTTCCAGACATATTCGAATGAATCGAGGTCGAGTTGATGCTCCCGGGGTGTCTGCGATGCCGCCTCCTGAGCCCGCAGCAGGTTCGCGTGCGGGAGTGAACCCAGCAGAAGGATCACACACAGGAATCGGATCCATCTTTGCCCCTTTCCTCTCATCTCTCTCTGTTTCCTTTCCTGCCCGCGGGACCCTACAGGCAAGCCCTTGCTGTCTGTCCCGGAAGCACCTCAACGCGCTGGAACTGTCTCCGGCAAAACTCATACGCTCCCCACAACACGAGTGCGCTGAGAACCCAGACGGTCAGAGTGCCGCCCGGGATTGTCCGAACTATTCTCAGCATCAGGATCTTGATGAAGGCAGCGCCGACGTCCAGCCGGATCCACTGGGCGATCATCACGCCTACCTGGCCTGCAGTGAGTGCAATGGCGGCGAGTGCCAACGCGAGAAAGATGGCCTTTCTGCGGGTGTCCGAGACCGCTGCCCGCCAGGCCCGCAAGTATATGGAAACCAGGATCGCGTAGACGAAACCGACCGCGGCAAGCAGAAACGGTGCGAGAGTGACTTGCCCCCGCGGCCTCCACTCAGGATGTTCTGCAATGAGGCGGTCCGTGTCTTTAAGCGCGACGGTCTGATCCGAGGACATTTCGAGATGCCGGTCCAGGATTACCTGATAGGGAATGGAGGCTCCGTAGATTGCCTCAATTGCGCGGCCGATCTGGAAGGCAACGAATCGGGGTGAACTTCCCTCCGGCGCGCTGAAGGGGGAATACACGGTAATCCGGCTCCCCGCATAGAGCGGATATTTCCAGGCGGGGTGAGATTCCCCCCACGGAGCTGCGACATCCGGCGGATCGCCGTTCCAGGATATCTGGCAGTATTCCGCCGGAATCCGGACCATGGGCGCCTTGGTGCTGTATGGGGGGATGAACGAGGAGGGGGATGTCTGCAACTGAATCTGAAGGTGCGATCGATCGAGGATTGCGGCGCCGATTGCTCCTGCTCCCAGCCCGAGGGCGAGGAACAGGAATGCGGGAATCAACAGCAATGCGGCGATGAGCTTTTTCGAGACGGGGAGGAAATCCACACCGGGGATTTGCAGCATCTGAGCCGGAAGGAAGGACATCAGCAGGTAGCCGGACAGGATAATGTAGGAGAACTGGGGCAGTTCCAGGTCTCGCCATGCGGCGAAGAAACCGGACATGAAAAGCCCCCACAGGAAAAAGAGTGGGAAAAAAAACAGGGCCGCGAACCGATTGCGGGAGGGGTGGAAGCAGAGCAGCCGGATCAGAAACCACCCGAACTGGATGCCGTGCATGGGCCCCCGCTTGCCGTACATCTCCCATTCCTCAGCCTCCACTGCGCGCATGATCGCCGCGTCCCGAGTGACCTGGGGCAGCTCGATTCCGGCGTGCGTATCTGCGGGTATCCAGGTGAAGGCCGGGGGGAGGGACCGGTACGTTCTATAACCGAGGAACACGGCCACGCCGATGGGCACGAGCGCCGCAGGACCGGGCAATGACGAAAGGAGGACGATTAAAGCGAATCCCGTGCACAGAAACAGCATTGAATATATCGCGTATGCATGGCCGCGAGGTACCTGGCACTGCGATGCCTTTGCGCGCTGCAGAAGGACCACGATGAGGACCAGCCCGGACGCAACGGGGAGGTATATTCCCGCCAGCGACTGCTTGACCACGGCAAAATCTGCCGGAGCGCGGCTGAACATCCAGAACATAATCCACAGAGTACCGACGATGAGCGTCGCGTACGCCAAGCCGAGCAGGATGAGGGTTGAGACGTGAGCCAGCCAGAGCTTGCGAGCCGGAATCGGCAGAGCCAGGTCCAAGGCGTTGCAGCGCTCGCGGGCCTTTCCGAAGAGAAGAAAAGGCGAGATGGAGAACCAGATCAGTCCCGCCAGAAACAGACTGCTTGCCATGGTTCCGGGGAACCGGTATTCGGATCCCGCCGCCAGCGTGGTGACAAGTCCTGCCATCACGCCCGCATTAAGAGCAAGGATCCCGCCCTTCACCAGGGCTATTGTGCCAAGGACCGGATCTCTCCGCAGCAGCGCAAGCATCACGACCTCCCCCCGACAAGTTCGATGAACATGTCCTCCAGCGCGATCGGCGTGCAGAACGAGTTATGGATGTCGAGCCCCTTCTCGAGTATCGAGCGGCAGCGCTCCGGTTCGCACCGGAAGATCGCGTGGATCGCGTCCGCCTGATCCCGGACGGACAGACATTCCTTCAATCCGAGCAACTGATTCTGCCGGTCCCCGGAGCCTCGAGGAACGAGAGCCAGAGAGTATTTCTCGCGCAGGTCGTCTAAGGAGTTGTCGATCAGCAGCCTGCCTTCGTGGATCATGGCAATCCGGCCCGCCATGCGCTCGACATCGCTCATGTAATGCGAGGAAAAGAGGATCGTGGTTCCGGCTTCGTTCAGCAGGCGGATCGATGTTTCCAGGAATTCGCGGCGCGCGGATGGATCGAGCCCCCCGGCGGGTTCGTCCAGCAGCAGGACCTCAGGGCGATGCGCTACGGCGCAGAGCAGTGCCACCTGTCTGGCCTGCCCCTTGCTGAGAGTCTTGATCTTGGCCTTGGGAGACAGAGCGAAGCGTTCCCGCAAGCGTCGCTCCAGCCCTTCGTCCCAGGTTGGGAAGAGCCCGCGATGGAGCCGGATGATTTCGCCGACCGACAGGAATTCCGGCAAAACCTGGTCTTCGGATACGTAGCCCACGCGGCGTTTCACGTCGAGCGCGTCTCTTCGCGGATCCAGGCCGAAGAGCTGCACGCTCCCCTGGCTGGTTACCATCATGCCCATGGCCAGGCGCATCAGCGTTGTCTTGCCGGCGCCGTTTTTCCCGAGCAGTCCGACAACTTCGCCGGCTTCGAGCGAAAACGAGATGCCCCGGAGCACATCGGAACCTTGCTTGTAGGAGTAGTGCACATCGCTGAAATCGATCACCTTCATCTCTCCATTCCTTTCTGCATTTCCTCCAGCAGGCCGAAGACGTCAGCCAGGGGAACGCCGCTCAAAGCCGCCTGCGACAGCAGCCGCTGCGCCGCGTCGCGCAAGCGCTCCCGGCGCTTGGCCGGATCGACATCCGGGAGCCTTTCGCTGATGAACGTCCCCTTCCCTCTCTGCGTCACGATCAACCCCTGCCGCTCCAGTTCGTCGTAAGCCTTTTTCACAGTCAGAGGCGCGATCACCAGTTGCTCCGCCAGTTCCCGGTGGGAAGGGAGTTGAGCGCCTGCCTGCAGCCGCCCTCCGGCGACCGCATCGATGATCTGGCGCATGATCTGACGGTAGATGGGCAACTCGTCGCCGGGATTGATGTGCAGCTCCATGCCGTGCTCCCCTAGCTTGACTCCGTGCAGCGCGCCACCAGCAATGTGGCGTCGTCTATCAGGCGCTGCCCGCTGAATTGGCGCAGTGCCGCCGCAGCGTCGCGAACCAGTTGCGAGACAGTCAGGCGCCGGCACCGGTTCACCAAATCGAGCAGGCGCTCTTCGCCGAATTCCTCCCCCAGACTGTTTTCGGCTTCGGTCACTCCGTCGGTGAACATCAGCAGAGTGTCTCCCCCGGCCAGCGCGACCTCGCTGAGGGAACAGTTCCAGTCCCGGAATATCCCCAGGACTGTCCCCGTCGACTCGAGCCTGCCGACTTCGAGGTTGTGGCGAATGACGAGCGGAGGATTGTGCCCGCAGTTGGCGTATCGCAGAACCCGGGTCCGATCATCGTATTCTCCCAGGAAAAGGGTGGCAAAGTTCGTCTCCGCGGTGCACTCGCAGAAGAGGCGATTTACCGAACGCAACAGCCGCGCAATATCATGAGAAAGGCTCGCAGAGTGGCTCCGCAGGATCGCCTGCAGGCTTGCCATCATGATCGCCGCCGGCACGCCCTTTCCCGAGATGTCACCCAGCGCGATCCCCACTCTGCCGAGACCCAGATGAATGAAATCGTAATAATCCCCGCCGATGCTGTGGGCAGGAAGATAGCATCCCCCATATTCGAGAGTGTCCAGAGCTGGGACGCTGCGCCGCAGCAGCCGCATTTGCACCTCACGCGCAAGGTCCATTTCCCCGGCCGACGGCCACGGCGCATCGGGAGCTTTCACGGTCTCAATCAGGGTGCTGTGAGCCTGCATATCCGACCTCATCATCATCTGATATAAAACACTATAGCACTAGATCTATATATTGCAAGAGAAAAATTGAGGAAAAGAGATTTTGGGAAGTCTGTGGAATGTGAGCGAACTAAGAGAATCAAGATAAGGTATTTATTCTTATCATTTACGCAAGCCTCTGCAGCGTTTCTGCGACCGGATAAAAACCTGCAGAGTTAAGGATGAGCACAATGGGCTTCAAGCCAGGTGGGACAGTAACTCCGACTGTTGAGGCGGGCGGCCCCGGTTTTCAGGGATTGTCAGTTTCCGCTGCCGGCTTCCTCTCCGGGTTGATCGGGTGCCTCGGGCACGGCACTCCCCATGGCTCTCGCCTCCTTGCGCTCCCGTCGCGCCTGGCGTTTCTCCAAGGCTCGTGCAGTACGCTTCAGTTCTTTCTGCCGCTTGATGAAAGATGGTCTCTTAGTTGCCATAGCGGGTTTTCCTTTCCTCGCAAGTGTAGCAGTCCCGGAGCGGCGCAACAAATTTATCCTCAAGGGCGGGCGCGGAACCCGCCCTCCACCTGGGCGGCTGACTGTTGAACGGCTACTGATCGCTGCACCTGTTGACTGGCGAACATTTGCGCCCGGTCTCCTTCGCAACAGCGCCGGCCGGCGATCAAGACGGCCTCCGTCCGTCTGCCAGTGCATGCGAATGAACCGCCCGCCTGAAAACGAACCGGGCAGAGGGGACCGGAGTGGTGTATAATAGGGATGATCTTGCGGATCGCGCCTCTCAGATCAGAGATTTCATTTCGATCGCACACAAGAGGTTCGATTTGGTTGCAGGTCGGTTTTTTTACGGAGGTGACACCGCATGGCAAGAGATCTAGTCTTACAACTCCGGTACCTTGGAATGCTCCCTCAAACCGGACACCGCGAGTACCGCTTCCAGATCGAGGCCCATGACAAGAGTATCCGCATGGTCGCCCTGACCATCGACGACGGCATCTTCCTGAAACACCAGCTGATGTTTCAGGAAGCCCCAGATCTCTGCTATCAAAAAATGCTGGCGGATGTCGCGAACGAAGACACAGGATCACCCATCTGCAGCCTCGCACCGGTAACCGAGTCCGAAATCGCTTCCTACAGGAATTCCCACCCGATAGGCAAGATGCGCAGGATGGCCGCAAGGCAACGCCAGTAGTGCGGACGAAACGTCCGGGCGCTTTTCCCGCGATGTCTCATTTGGAGGGACCGGTATCCAGTGCCGCGTTTTTGGCAGGGAGCGCACCGATCCGCGTCGAATCCTCGTCGGCAGAACCGTTGAGCAGCCTGCGCATCACTAACCGTGCGATCGTGGGGGCATTGGATGCCAACAGGCGGATCCACGACCATCGGGTCGACTGGGGAAAGAAGACTCCTCGAAACAGCAAGCGCGCAACCATGAAGGCAACCTGGTGGTCGATCGGCTTCCGGTGGTCCACCAGCCACTGCTGCGTGCGAGCGAAAGAGTGTGGACTGTAACATCGGCGCCAGGATTCGTTGACCTCATCTTCCACCTCGGTGGCGGAAAGGTGATTGGGGCGGAATGTCAACCGGAATGGTTTGAAATCCAGCCAATGCTCGGGGCGCACGAGCCTTCCCTGGTTTTGCAGCCGGTCGTACAACGGAGTACCCGGATAGGGAGTAAGCAACCCGAAAACCGGCAGGACGGGCGGCCACTTTTCGATTTCGTTGCTGATGGCGGCTGCCACACCCGGACGGTCATCCTCCATTCCGATGATGAACGAAGTGATCGCATATACGTTGCGTTTTGCCAGGCCCTGCAATATCCCTGAATATTCCTCCGGCCGGTTGAAGGGCTTGCGCGCAGTCTTCAGGCTCTCCGGGCTGATGGACTCGAGTCCCAGGAAGATGTAGCGGCCGCCGCTGGCGGAAATCAGATCCACGAGCTCTTCATCTTTCAGCAGATTGCTGGTTATCTGCGCCACCCAGGGGAGGCATGCATCGCGCCGGATCATTTCCCGGAGCAGTGCCTTGGTGCGTTCGCGCCGGATGGCGAAGTTATCGTCGATAAAAAAGACGTTGACCAGGGCCCGGTCGCGCGCGGCGATGCGCTTGAGCGCGAGAAGCTCCGCAATGACGCTATCATTGGAGCGAAAGCGGAGGTGGCTGCCGAAAAACCCGGTGACAGTGCAGAATTCGCATCCGTAGGGGCATCCCCGGCCCGATTCGACCGGAATCATATAGGCTCTCTCGTAAGGGATCTTCATCTTCCGCAGAAGGCTGCGAATGCTTTCCGGCAGGAAACGCATGAGGTCGAACAGGCTCAAGTCGATGTTTTCCCAATCGACCGCCTGGTAGTTTTCGAGGGAAGGCTTCGAGTTTCCATTGACCCGATCTCTGGAGCCGTAGGTTTCTTTCAGCCTGCGGCACCCGGCGTCCTGTATCACCTCAGGCCAGATGTCGTCCGCTTCGCCCAGCACCACCGAGTCGGCACAGCGCTTCCGGCCGTTCCAGCCCAGCGATTCGCCGGGGACTTCCGTGACATGCGGCCCGCCGAACACGACGGGCACGCCGCATTCCTTCCGGATGGTTGCCGCCGTCGCGTAAGCTCTCTGCGCCATGCGGGTCATGAAACCCATACCCACGAGGTCCATGCCGTTCGCCTTCACGAATCGGGCCAGTTCCTGATCGCCCATGGGTGTGGCGTTGCCGTCAATGATGGTAACGCGGTGCGGCGCCGGCGTAAGCTGGCGCAGGAGAAAAGGCCAGAGCTGCGGCAGGAAGTTCCGGGTGACGTGGTTATCGGGAACGTAGAGGAGAATGTTCATGCGACCTCCGTCGGCCAAAGGATCGGCCGAGGAGGGCACACCCGCGATGCCGCCACTGCGGGTTAATCCCCTTCGACAGTTCCTTTGATGCTGATTGCTGCCAGATCGGTCCGGGTGTCTCAAATCCGGACTTTGCATTGGTTTTCATGGATGTGCTCACCCTTGGGGACCACCACCACCCCGGAATCGCTCACAGTAAAACGCTTTGCATCCTCGTCAAGGTCGTAGCCGACCGAAAAACCGGGAGGGATCTTTACTTCCTTGTCGATAATCGCCCGGCGGATTCTTGCACGCCGCCCCACTTCCACACGGTCGAAAAGGATCGAATCCTCCACCAGCGCGTAGGAATTAATACGCACATCCGGAGAGAGTATCGAACGCTCCGCGCGGCCACCGCTGATTATGCAGCCATTGCAGAGGAGCGAATCCAGGGCGATCCCGATGCGATCCGTTTCACCGCCGGCAAAGACCATCTTTGCGGGAGGCCCCGGCCGCGTGGAAGAGTGGATCGGGAACGCAGTGTCGTAGAGGTTGAATGGCGGATCGACCCTCAGCAAATCCATGCTGGCCTCGTAATAGGAATCCAAAGTGCCGATGTCGCGCCAGTAAGTCTGATTCTCATCGCGGAAAGTGTGGGCGAAAACCGGTTTGCTGCGGACGAGGCGAGGCAGGATGTCGCGGCCGAAATCATGAATGCTGTCGCCGCGGCTGTCTCCGGAAATCTCTTCTATTAAGACATCAGTTTCAAACAGGTACACCCCCATGCTGGCCAAGGCAAAGCCGGGCCGGCCAACGATGGATTTTGGATGATCTGGTTTTTCCTCGAAAGCCAGGATCCGGTTCCGCTCGTCAATTTCCAGGACGCCCATCCGGCGCGCCAGGTCCAGGGCGCACTCCACCGCGGCAACCGTGACAGCCGCACCCGTGCGAATGTGGGAGGCGATCATATCGCTGTAGTCCATCTTGTATATGTGGTCGCCAGAGAGGATGAGAACACGGCTTGGATGTCGTTCCCGCAGAATGTAGAGATTCTGGGAAACAGCATCGGCTGTCCCCAGATACCACGAATCCCCCGTCCTGAGCTGAGGAGGGACTGAAAATAAGAATTCATCAAAGGCGCCTGCGAAAATGTTCCATCCCAGCCTGAGATGGTCATTCAGCGATTGGCTCTTGTACTGAGTCAGGACATAAATGCGCTTGAGCCCTGAGTTGATGCAGTTCGACAGGGTAAAGTCGATAATCCGATAGTGCCCGGCGAAAGGTACGGCGGGTTTTGCTCGATCCCTCGTCAAAGGATAGAGCCGCTCCCCCTGCCCTCCCGCCAGGATTATGGTCAGAGTCTCTTTCAGCACCTTAGCGACATTCAAGATCTCCTCCCGGCCAACTTCAGTCTGCCGATACCCTTCAACCGGCTGGCACAGGAATCCTTATCGGGCGGATTCTGCAGCCCGGGTGCATCGCACCCGCATTCCTCTATGATCTTGTTGTCCCCCCAGTTTTCACCGCACAAGGCCATCATCTGAATAAAGCGTCGGACACCTTCACGATTCTCAAAAGGTCCTACATGCTTCCCTGCTTCGTCGAGTAGATAGATCACGCCGGAATCTCCGAATCGCTTTCGGCTGGCGGGCAGCAAAAATGCAGAGGGTCCCTGAGGTTCTGCA
>JAFNAG010000633.1 GCA_017860135.1 Acidobacteriota bacterium
TCCTCGTTCGAGAATCTGCTCCGGCCGCCTCCGCCCCGATTTCCGCCAAATCCCCGCGGACCGCCCGGCCCTCGCCCCTCGGTCTTCGGGCGCGCTTCGTTCACCTTCAGGGCGCGCCCGCCGACTTCCTTTCCGTCGAGCGCAGCGGTAGCCTTGGCCGCCTCGTCATCCCGGGCCATTTCCACGAAGGCAAAGCCCCGGGCTTGGCCGGTTTCGCGGTCCATCGCAATGTGGACACGCGTGATCTGCCCAAACGGCTCGAACAGTGCGCGCAAATCGCTTTCCGTGGTCTGAAAACTCATGTTGCCAACAAACAGGTTCTTCATTCTTGCTCCTTGTTTCTGTGCGGGGCCGGTGCCTGGGTACCGCGCACCCGCCGGTTCCTGATCCCTTTGCGAAGCCGGTGAGGTCTTGGATGAATTCAAGTCAGGCAGGCCGCAAATCGCGCCCTGGTTCGGGGTGAGGTCATCCGACTTCCTGAGACTAGAGGTTTAGTTTAGCACACATGTGCTTCGCCAAAACACCGGCCGGCCGGTTTTTGGGAATCGCTGTGCTTGCCGAGCCCTGCTGGGCCGACTCTCTCCATGCGAAGGACAACGGCGCGCGGTGCACCAGATCTTTCAGAACGCCCTTTCCGGGCAGAGCGGACCTGCAGCATCGTGCGAAGGAAGTTGGTTGTGCAACGTGGGCGGGACGACATGGCACGAGCCAAGCTCTGAGAGGCGAACCGTGACTCGGAACCAGCCGAGCTACGCCGCGCGTCTCTCGTACCGGTTGTGAAGACCGCCGACCTCCGGGATCTCGATCGGATTCGCGGCTTGTGCGTCCTATCCGCAGGCCCAAGAAACTGTCAATGGTCCCGTTGTCACAATCCATTAGACTGTTGCAGAGACGAAAGTGGCAGGCGGGAGAAGACCTTGTGGTTGATGGAAACGGCGGTCAGGATCGCGCAAGGCTTTCTCGCTGACGACTCAATAAGTCCAGAGGTTATTCAGGAGATGCCGGGCAATATAGAGCTGATGGAATCAAACAAACCGTTGATAGAATCAGGATGAGGCAAGACGGGAGTATCGATGCGTGGCTATTCGAAATACATCAAACGTGCGAAAGAGCTGGGCGCGCGTGGAGCGAAGGTCATACCGGCGAAGAGCATAGTGGCCGCTGAATGGGTGCGGATGAAATGCCAGTTCGGATGCGACGGGTACGGTGGATGCCTGACCTGCCCACCACATTCGCCGACGCCGGAGACGACGCGCCGGATGCTGGGGTATTACAAACGCGGCCTGCTGATCCGTGGCAACGAATACACCGATATCCGCTCGATCGCGGTGACGCTTGAACGGGAGATGTTTCTCGACGGCTACTTCAAGGCGTTCGGGATGGGGGCTGGCCCCTGTAACCTGTGCGAGGAGTGCGCCGAGACCTGCCGCCATACTGAGAAGACGCGGCCGTCACTGGAGGCGTGCGGGATCGACGTCTATACCACGGTCCGGGCCAACGGCTATCCGATCGAGGTACTGAAGACGACCGACTGCAAAGGGAATTATTATGGGATCGTGCTTTTTGAGTGACGGAGGGCGCGGCGATAACCCGGGTGTAGAATCCTGCCAGAGCAGCCTATAGCTTCGATTTCGAGAAGCCGGGAAGTTACCATGATATCTCAGGTGCCACCCTGAGGACCATGCAGGAGGCCAGACGAGCGGACGCCCTGGCGCGGACCTCGATCGGAAACGCGAGTTGTCCTTCCTATGCACCGCTGTCCGTCTTCCCGTCCAGAAACGGCGTTCGCGGAGATAACCGCCCTGAGCCACAGATCGTCTGCCGACCCGCAGGATTATCTACCCGAACGGGACCTCGGGCCCGCAACGTAGACACGAGGCTCGCGCAGCAGTGTCTGTAACCGCCGCCAACTCTGCCACTGCTTGCAGCCTATCAGAAGAACGCGGGCAAAAGGAGCTTGGCTTGTCGTAGCATGGCACCAGGTCACACGCTGAACGGGGGATTTATCTCCTCCTCCGCCCTTCCCGGCCGTAAAACTGTACCGAGCGTCTTCCGAACTGTTATGTCGCGAGCGGGAAGACGACGATCTGTCCGGGAGTGTTGACAGGACACCCCAAGCATATAGAGTCTTTATCCGTGGCTTCTCTGCTTTTCTGCAAGAACTCTCAGGCCGAGGTCGGCTCTTGCCTCCTTGGTTGCGGCCAGCGGCCGCGTTAGTCGAAATAGGCTGCAGTCTTGTATTGCAGCCTGCCCCTGATGCCCGCCAAAAAAGCAGTAGTTCGGCGAACAGCGAGTCCCAAATGATCCAGGCGGTAATCAGGGAGCGTACCGGGCAGTTGACCGTTACCGCGACGAGTCACGCACGGGAACTGTGACTTGCAGATTTCATTGCTTCTATGCTGTGCCCGGCACTCGGTTTTCATTGCATTCCACATACTCAATCGTACCTATCGCCCCGTCGACGTTTAAAGTCCGCGTATGCCTTGCAGTCCAAACGACTGTTGCGTCTGTATGAGACATTGCCTACAAAGCTGATCAGCGGCGCACGGCGCTGCCACACGTTGCTGCATAGCCTCCGCAGAACGCGCGGCAGAGAATAGAAATTCCGATTGCAGGAGATCACTTCCTGGATGGCGGCGTCCAGAGACAAATGCCTGTATCGGGCCACCGGATACGTCAGTGTGAAGTACCTCCAGTCATCCGGGAATGAATTGAGGGCGATGCGGTCCTCCGCTTTCATCTGTTCCCACAGGCGTGTGCCGGGTAAGGGC
>JAFNAG010000232.1 GCA_017860135.1 Acidobacteriota bacterium
GCGCCGGAGCCATGGCTGCGGTGGGGGACAGCAACAATCCACAAAGGAGGAAAACGATGAGCGCACAGCGGAGTATGAGAAGAAATCGAGCCGCTTCGGCTGCGAGCTTTTTCCTGTTGGTGTCATGTTTCACGGTGGCAGGTCTTGCCCAAGTTACTAAAGGCAAGCAGGACCTTGAGACAATCCATGGCCGGCTTGCCAAGGAGGTCCGGCACGAACTCGTCATGCTCCCGTATTACTCGGTCTTCGATAACCTTACATTCAGAATCGAAGGGGTCGATGGCCTGGTCCTGATGGGACAGGTGGTGAAGCCCACTCTCAAACAAGACGCGGAGAATGTCGTACGCGATCTCGAAGGGGCCGGCAAGGTCGTGAACAAGATTGAAGTCCTGCCTCTGTCGCCCAATGATGACCGCATCCGGCTGGCCGCCTTCCGGGCGATCTACTCCCGGCAGGGATTGGATCGCTACGCACTGAGCGCCGTTCCGTCGATTCACATCATTGTGAAGAACGGAAATATCACCCTGGAAGGCGTGGCGATGAACCAGCCGGACAAGGACCTCGCGGGCATCGCTGCCAAACAGGTCTCCGGAGCTTTCAGCGTCACCAACAATTTGAGGCTCGAATCCAAGTGACCCTCCTGGTTTGCGGTCTGCAGGAGGAACTTCGCCCCCGGTCTGTTGGCAATTGCGAATCGTTGGACGGTTCCCAACGCAGGATGGCACGCTTGTTGTTTCGGGCTTCGAGCAGGGAGGGCGCCCGGTGGTTACACGCCTGCAATTCTTCGAGTTCTTCGGGAATGACGGCCACCTGCACTCAAAGCAGCTGTTACCGATGGAGTTCGCGTTCGTCGAAAAGGATCATTTCGAATCCATGGCGCGTGATGCGGGATTCCGTGTTCTCAAACTCTATGGAAACTACGATCGCTCTCCATTCGATGCCATCCGGAGCCCTGCGATGATTTGGGTGCTTCAGAAGGGAGACGCCCCGCCATGAGTGACGCTCCCGAAATACGCGTTTCGAGGACACGTGGCGTTGGCCAACGTGCGCCAGCGCACGTTTCCCGGAACGGGAATTCGCAGGAGTGAGGCTGTCGATTTCCGCCATCGGCAGTTCCATAACATTTTGGCAGCCTGAACCACTCGTCCGATAAATCCGTCACCCGACACCTTCGTTACCCCGTTGCTCGCCATCGTCCCCAGACACCGTATCTGGACAGCAATGCTCAACGGCATCATGAGTCGGTTGGATTTGGTGTCTCTCACGCCACTCTTCTCTTTCGTGATCCCGAATGGTTTCGGTTATAAAGCCATGGTATCGCAGTGAATTATCGCCGGCAGACCTGCAGAAAAATTCCCTATGCACAATCTTCTATTGCATGGGGAATCCGACGGGTGTAGCCTCCTATAAGCGTCAAATGTTATCGCTGAAGATCAGAGTTCAACTCGCGCAATAACCGCCCACAGCGCTCTCTTTCCTACGGAATACTTGGCAAAGCACACCCACGGGAGTGTACGATGGAATTCCGAAAGCGATTTTTTGCATCGACAACCACCAAGAGCATCGCACTTCGCCTATCGCGGTGTGCCAGACCCCTATGCCAGGCCGGTGATCGCGGCTTGTAAAAATTGTGGAGCCTCCCCTGGGAGATCCGAACCCATCCCAGGGGTAAGGAGAAAACACATGGCGCACAACGGCGATGAATATGAGATCAGAATTACTTACGAGGACGGAACTGTGGAACTGAGCGGGTGGATGAATAGCACGGAGCAGGTTGCTCACGCGATGGCTTCGGTCCACAGTTCACAAGGAAAAGCTTACTGGCTTGTGGTACGCAGGGAAGATCAGATCATACTGGAATGTCCCATTACGGATATCCCGCCCACACGATACATCCCGCACGACTCCCACTATCTGGTGAGAGTGCGGTCCAGGGACCGGTACGCTTCGGGCTTTTAGGCATCATGGCATACGCCTTCAGCGCACGCACGAAATCGACATTCGTGATTGCACCCAGTGCCCAGCCCGGCCACGTGCAGGTCTCCGTGGTCCGACAGGTGGGAGCCTTTGGGCGACAATTGTTGGTGGACCGGTGCGACCTGATCCGCATCCTGCCGATGATCCCCTGCTGTCCATGGATGTCCCTGCTCAATCCCCGCCCGAGAAAGGTCTCCTTGGTCTGGAGCGGGAGCCGGAACTTGTTGGCGGTCCGGCTCAGTAGCTCAAGCGCCCCGCCCGAGGCGGAGTCGATGTAGGTGGAAATCCGGACGGGAGCCTCGTCGTCGGTGGCGATCGCGATGTCGATCCAGGGAATCCGCTTGTCCTTGAAGTAGAGCGGCAGGGATTCCCAGCCCGGCCCCGCGGAGAAGGTCTCGCTCTCGTAGAGAATGATCATGCTCCGGTCGTAGTCGATTTCCACCGCGTAGTGTCCCGGGAGGGAGTACCCGATCACGCCGTCGGTCGGGAATCCCTTGAAGGTGCCGCCGGTCAGGATCGCGATGCGCTGATTCCTGAAGTGCAGACCCCCTACGGTGAAACATGCGCCCTCGTCCACGAGCGCCGCCGAGCCACCCCCGGAACCGGCACCAGCGACGGCGCTCTCCCTCAGGCCGCGGAAGGCCGCCGTATCGACCTTATCCTTGTCGAAGACCAGGATGCCGTCGTAGGCCATGCCGCTGTCCAGGATCAGCCGGAGCGGGGCGCCGCCGGCCTCAGTGTGGCGTTGGGAGGCATGATTGTGGAGGGCAAGGAGGGCGGTCTGCCGGCCCAGGCGAAGGCGCCGGCGCCGGCCGGCCTGTTCGCGGCCAAACCTATCGAGACCGTGCGGGTGGGTTTCGTCGGTGTCGGGCAACAGGGGAGGGGCCATTGCCGCAAATGTCCTGAGCGATCATGCTGAATATTGCGCCAGCTCGAGTAATCCCGATGCCGCCGACCGACACGCGAGGCCAGAGAGCCCTTCTGCGCAGGCACGACAATCTTGTGAGTGTGATCGGTCATCAACGAGTATCCGATCAAGTCGACCGAGTAGATTTCAAAGTACTTCCTGAGCAGGGTCATGCGGTTGCCGGCACGCGCATCGACGAACTGGGGAAAGGGGGGACCGCGTTCCGCCTCCACGAGCGGGACATTAAAACCCCGGACGTGATCCCGCAAGGCGTGTAAAATTAGTATTTCAGGAATCGGAAGGGGTCAGGACCGCAGGGAAGCGGCCGCAGTCTGGGAGTTTTCTTCACTTATCCATTGGGAGTGCAGCCATGATCAAGCGTCTTTCTTCAGCTACCCTCGCCGCCTGTGTGCTGGCCTGCATGATGCTCGTTGCCGACGAAGGCATGTGGCGCCTCGATCAGCTGCCCCTCAAGCAGATCGAACAGAAGTACGGCGTCGCGCTGACGCCCGAGGACATCGCTCGCGTGCAGGGCGCCGTGGTGCGGATTTCGACGGGAGGAACCGGCACCTTCGCCTCTGCCGACGGCCTGATCCTCACGAATCACCATGTGGCCCTCGACTGCATCCGGACGTCCACGTTGGCCGAGCAGGGCCAGGGCAAGGCCGAGAACCTCATCGAAGAGGGCTTCACGGCCGGCTCGCCTGCCGCCGAACTGTCGTGCAAGCGTTTCCGCGCACAGGTCGAGGTCAGCTCACGGGACGTCACCACCGAGGTAAACGCCGGCGTCAAGCCCGGGATGGACACCGCCGCGATCCAGCGCGCCCGCATGACGGCCAGGTCCGATCTCGAGAGAGCGTGCCAGAAGGAGAAGGGAGACAACTTCTCGTGCGCGGTAGTGGATTTCAACAGCGGCGCCCGCTCGCTCCTGATCGTCTACGAGGATTACCGGGACATCCGCCTTGCCTACGCGCCCGAGAAGCAGCTCGGCTACTTCGGCGGCGACGAAATGAACTTCCGGTTTCCGCGCTACGTATCGGACATCTCCATCCTGCGCGCCTACGAGAGCAAGGACGGCCGCCACACCGAGTTCAGCGCCGACAACGTTCCTGTGAGACCGAAACACTACCTGCCGGTGAGCATGACGGGCGTCAAAGAAGGAGACTTCGCCCTCGTGGCCGGGAATCCCGGCGCCACAAACCGCTACCGTATGAGCTACTCGGCGGCTTATAACGTCTCGAAGGGCATCCCCGATCAGATCCGCGACGCCGAGGCCCAGCTCGCGCTGCTGCGCAAGTATGGGGCGATGAAACCCGGCTACCAGACGATCCTGCAGAGTCAGATCTTCGGCATTGCCAACACTCTGAAGTACAATCAGGATGTGCTCGCGGCGCTGAAGGCTTCCGACGTCGTGGAGCAGCGCCGGAAGCGTGAAACTGAGCTCACCGCCTGGGTGAACGCGGATCCGCGGGGCAAGGAGTTCGCGGGAGTGCTCGACGCCCAGCGCGCGGTCTACGCCAACGACGTCGAGGCCAACAGCGACCTCGACAACGCGCTCAATTGGATCCAGCAGTCGAGCGCGGTGAGTTATGCCGCCAACCTGTACGAGTTCGCACTCGAACGGGCCAAGACATCGGACCGAGACCGCGAGCCGCAGTTCCAGGAGCGCAACTGGCAGGACGTGCGCCAGGCCCTGACAAGCGATGATCCGGTCATCGCGGAACTGGACGCGGATCTGCTGGCCATGGGATTCCAGCGCGCCATGGCGCTCACGGACGGACAGAGGATCCCGGCCGTCGGCATGCTGGCCGGGCGCGCCGGAACCGGCGCCACACCCGCCTCGATGGCGAAGGAGCTCGTGTCCGGCACCTCTGTCCTGTCGGCCGAAGTGCGCAAGAAACTCGTCGACGCGCCGGCCGCAGATTTCGAAGCCTCGAAGGATCCGGCCATAGTCTTTTCTCGCGCATTGCTCCCCACCTTAAAGGACCAGCGCGCGCGGATCCGGGTACTGAACGAGAAGCTCTTCATGAACCGCGCGGCATTTGCCCGCGCGCTCGTGGCCTGGAAGGGGGCGGAGCTTTACCCGGATGCGAATTTCACCCTGAGGGCGACCTTCGGCCGTGTCGCAGGATATACGAACGCCAAGGGCAAGGCTGTTCCTTTCTCTACGTATTTCGGTGATTTGTTCGCGCTGGCCGCCGCGCGGGGCAACACCGGCGACTTCGCGGTTCCGGCCAGGCTGCAGGCCTGGAGGCAGAAGCTCGGCGATGCCGATTTCAAGGCGAAGTACGCCCAACTGCCCGTCAACTTCGTGTCGACGAACGACATCACAGGCGGGAACTCCGGCAGCGCAACGCTCAACAACAAGCTCCAGATCGTCGGCCTCATCTTCGACGGCAACGAGGAGGCAATGGCGGGCGACTGGGTCTACAGCGAGAAGGCGGGCCGGGCGTTGAGCACGGACATCCGATTCGCACTCACCGTCGCCCGCGACGTGCACGGCGCAGGCTGGATTGTCGAGGAGCTGCTGAAGCCGGCAGCAAGACGCTAGTGCGCTCGAGTTGATGCGCCGTCATCCGCCAGCGCGAGGGCGAACCGGATTTCGCCTGTCTTATGATCGAACACCGTCGTACAGCTCTCGTCACCGGAGCCAACAGGGGCCTGGGACTCGAAACCTGCCGGCAGCTCGGCCGGCTCGGGTTGCGTATTGTCCTTACGGCGCGCTCCTCGCGATCGGGTCAAACGGCCGCTCGCAGGCTCGAAGATGAAGGTCTCGACATCCGGTTCGAACCGCTCGACCTCGCCAGCCCGGCGTCGGTTGCCGCCTGCGCCGAACGGCTGGCATCGGACGGCGTCGATGTCGACGTACTGGTGAACAACGGAGCAGTCTATCCGAGCGGTACTGCCCTGACCATCCCGATAAGCGAATTCG
Source organism: Acidobacteriota bacterium (assembly GCA_017860135.1). Classification (GTDB taxonomy): domain Bacteria; phylum Acidobacteriota; class UBA6911; order UBA6911; family UBA6911; genus JAFNAG01. The sequence goes on from JAFNAG010000232.1 coordinate 5,817, forward strand.
CCGAGACCATTGCAATCAACGTGACCGGGGCTCTCCATGCCATTCAGCTTTTCGTACCGGCCATGATCGAGCGCGGCTATGGCCGGGTGGTCAACGTCTCATCGGGATACGGCGCATTTGCGGAAGGCCTCGAAGGGCCCGCCGCCTACAGCATATCGAAGGCGGCGCTCAACGCTCTGACAGTCAAGGCCGCCGAGGCGGTGGATGGACGGCGTGTGAAGATCAACGCCGTCTGTCCGGGTTGGGTCCGGACGCGGATGGGAGGACCGTCCGCCGGCCTCAATGTGGAGCAGGGCGCCGGCACGATCGTGTGGCTGGCAACGCTGCCGTCGAACGGCCCGCACGGCGGATTCTTCAGAGAGCGGACGCGGATTCCCTGGTGAGAGAGATCCAAACAGCAGAAGCCAGGATTTGCGACGGTAAGGAGAGGCAGCACAATGAAATGTCTTTATGATCACTGTGCCGCCGGTGAACTCCTCAGCGAGACTTGATGGTAAATGTGGCCTGCGGCGTAGTTGTTGCGTGATCCCAGGTGGCCCCTGGGGCAGTAACGCCCGTGACGGTCGCGGTGTAACTTCCGATGGCGGTCCCCGTGCTGCGTCTGGCCGGCGCCTTTGTCGCCCATTTTGCTTCGGCGATCCCCTGGCTGTTGCTGGCTCCCGTCGTGAGGTTTACCATCTCCGGACCCGTGATGGACAGGGTTACCGAAGCACCGGTGACCGGCGTTGTCCCTATCATCACCTGTGCCCGAATTACCACCGTGTCCCCCTGATAAAAGTCGGATCCGAAGACGAATGTTGTTGTCTTGTTCTGCTTCACGTACTTGCCGGTCGCGAGTGAATCAATGTGAACCTGAGGCGGCAGTGGGGGCGAGGATTGCAGCACGCGAGCAGTGATCGTGTTGCTGCTCGTCACTCCCTTTCCATTGGTCGCCCGGACCTCGATCGTATGATCCCCTTGCGCCAGAGCGCTGCTGTTCCACCCTGTAGACCACAGCTTGGGATTGGCCGGTACGTTCGTCATCGGATACCATGTCGAGGAGCCATCGATGCGGTAATCCATCCGGGTGATTCCGTCTGGATCGAATGCCAGTGCGCGTATGGGGCTCGAGCTCGAAGCCTGTACGTCGTATCCGTATGGGCTGGTTACGTTCCCGTAGTACCGATCCACCGGAGCAGTTATGAGAACCACGGGCCAGCTTCCCACCGTGCGGGTAGTCGAGGAAATGCCGTTGCAGTCGATCGCGAAGACGGAGTACTGGTTCGACGATGACTTGCCCAGGGAGGCGACGTTCAGATAGAAGAAGCCCGGTTGCGTAAGCCCAGGACCGAAAAAGGCCTCGCTGAACGCGTGCGTGTGCCCGTAACCATACGACACGCTGGAGTAGAAATCCATCAAGCCGAGGAATTGGTCCAGGCCATAATTGACATAGGTGTCCTCCGGATTTCCGGTCGGCGCCAGCGGGTGATGCCCGAACACCAGGGTTAAGTCGGAGTCGGAATTGGCGGCCAGCTCCGCGCCGATGAATGAGAGTTCTTCGGCATCAAGTCCTGCGTAGTCGCCATAGTATGGGCCGAAGATGCTGAACGGGTCGCCGCTGTTATCCGCGGTGTTAATCCCGACGAAATGGTACTTCCCGAAACCGGGAGTTCTGGTGAACGACAGCTGAGTATTGCCCGTACGGCGGCCCTGCACCGAGTTTGACAGATAATAATTAAAGTCCCCGTCGTTATACTCGTCGTGGTTGCCTGGGAGGTCGAAGTAATCT
>JAFNAG010000634.1 GCA_017860135.1 Acidobacteriota bacterium
TGAACTATCCGTACGCGATCGCAGCCGATCCATTTGGCGACTTGCTGATTGCGGACCTGCGCAATTACCGGGTGCGGAAATTGGACACGTCCTACCAGACCGCGGGTCACAGGCGCTATTTCCCATACTTCATGAACCAGGCTTCCACACTGCAGAAGTTGACCAGCCTGGCGGTCGTCAATCTATCCAGCCAGCGGGCAGCTTTGAGATTTCGTGCTCATGGCGCGGATGGATCAGTCCTCGGAGAAGCTCAGAACAGCCTGGAACCGCTCGCACAGATGGCTCTCTTTCTCCACGAGCTGATCCCCTCTCTGGCTGACGGCAACGGATGGCTGGAGATGGAAAGCGATGCTCCCGGCGTCGAGGGCGCCTTCATGCTGTGGAACGCCTTCACCGCCACCGACGGCGCCGCGGTCACGGGCACGGCGTTGAGGGAATTCATCTTCCCGATAACGGAGGAGGCACAGATCGGTCTTGCCAATCCGGGATCCGAGCGCGCTGTCTGCACCCTGGGGTATACCTCCGGCGCCGGAGTAACACTGAATTCACTACAAATGGTCCTGGCAGGCAAGGGTCAGGCATCGATCACCGCATCGCAGCTGAAACCGGCAGGAGAGACAGGCGGCTATTATCATGGCACCTGCGACGCCAATGTTGCGGCGGTCCAGACCTTTGGTCACAGTGGCTGGCTCGGAGTGCTCTCGCCGCTCGATCCGACAGCAACGGCCGGATCCGCGATGACCATGTACGCCCCACAGTACGCCGTGGGAGGGGGGTATGCTTCGAGGTTGCATATCATCAATCTGGAACAGGCTGCGCACCCTGTGACTCTGACCATGATCGGCGATGACGGACAGGTACGCGGCCGGCCCTACGTCCTCAATTTGCCACCCCGGGGCTCCGCGACGGCAGAGGGCGTCGAGCCATTCGGGCTGACCCCTCGACAGGAAGGCGTACAGGGTTACGTGAAAATCGAATCTGCCAGCGGACGCTTTGCCGGGGCTGTGAGCTTTACGGATGAGTCGGCTTCCAGTTTCGGCTCCGCATTGAGCCTGGTGCGGACCGGCGCCTCCACAGCCTTTTTCCCCCAGGTAGCGCAGAACAAAGAGTGGTGGACGGGAATGGCCGGAGTCAATGTCAACGCATCGGAGGCAATGGTAACGGTCAGGGTCTACAACACCCAAGGTCAAATGGTGGGAATGGGAAGCAGGGCGATTCCTCCTGGCGGGAGAGTATGCAAAGTACTGTCCGAGTTTACGGCATTGCCGGACATGACCAAGGGCTATTTCATAGTCACCTCGACGCAGCCCCTGGCGTTTTTTGCACTCTTCGGAAACACCAGCGGAGATGTGCTTGTGGCCATTCCCTCGATCGGCCAGGGATTCGCTCCGGTTCCTTAGCCGCTCCGTGCCATGCCACCCGCTCTTCCCGGGCGGTCACGACGATGTTCCGAGCCCGCCACGCTGAGTCTGCGAATGAACTTCTCATCAGTCACGAGGGTGCACCCTGAACTTCCCATCTACCTGCTGCGAACCCCGATCGGCGGAATATTTTACGTCCCGGGACTTGTCAGCCGGGCCGATCCATCCCGACTTTCGCATACTTGCCCATTACCCGAAGATGAGAACAAATTCCTCTTACGGTCGGACGGGGTTGCCATTCCGGCGGGACTGATTGACGCGGCCTGCCGGGTGCGCGATCTGTGGTCACGTCACGCAGAGGCTGATTTCGCCCCCGAATGCCTCAATATCTACCTTTCCAACCGGTGTAATCTGAGCTGCAGCTACTGCTCCTTCGCCGACAACCGGGATCCTTGCCTTCCCGTGATTCGCGAAGAGGCCGTCGCGGCGGCGGCCAGATTGGTCGCACGGTACTGTGCGGCCGGCAGCCAGTCCTTTCAGTTGGTCATCCATGGGAGCGGCGAGCCAACTGTCCACTTCGCGCTGTTACAGCGGCTGGTACGGTTGACCCGAGGGATTGCCTGTGATGCGGGGATCTCGTGGCGCGCGCACATCGCGACCAACGGCGCGCTGCCCGAAGGCGAGGCACGCTGGCTGGCACGGCATTTTAGCACCGTGGGGCTGTCGTGTGACGGCCCGCAGAAGATTCACGACGCAGTCCGCCCCCTTCCGGGAGGAGCCGGCTCCTACTATGATGTCGAGAGGACCGCCCGGGCAGTTCGGGACGCCGGCGGGATCCTGATGGTGAGAGCGACGATTCTTCCCGAAACCGTGGACCGTCAGGAGGAGATTGTCGAACACCTCGTGAGGCGACTCGGCGCTTCCAACATCCGCTTTGAACCGGTGTATCGACAGGGCAGGCTCGGTCGCCCTCCGTTCCAAGCAGACCGGGCAGGCGAGTTCGTGAAAAATTTTATGGCGGCAGAGTCTCGCGCCGCCAGGCTCGGAGCGAATCTTTCCTATTCGGGCGTGCGGCTCGACGAACTGCATGGGCCTTTTTGTAACGTGCTGCGGGACGTCCTCCACCTGCTCCCCGACGGCTCGGCAACGAACTGTTTCCTGATGCCGGAGGGCCTTTCCGCTGACGGCCGCCGTACCGCCATCGGGCACCATGATGCCGCAACCGGCCGGTTTATCCTGGAACATGACAAGATCCGGAGGTTGCGCATGCGCGCCGCCGCCATCGCCGACCAATGCAAGGATTGCGTTTGTTGCTATCATTGCGCGCGCGCCTGCCCCGATGTCTGCAGCGGAATGGAAGAACCTGATGCTGATCCTGCCGGGACCTTTCGGTGCCTGGTGGCGC
>JAFNAG010000233.1 GCA_017860135.1 Acidobacteriota bacterium
GCTGCACGGCATCACCATCCGGGCAGCCCAGGGCCAGACCCCCGTCATCGATGGCTCTAATACATCGGCTCTTGCCAACCTTCAGATCACCGGGTTGCGTAAAGTCCTGATCCAGGGGCTGACAATTGCGGGGGGGCAAACCGGAATCGATATTCTGCAGCCGTCTCCCTCTGTGCCGGTCTCGGTGACGATCGATCACTGCGAGATTTCCGGGATGGCGGCCAGTTCATCAGCCGCCGGTGTTTACGTCGAAAACGGGGGCGACGTTGCCATCACCTATTCGACAGTTTCCGGGTGTTCGGGCGCGGGCGTCATCAGCCTGAACGGGACAAACCTCATCGTAAGCGGATCCACGGTCCGCGAGAACCGGTTAGACGGCATCGAGGCCTTCGAGTGCAATGTGGATTTGCTCGGCTCCACTTTCATGGCGAATGAAGGCGTGGGCGCGTACCTGGAGAACTGCTCCGGCACTCTCTCCGGAAACACTTTTGCGGCCAACACGGGCCCATTCGGCGACGGCATAGAGCTTGGAGACGGCAGGATGACCGTTCAGGGGAATACCTTCGACTCCAACGAGAGCGCCGGGATCTATCTCTTCGCGGCCGGCTTCACCGGCTCAGGCCCGGCAGCGCGTTTGGAGAGAAACGTCATCCGGTCTAACGGCGGGTATGGTGTCCAAAGCGATGCGGCGCACGACCTTCAAATGAGTGCGAACCTGATCCAGGATAACGGCGTGGGATATTATGCGAACGGTTCGACATCCGCAGTCCTGGCCAACAATATCATTACCGGATCCACGGACGCCACGCAGGGCAGCGGGATTGACGTGGGCGATACGACCATGACCCGCATCGTCAATAACACGATTTATCAGAACAGGCGGAACGGGATTGCGCTCTCCCAAAATGCAAACGTCTCGGTGTTCAACACGATCGTCAGCCAGAATGCGCTCGGCGACCTCTCCGGACTCAGTGCGAACCAGATTCAATACTCGCTGATCAGCGATGGTTCGATGTCCGGCAACAACAATATCAGCGGGGATCCCGGATTCAGAGACCCGGCCGGAGGCGACTTCACCCTCACGGAGGGTTCCCGCGCTATCGATGCGGGTTCCAACGCGATTGCGCCGCTCCCCTACCTGGATTACAACCAGAAACTGCGCGTCGCCGGCCCCATAGCCTTGCCGGGAGAGGGGACCGTGGACATGGGCGCGATCGAAGCGGGCTCCTACTATCCGTTAAACTACCCCATGCTGGTCAGCGGGGACAATTCGGCGCTCGGGGACGCCTTCATTACCGGATTTGCGGCATTGAACGATTCTTCGGATCCGGCCATGGCGGAATTCTCGGCGTACGGCCCTTCCGGGATATTGCTCGGCGGCCAGAGCAATCCGGCCTTGCGCGATTTTCCGGCAAACCTGCAGCAGGCTGTCTTTGACTACCAGCTGTTCGGCTTTGCTCGCGGGGAGGCGAAGGTTGGGGCCGTGCTCGGATCCTCCCTGCAGAAACTGTCGGGATTTTTCCTGATTTTCGATCAGCAACTCAGCCGCCTGGCGGACGGCGTGGATGTTTCTTCGGATACGTGTACGGACTGCTATTTCATGCGCCATCAATCGGATTCCAACGGACAGACCACCTACCAGGTATTCAACCCCGGCGCCAATTCCGCCAACGTTGTGGCGAGGCTGATGAGTTCTTCGGGAATCCAGATGGACGCTCCCAGGACGAGCACCCTGCCGCCCAAGGGGCAGTTCACTTTCACGTTCAACAACGTGGATGCTTCCAGCGGCTATGTGCGCGTAACCTCGGATCAGCCGGTTTCCGGTCTCGAGATTTACGGAAACACCGCGGAGATCGCGGCCCTGCCGGCCGTGCCGGCAGGGACTGAAGCGCGACTCTTCTTCCCGCAGATCGCCGTGAACACGGGCTATGCGAGTTTTATCGGTGTACTGAATACCTCCACTTCATCCGCGACGCTTATGCTGGATGCCTATGGAAACGATGGCAACGTGCTGGGGCAGCCCGCGCAACGCACATTGGGCCCCGGTGGTCAGCTGCTCGAATCCGCGCAGACCCTTTTTGGCCTGGAACAGTCGGGGGATCTGATCACAGGGTACGTGGTTGTGAAGGCCGATCAGCCCGGGATCGCGGGATTCTGCGCTTTTCAATATACCGACAGCACGGTTCAATCCTATGCGGCGGTTCCGGCGCAGAGCGTCCCGCGGCAGAGACTTCTGCTGTCCCACGTTGCCCACCAGGTGCCGGCCGGTACGGGAGGCAATTACCTGACTGGGATCGCGCTCCTGAATCCGTATGGAACAGCGATTGCCTACACGCTGAAAGTCTTCGACAGCAGTGGTGTGCAGGTCGACCAGTTGAGCGACACTCTGGGACCGCACGCCAAGGTGGCCAAGCTGCTGAGCCATCCTCTCCCCGGAGCCGGATTCTTCACCCGCACTATGCCGCTGTCGGGAGGGCACATCGAAGTCACGACGGATTACCAGCTCTTGGGCTACGAGCTCTTTTTTACAGAATCGCTCACCCAGCTCGCCGCCGTGATGGCCCAGTTCCCTGACCGATAGAAGGGAACCCGGTCGCCGCGGCCACGCATCTCACGGACATCGCGGATTCAGCCGCAATTGCCGGTTCGTGAGATCAGTGAAATTCGTGGCTGCTTTTTCATTGTGAATCACGCGCCGACCTTGAGGACCAGCATCGTGGCGTCGTCTGCGGCTTCAACCGGGCCGCGATATTTCCGGATCTCACTCTCCACGCGGGACAGAATATCTCCGGGGCTGCCGGCGACAGTCTCCACCAACAGGTTTTCAAGACGTTCCTGGCCGAATTCCCGCCCGGTCGCATCGGTCGCCTCCACAAGCCCGTCGGTGTACAGAAACAGAGCATCCCCGGCAGAAATGCCGACGCGTGATTCTGCAAAATCCCCGCCCGGGAGCAGGCCGAGGGGGCGCCCGGTTGATTCCAGCCGCCGGATTTTTCCGCCCTGTTGGAGTGCGAACTGCGGATTGTGCCCTGCGTTCACGTAACGCAGTTGTTTTTCCCGCGGATTCAGAATAGCCATGAAAAGTGTGAGGTAGACCTCCTGAGGTGTGCTCGCGGCGAGTTCCCGGTCGAGCTGGACGGCAAGCCGTGACAGGTCCCCTGCCAGCGGCAGCCTCGCCTGGAGGGTAGCCTGGAAGTTAGCCATCAGGAGCGCGGCAGCGACGCCTTTCCCGGAAACATCGCCCACCAGGATCGCCACCTCGCCGTCCGCGAGCAGAAAATAGTTGAAGAAGTCACCGCCGACTTCCCGCGCCGGAAGGGAGACTCCCTTGATTTCGACTGCTCCTGTGCGAAGAGGATGCTTCGGCAGCAGTTCTTCCTGGATCCTCCGGCTCATTTCCAGCTCTTTGCGCATCCGCTCCCTCTCGACCAGATGCTTCTGATTTTCCTGAAGGTCCTGAGCCATCCGGTTGAAGCTCTCTGCAAGCTTGCCGATTTCATCCCTGGACTGCACGGGAACGCGGACGTTCAGATCGCCCTGCGCGAGGTCATGGGCGCCCTGGGCCAGTGTCGCCAGATTTCGGGTGATTCGATTCGATAGCGGGAGGATGCCGACCAGTGCCAATGCAACCATGCCCAATCCGTAGCCAAGATTGCGCACTGCCAGTCCACGGATTTCGCGGAGGGAGCTGCTGACCGGCCTGGCGATCCCAAATATCACCCCGGCAGCCTCGTTCGTGCGGGTGACCACAACCCAGTCCTCCAGTTCCGGAGGCGCCGGCGTTTTCCCGGATTTCTGCAGGCTCTCGGACAATTTCAGGGATTCCAGTTTTTGTTGGTCACCCTGATTGATGGTGTGCAGCTGGTTGTCCGCATCGACCAGGAACGGGATTTCCCCCTGGCGCCGCCTTCCCCTTGAGAGGATGTTGCTGTATATGTTCGAGCGACTCAGGTGTGCCCTCACGGTACCCACGGCGTTGCCGTCGGACTGCACGACGGAACTGAGGCCTGCCGACAGCGCATCCGTCCCGGCCGTGCGGGGAGCCTGGGCCGCGGGCTTCTTTGCGGCGTTCGCCGATTCCGGGCCCTTCACCGCTGCTTTCTGGGCCTCTCGGCCGGCATGCATCTGTTCCAGCACTACCCGGAATTCCTGGATGTCCCGGATCTGATCGGCAAACCTCTGCCTCTCCGCGTCCGTTGTGGTGCGCGGGACCTCCGGCGGAAGGGGAACTCCAAGGTTCGGACGCAGATGCATTTCGACTTCTTCCTGTCCTGTGCCGGCCGGCGTCGGCTTCTCCCAGGCGGGTGTGTCTGGGGCAGGCGGGGCGAGATGGATTACCAGACGGTGCAGATCCGGCGGGGGCTTTAACGGGGGTTTGCGAGCGGGGGCGGAGGATCCCGGTTCCGGCGACGGGGGAGGGGGCCGTTTGGGCGTGCTGGGGCTGAATTCAATGGAGTCCAGGTAAGGCGCCGCATCCCCTATTTCCGCCAGCAGGCCGGCCATCACGGGATTAGACTGGGGGTCCACCTTGGCGACGTCGGCGTCCCGGAGCGTCATCAATTGCCGGAGCGGCAACCGTCCCATGCGCTCGACACGAAAGGCCAGATCGCGGCGCAGAGATTCCATCCGGCTACCCATTTCATCAGCGAGCGCGCCCGATTCCGCTTCCACCGCCTTTCGGAACGTACGGATGGACGATGCATATGAATACAGCGTGATCAGTGTCAGCGGCAGCACGGCCAGCAAAAAAAACGAAAGGATCAACTTGGTGCGGAGTTTCATACGCCCCCTCCTCACGGCACCTGACACGCAGCAGGTGCCGGATTCAAGCCTCAGTGTATCCCACAATGTGGAGTCCTGTCATGTGCCGGCTCAGGCCGGTTCGTCAAAACCTGCGGCTTTCGAGCAGACGGCACGATGCATTCCACATTGCTCAGGGCGTTTTTTTCCTGCACGCGGCGGTGAATTCCCTTTACAGGATTCGCATGGCCCGTATGGGATCGAGGGCGGCTGCCCGGCGTGCCGGCAGGTAACAGGCCGCCAGCGCAACGGACAGCAGGAGGAAGCTGACCGATGCCAGGATGACCGGTTCCACCTGACGCACGCCGAACATGGAATGGGAGAGAATCCGGCTGAGCGCGAGAGAAATCGCCAATCCGGGGATCAGGCCGGACAGCGTCAGGCGCAGCCCCTGCCTGAGGACCAGGGCAAGCACGTCGCGAGGGCGAGCTCCAAGAGCCATGCGGATGCCAATCTCCCGGGCGCGTCTGGAAACCGAGTAGGATAAGACACCATAGATTCCCAACGCTGCCAGAATCAAAGCTCCGGATGACACGAGGCTGAGCACGGAAGTTCCCAACTGAATGACACCCATGTTCGAGGTGACGGCCTGTTCCATCGGCATGATGCCCGCCGCCGGTATATCAGAATCCAAATCCCGTACCGCCTGCCTCAAGCTGCCTGCCACTCCCAGCGGGTCCGCCACGGTTGTCAGAACGACCACGGCAGCGGTCCGGGAGGGGACCTGCGAAAACGGGACGTAGATCTCAGGAACGGGCCGGGTGCTGAGCGGAATGCTGCGGACATCTCCCAGAATTCCGATAACAGTGCGAACGGCGCCCGCGACCGCGATCCGGCTGCCGACGGGATTCTGTCCGTTCCAGAACCTGCGCACCAGCGCCTCGTTGACAATCGCCACCGGCCGCGTGCCTGCGGCGTCGTTTGCCGTAAACTGTCTCCCGGTTTTCAATGCAATCGTCATCGTTTCGAAGTACCGCGGACTCACAGAGGAGAACCTGGCCCGCAACGTCCCGCCGGTCATCGCGATCTCCTGTCCGACGATTTCGAAAGTTGTTTCCGGCGAAGCGGTCGGCAGGGAGCTGGTGATCCCCGCCGATCTCACTCCGCCACCGGTTGGAATGGCGGCGAGGAGTTCGTCGAAAAATGCCGCCTGCCTGTCTGCATCGGGATACCGCTCCTCAGGGAGCGCAAGCCTCATGGTCAGGACCTTTTCCGGACGAAAACCCAGGTCCACATCCCACAACGAGAACCAGCTCTTGACTGCCAGGCCGGCGCCGGTCAACAACATCAGGGAAAAAGCTACCTCTGAGGCTGCCAGGAGGCTCCTCAGGCGGGATTTTGCGGATCTCCCGCCGATGCCCAAAGCCGATTCTTTCAGCCTCCTGCTCAGTGAGGAGCGCGAGCTTTGCAGCGCGGGTGCGAGGCCGATCATCGCGCCTGAAAGCAGAATCAGAACCAGCACCGCGCCCAGAACCCGCACATCCATTCGGACATCCAAGGACCCCAGGTTGCTGCCGGAAAAACGGCTGTGAACGAAATCGAAGGTCCATGCCGCCATCAGCACTCCGAGACAGCATCCCAGAGCGATAACCAGGAGGTTTTCCGTCAGGAGTTGCCGCGCCAGTCGCATCCTCCCGGCGCCCAGCGCTGCCCGGATTGCGATCTCCTGTTCCCGTTCCGTTGTCCTGGCCAGCAGGAGGTTGGTGACATTGGCGCAAACAAGACCAAGGATGGAGCCGACCAGAAGGGCCATCAGGGCATATACGATCGGATCAACCTCACCCCGGAGCGTGCTGACGGTGATTGTCCGCGCCTGGTTGGCATCCGGCTCTGCTGCCGCAATGCGGCGAGCGATGATCTGCATGTCTGCCTGGGCCCGTTCTATCGCGACACCCGGCTTTAGCCGTGCGACCGCCTGGAAGGAGCGGGCGTGGAAGTCGTGAAGGAAACGCTGCGTGAGTGGCGTCCACAGAGCCGGCTCGAAACCGAACATGAATGTCATCTTGAGTCCGGCCGGCATAATCCCGATGACAGTCCGTTGACGGCCGTTGATATTCAGCGTCCGCCCGATGACCCCGGGATCGGATGCGAACTTCTGTTTCCAGAAACTGTTGCTGAGAAGCACGGGTCGGTCCCCGCGGTCAAAATCCTCCGCGGTGAAGGAGCGGCCCAGCAGGGGCTGGATGCCAATCAGGGATAGTGCGGCCTCCGAAATCAGCACTCCGCTCAACTCTTCCGGCTCGCCGCCGGCCAGATTCACAGACTCATATCCGAAAACCGAAAGGTCGTCGAATGCCCGGTTCTGATCTTTCCAATGCAGGAAGGTGGAATAAGTGACCGGCCCTCCCGTTTGCCCGTGTTCGACAGACTCCATGATGTACACAATCCGATCGGCATCCCTGTAGGGAAGGGGAGCGAAAAGGAGGGCATTGACGACACCAAAGATGACAGTGTTCGCACCGATACCCAGTGCAATCACCAACACAACTGTCGCACTGAAGCCGGGACTCTTTCCTACCATGCGCAGCGCATATTTGAGATCCTGCAGCAGACCATGCATTTCCGAATTACCCCCTTGGATGTATGGACGGGCAATCGAGCCTTCCACACGTACAATACGAAATCGGATGCCTGAAAGATCATTTTCCGGCACCAGGCTGCAGCGATTCAGACGGCAGGAGAAGGGAATTATCCCCCGATGGCCTGGCAGAGTCTTCGCGGCCGCGACAGTCAGGGAGCGGGAGCTCGAGATGGCGTCACAGGTAATTGTTTAGCCAGCCCGAATATAACTGCCACGAATTCCACGAATTATCACGAACGCCGCATCGTAGGGCTCGCATCAAGGGAGATAATTCTTCGTGAGAAGTCGTGAAATTCGTGGCTCTAACTGCAGACCCTTGACTGTTCCAAGCCGGATAAACAGTTACCGTCACAGTGTCCGCGTTGACAGCAAGGTGTGGGCATGGTAGTTTCGCTGCAGCGGTGGTGCACAGGGTTTTTTGCAGATACGGGATGGTTGTGCGGGAGACCATCAGGAGGACAGGCATGCGGCCCAAGCTGACGATCCTCGATGAATCCATGGTGGAACACATCATCGGCGAGGCTGTGGAATTGCTGCGGGATCCCGGCGTTCGAGTGTACAACGAGGAAGCGCTCGCCCTTCTGGCGGAGGGCGGAGCCGAGATCGATCCGGCCAAACAGGTGGCCCATATTCCGGAAGCGGTTGTGAGAAAGGCGCTCGATACGGCCCCTTCCGAATTCCGCCTGTATGACCTCGACGGCCAGCCGGCCGTGCACTACGGCGCTGACAGTGTCCAGTTCGATCCCGGGTCCGCTGCGCTCGCTATCCTGGACAGCAGCACGCAAGAGCAGCGTGTTCCTGTGACGGCGGACTTCGTGAAGTTCGTGAAGCTGGTAGAGATGCTGCCGCAGATCGATGCCCAGAGCACGGCACTGGTTTGCGGGGATGTTCCCGCGGAGATCGGCGACCTGTACCGGCTCTACCTGGCTCTGAATTATATGCGAAAGCCGGTCATTACGGGTGCGTTTCGCAAAGATACGTGGTGGACCATGCGGGAGATGCTGGCGGCGATGGCCGGCGGATCGGAAGCTCTGGTTCGAAAACCGATCGCGGTTTTCGATGTATGCCCGTCGCCTCCACTGCTATGGAGCGACCTCACCTGCCAGAATCTGATCGACTGTGCCCGCAACGGCATTCCGGCGGAGCTGGTATCCATGCCGCTTGCCGGCGCTACTGCCCCGGTAACGCTTGCCGCGGCGGTGGTCCAGCATGCCGCCGAAAGCCTCAGCGGCATTCTGATAGGCCAGCTTGCGATGCCCGGCTCCCCGGTTGTCTGGGGAGGGTCGCCGGCGGCATTCGACATGCGCGAAGGAACGACTCCGATGGGCGACGTCGGCACCTGGCTGATCGATTGTGCCTACGTACAGGTCGGCAAGGCACTGAAGCTCCCCACTCATGCATACCTGGGGATGAGCGATGCCAAGATCGTTGATGCCCAATGCGGCATGGAATCCGCCGGCGGCACCCTGCTGGCGGCTCTGGCGGGTGTGAACATGGTGTCGGGCGCGGGGATGATGGATTTCGAGAGCTGCCAGAGTTTCGAAAAGCTGGTCCTCGACGCAGAAATGATCGGCATGGCGAAGCGGCTGATCAGCGGTGTGGAGGCTCGCGAAACCCCGATCGCCTTGAACCTGATGCGCAGGCTCGGCCATCATGCCGATTTTCTTTCCGATCCTCACACGTGCAAGTGGTTCGGCATGGAACTGTATTTCCCGTCCCAGATCATCGATCGGGGATCGCTGGATGCGTGGAAGCGCAAAGGTGCGAAGTCGGCGTTCCAGCGCGCGTCGGAACGCGTCGAGCAACTTGTGGCAAGGTATCAGCCGCCGCCGGTTTCCTCGGAACTCTGCGCGGAGCTCCGAACCATTGCCACGAGCACGGCCCGCAAGTTCGGCATGCAGCATCTGCCGCCGATCACGGAGGGGCTCCTGGAGGGAGATGTGGAGCAGACTCTGACCGGGACGAAGCGGGCGCTCGAGGACGGAGTGGAACCTCTGGCCGTCATAGAGCGCGGCCTTGTGCCGGCGATGCGCGTGGTGGGCGAAAAATTTTCCTGCGGAGAGTACTTTCTTCCCAACCTGATCATGGCGGCCGGCAGCATGAAACAGGCCATGCAAATGCTGGAGCCGGAACTGCGGTCCAGGCAGCAGACGGTCAAATCACCCGGCAAGGTCGTGATCGGGACTGTCCACGGGGATATTCACGAGATCGGCAAGTCCCTGGTCGCAACCATGCTGGCGGCAAACGGGTTCGAGGTGCACGATCTCGGCGTGGATGTCCCGGTCGAGAGGTTCCTCGGTGCGGTCCGGGAAACCGGCGCGACACTCGTGGGCCTCTCCTCGCTGCTGACTACAACCATGGTCGTGCAGAAGAGAGTCATCGAGGCGCTGGCAGGGGCGGGCCTGCGCGCCCAGGTCAAAGTCATGGTGGGAGGCGCGCCCGTAACCAGGCAGTGGACGCAGGACATCGGGGCGGATGGCTATGCGGAGAATGCAGCCGACGCCGTGGATCTGGCCTTGCGGCTCGCCGCCTCCTGAGCGGGCCCGCTTCGGCACATCTCGTGTGTCCAACTAACTCCGTCTTTTGGAGATCATCTCGTGCGCGCGAATCGAATCTCTGCAATTATGAGAGTTATGTTAGTGGCTCTCCTCATTTGCACGTTATTTTCCCTGCCAGGTCTGCAACGGCGACCGGCTCATGCGGCGGTTTGTCCCGGCAGCGGGCATGCGCAGCAGCAGGCCGGTCCACCCGATAAGCAGAAGACCCGGCCTGCCGACCTGCAGAAGCCCGGGCCCGCGAAGGAACTCAGGCTCTCAGGCTACCACAAGAAGTGGCTCGAGGAAGACGTCGTCTACATCATTACGGAAGAGGAGAAGAGCGTTTTCAAGGCCCTCACCACCAATGAGGAGCGGGAGAATTTCATCGAACAGTTCTGGGCGCGGCGCAACCCGGACCCGCGTGAGAGCTCCAACGCGTTTAAGGAAGAACACTACCGTCGCATCGCGTATGCCAACCAGCACTTTGATGCAGGAATCCCCGGCTGGATGACCGACCGGGGTCGCATCTATGTTCTGCATGGCCCTCCCGACACCAAGGAGAGCCGTCCGTCCGGCGGAAACTACAATTACAATATTACGGAGGGCAGCGGAAACACCACCGTATATCCGTTCGAACGCTGGTCGTATCGGCATATCGACGGGATCGGTGAGGACGTTCAGTTGGAGTTTGTCGACAAGACTCTCACCGGCGAATACAAGCTGGCGATGGACCCCAGAGAAAAGGACATGATCGCCAGCCTGAAGGGCAGGGAACCCATCGAAGTCGGGGCTGAAGATACCTCAGGAGCAATGAAGACCGATGATCCTGCCTCCCAGGCTCGCACCCTGGAGCTTTCAAGAGACTCTGCATTTGAGCGTCTGGCGCGATACTTCAACGTGCAGCGCCCGCCGCAAATCACCTTTGCGGATCTCAGGGGAGTCGTTACGACACGCATTACCTATACACAGCTCCCGTATTTCATGCGGACGGATTTCATCCGCTTGTCGCCGGGCAAGGTACTGGTGCCGATCACCATCGAGCTGGAGAACAAGAACCTGGATTTCAGGAGAGACCTGCAGATGAACCGGGCTACGGTGAATGTCTATGGCCAGGTCAGTACCCTGCAGGGAAGGGTCATCGCCGAGTTTGAAGACACGATCCTGTCGGAATATGCGGATGAACTCTTCGAAGCGGGAAAAAACAAAAAATCCATCTACCAGAAAATGGTACTTCTGGATGCCGGGCAGAGATATCGCCTGGATTTGATACTCAAGGACATGAACAGCAACTACCTCGGCTCAATGACGTACGGGCTCCCAGTCCCGCAGCTCGAGGGGGAAGGCCTGCAGGCGAGCAGCATCATTCTGGCAAACACCGTGAGCCCGATTCCTCCGACCTACGATCGGCTGGAGCAATTCGTCATCGGCGACATGAAGATTCAGCCCAACGTGAGATCGGAATATGCCAAGGGGCAGATGTTGATTCCCTACTTGCAGGTCTACAACGTGGCTCTCGATCAATCCACTCTTGAGCCTTCTTTGCAGATTTCCTATGCCGTCAGGTCGGGCGACCAGGTTGTTCAGAACCTCGAGGACCCGATCGGAAAGAGCGTGCAACACACTTCCGGGCAACGGATCATCATTGTCGCTGCGATCCCGATAGGCAATCTGGCGCCCGGCAAATACACGCTGGAGATCAGCGTTCTGGACAAGGTCGCGAACAAATCGCTGGTGGCGGCGACCGACTTTCGTGTGATCGAAGCGCCTTCAGCCCGATAGCGGCGGCGACGTTCCTCGAAGCCAACGCCGCCGCATACAACCACCTCCCTTTGCAGGATCCATCATCGTTCCAGGTAATCGGTCAGGATCTGGGCAGGGCGCAACTGCAGACCCTCGTTGGACATGGTAATTGCGAGGATGCGGATATTGGCGTTGGACGGCAAAGTCAGCGTCCTGGCACCCGCAGGCACCTCCAGAGTATAGGCATACAAATAGGAATAGGCATACGGGTCGTTTGTGCCGTCGGACGCATGGCGATGGGATGCGAACCATGCGACGGCGGATGGCTTGATAAAGCCCGGGACGAGGCCGTCCATCACTTCGACCATGCGCTGCTGTCCGCCCCGTCCGCTGCCGGCCTGCCCGCCGCGTCCTGCACCCCGTGCTGCCTGTTGGGCGAGTTGTTCGGGCGTCGGTGGCGGTGCCGGCACCTGTTTCCAGATACGGTTATCCCACAGGCCGATGTAGCCGCCCCAGTTCTGGATGGTCAGATCGACCGAGGTATCCCCGATGCGGAAGGTTGCCTGCTGGTCGCCGGTGGCCGAGGCTGCCAGCAAGTAGAGCCGGTTGAAGTTTCCCGCCGGCAGTTCGATCGCCTGGCCGCGCGGGATCAAGGCATTGTGCCTGCCGTATCCGGCTGGTGCGAGGCTGAAGCGGACGCCTGCGTAGGTGATCACGTCGGGGAGCATTTCTGACGGCAGTGCGCGTCCCTGGGTGTCGAAATATCCCGCCCCGGGCCTGCCATCCGGCGTGGAGACGCATTGGTCATAGGACAGCTTGACCGGTTGGGACTGCACGGCAAACGCCTTGGCAGGCGCAGGCCCGAGCCTGACCGCGAACGTGCGCGGCTGGAAGGCCTTGAACGATGTCACCAGCACGCCATTGGACACCGTTGCGGCGCCGACGGGCTCCTCGGCGCCGTTGACCTCGCGTGCGGCGACAATCGGAGCTGCGAATGAGA
>JAFNAG010000635.1 GCA_017860135.1 Acidobacteriota bacterium
CGTCAGGCGCGCCTTCGAACGAAGTAAAGCGCCACGTTTTCAGGCCACCGTCTGAATTTGAACATCATACGAGACCATTATGGTTGAAATCCCGACAGAAGCAGCTGCAGGCGGGCCGAGCGCGCAAGGGCATTTCAGCATCAAAAAAATGGCTGAGTTGCTCAGGTTCGACGCTCCGCCCTCCAGGTACCTGCATGAAATGCTGGCGGTACTGTGCCGGAACGCCCAAGCCGGACGTGCAGTGGTCATGCGGCCCGGCGACCAGAACCGGGTTGAAATTCTGGCGGCCTACCCGCAACTGGGAAGCGCCGGGGCCGGCTTGGAGTGGTTGGCCCAGGCGGTGGATGCTGCGCGCAAGGTCGTCGTCAGCGGCGAGTCCGCAACGGTACCGGAAGATCCCCTTGAAAGCCCGAGCGGCCAGCCGCCGGATCCTATTGTGCTCATCCCGCTTCAAAGCGGAAAAGCGGTCCGCGCCGTGGCGGCCTTTCAAGTTCAGGCCCATAGCCCCCAGGAGCTTGCCCTGTGTCGGGAACGACTGGAGCTCACGCCTTTCCTGCTGGATCATTACGAACTGCGTTTGACGCTGGGGCAGCGTTATGGATCGATTGATCGCCTGCGCCTGGTCCTCGAGGTGCTTGCCGGTGTCAACCGATCGGAACGCTTCAAGAGCGCCTGCATGGCGTTGTGCAACGAAATAGCCACCCGTTTGCGGTGCCAGCGCGTCAGTCTGGGATTTCTAGGAGGCCGCTATGTGCGGGTTCAGGCCATCAGCCACACCGATACGATCCGCCGGGAGATGAAGCTGACTCAGGATATCGAAACGGCGATGGAGGAATGCCTGGACCAGGATTTGGAAGTGATTTATCCCGCCGCCGTGAATGCGCCCTATGCCAGTCGCGCAACCACCCAGCTTGCGGTGCAGCATGGGCCGGCTGCCGTACTGAGCCTGCCGCTGCGGCACAACGGCGATGTCTTCGCCGTGTTAACGCTGGAGCGGCCCCTTGAGCGCCCCTTTGGCGCATTGCACGAGGTCGAGATCATCCGGCTGACGTGTGATCTGTGCGCTCCCCGGCTGTTTGAAATGCACGCACAAGATCGCTGGGTCGGCGCCCGTGCCGCATCGTGGGCCAGAGGTAAACTGGGCTTGCTCCTCGGACCGCAGCACGCCTGGATGAAAGCCGGTGCGTGCGCGGCTTTTTTTCTGGTGCTCTTTCTCAGCTTTGCCAAAGGGGACTACCGCATTGAGGCGTCCTTTATTTTTGAGGCCCCGCTTCAGCAGGCCGTTGTCGCGCCCTTCGATACTTTCCTTAAAAGTGTGGCCGTGGATCCGGGCGACGAGGTCGAAGCCGGCAAGGACATCTTGGGCATGTTGGATACATCGGATCTCCGCCTAAGAGTGGCGGCGTTGAAGGCCGAACAACTGGGGCATCTGAAGCAGATGTCGGCCGCGATGCGCGACGGCAAGACGGCCGAGGCTCAGATTGCCCAAGCGCAAAGCGAAAAGTCGGGCGCCGAAATCCGCTTGCTGGAACAGCATATCAACCAAGCCACCCTGGTTGCTCCCATCGCCGGACGGGTCGTATCAGAAGACCTGAAACGGCAGATCGGCGCACCGGTGGAAACCGGAAAGATTCTGTTCGAAATCGCCCACATCGAGCAGTTGCGGGCCGAACTGTATGTGCCGGAAGACTCCATCACCAGCGTGTCCGTCGGACAGCTGGGCGAGCTGGCGTCCGTCAGCCATCCCGATCAAAGAATCCAATTCTCGGTCGAACGCATCCATCCCATCGCCGAGGTGGTGAACAGCAAAAATGTATTTAAAGTGCGGGCCCGGTTGCTCGAACAGCCCGCATGGATGCGGCCGGGCATGGAAGGCATCGCGAAAATAATGGCAGGGGAAAAGCACATCCTTTGGATCGGTTTTCATCGTCTCACCGATTGGCTGCGCATGACACTTTGGCTATGAGCGAGGCAGGCACGTGCCGGTTGAACGCCCGACCTTCAGCGAGTCCTGGTATCGCGTTTCCGAGCTGACGCCCCAGCTGCTCGGCGCCATCCACGTGTACCGACAGTATTTCCGCGGTCGCAAGTGGTACGTCCTGCAGGATCCGTCCAGCAATCAGTTCTTTCGCCTGAACGATCCGGCCTATTACTTCGTAGCGATGCTGGACGGCCGCCGCAGCGTCCGTCAGGTATGGCATCATTGTGTGGAGAGATGGGGGGATGCCGCGCCGACCCAGGGGGAAGTGATTCACCTGCTGGGCCGGCTTCACGCCTCCAATCTGCTGCAAGGTGATGTGGCCCCTGACGCCGAGGCGCTTTTCAAGCGCTATCAAAAGCAGCTGTGGCGCAAGGTGCGCGGTTTTCTGGCGAACCTGCTTTTCATCCGCGTTCCGCTGTGGAACCCGAACCGTTTTCTGGACCGATGGGTCGGCGTATGGGGCCGATGCTTCACCGGGTACGGTTTGCTCCTGTGGGGCGGAATCCTGGGAGCCGGACTGTGGTGCATCGGCGGACACAGCACCGAGCTGGCCCGGCAAGCGTCGGGCGTCCTCAACCCGGCCAATCTGCCTCTGCTGTATGTGGCGCTGGTCGGCGTCAAATGGCTCCATGAAATGGGCCACGCTTTTGCCTGCAAACATTTCGGGAGACAGGCGGGAAGCGGAGGCGAGGTGCACCAGATGGGGGTGACCTTTCTGGTCTTTACCCCTCTGCCTTTTGTGGATACGTCCAGCGCGTGGGCTCTTCGCAGCA
>JAFNAG010000636.1 GCA_017860135.1 Acidobacteriota bacterium
CGCACTCCTGGCAAACGCACTGATACGTCCTCCTGCCTGGATTGCACGGCGGCTGCCGTTCGTGAACGTACTCTCGCAGCAGCTACAGAAGCGCAGCGCCACGGTGAAGTTCATCGGCATTCTGAACATGATCCTGGGAGGATTGCTCGGCGTCTATACGGGGATCCTGCTGAGCGCATTCGGCGCAAGGCCGCTGTGGAACAGCTCCATCCTCGGGCTCCTCTTTCTTGTCTCCGGCCTCTCCTCGGCCGCTGCATTCGTTCATATGGTCGCTACCGACCCGCAGGAGCAGAAACTGCTTGCCAAGGCAGACAATGGTTTCCTGACCTTCGAGCTGGTGATCATCGGGATGTTCCTGATCGGACTTGTCAGCAGCACGCGTGTACACATGGAGGCGGCGCTTCTCTTGCTGACAGGTCCGTTCGCGCCGGCCTTCTGGGTATTCGTGGTCGTGCTGGGGATCATCGTACCGCTCATGATTCAATCCATGGCAGTGAATCATAAGATCGCCCACACGCCGGTGGCCCCTCTGCTGGTCGTCCTGGGAGGTCTTCTCCTCCGCTTTGTCATCGTCCAGGCCGGGCAGGCAAGTCACTGGACGCGCGCCGTTCTTACGAACTAAGGAGATTTCCGTATGCAGGCAGACGCTCAATCATTGGGGGCAGAGCCCGTCGACGCACACACCCATGAGACCTCACCTCGCACAGCCCGGCCCTATATGCACCCGTATCTCGCGGGCTTTGGGCTTGGACTGGTCCTGCTTGCAGCATTTGTGATCATGGGCCGGGGGCTGGGCGCATCGGGAGCTTTCAGTTCGCTGGTCGCGGTCGGGGCTGATGCAATCGCTCCGGCGCACGCCAGGGCCAATGAGTTTTATGCCGAGTACCTCGGCGACGGGACCGTGAATCCGCTGATGGATTGGCTGGTGTTTGAGGTCCTAGGAGTATTCGTAGGCGGCTTCCTCTCCGGCATTCTTGCCGGACGAGTGCGAACCGGAGTCGAACGGGGTCCCTCGATCTCCAAAGGCATGCGCCTCTTCTATGCCTTTGTGGGAGGCGGGCTCATGGGCATCGGGGCAAAACTCGCCCGGGGATGCACCTCCGGTCAGGCCCTCACCGGCGGCGCGATGCTGAACGTTGGCAGCTGGGCATTCATGATGTGTGTCTTTGCCGGCGCATATGCAACGGCGTATTTCATCAGGAGACAATGGCAATGAACGCACCGTTCTACAAGTTCGGCCTCTTCGGCGACAACGTGAGCCTCATCGTCGCGTTCTTCATCGGCATCGGATTCGGTTTCTTCCTGGAGCGGGCCGGCTTCGGCAGCGCCCGCAAGCTCACCGCGCAGTTCTATTTCACGGATCTCACCGTGTTCAAGGTGATGTTCTCTGCCATCATCACGGCAATGCTCGGGCTCTTCTACCTCTCATGGATGGGCCTTGTGGATCTTTCTCTCGTCTATCTCACCCCGACCTATCTCCTTCCCCAGGTCGCCGGAGGCATACTCCTGGGCGTCGGCTTCGTCGTGGGCGGATACTGCCCCGGCACGTCATGTGTCGCAGTCTCAACCGGAAAACTGGACGGCGTCGTGTATCTCCTGGGAATCATCGCGGGAATTGTCGTCTTCGGCGAACTCTTCCCTTTCCTGGGTGATTTCTACACTGCAACACCCATGGGACAGATCACCCTTCCGCAGCTGCTGAACGTGCCGTACGGACTGGTTGTCTTCCTGGTCTCCCTCATGGCTGTCGGAGGATTCGCCGGCGCCACATGGGTGGAAAAGAAAATGGCATCCCGGAAGGGAGAGCAAACCTCGTGAAACGCATATTGGAAAACCTCAGACCCACCCACAAGGCGGGGGTGCTGGTGGGCATCCTCGGCGTCATTGCGGCCTTTGCTGGGAACCCTTATCAAGGATCCCAATTCACTATCGACGCACAGGAGTTGGCGCGCGTCGTCGAAGCCACAACTGATCATGTGAGCCCTGAAGAACTCGCCGACTGGATCATTCAGGGCAAGGCGGATTACCGGTTGATCGACCTGCGCACTGCACAGGAATACGCGGAGTACCACATCCCCGGGGCAGAGAATCTCGGACTCACCGTGCTGCCTGACGCCGGGTTGCAGAAGACGGAGAAAATCGTACTGTACTCCGAGGGAGGGATACACTCCGCGCAGGCATGGTTTCTGTTGAAGGCCAAAGGATATCTTGCCGTGTACATGCTTTTCGGCGGACTCGACGGCTGGAAAGATGAGGTCCTCTTCCCGGAGCTTGCCGCCAACCCGACGCCAGCGCAAACGGTGCGGTTCGGCAAAATGAGGGAAGTCAGCAAGTTCTTCGGAGGTGCACCCCGAACCGGAGCCGCCGATTCGGCACAAACACCGACCTACACTCTCCCCAAAGTGGAGATGCCCAAATCCGTGGAGGCATCACCAACAAGTGCGCCGAAGAAGAAAAAGGAGGGGTGCTAGCCACCATGCGCTGGTTTGAGGATCAGGCAATAGGAACGCGCAAACGCAAAGTGTCTCGACGCACGTGAACCGGCCTCCCGGAACTGTGAGCGGGGCCGTGCTCGCTGGAGGAGGTAGCACGCGCATGGCACAGGACAAGGCGCTGTTGCTTCTCCATGGGACAACGCTTCTTGAACGCTCGATCCGCACGTTGCAGTCTGCAGTCCGGCCGGTCGTCGTCGCCTGCGGCCATTCCGATCGCTACTCCCTGGCAGGAGTCCGCTGCATCAGCGACTCGGTTCGGCGCCGTCCGGCGCATCCATTATCCTTCCGTCTGCAGAAGGAAATCTTCAGCCCTTGTGCGGACGATATCCCAGATCGCTGGGGCCGGCCCTGCGCCGATTCCTGGCGGATGGCAAGAGGAAGGTCCTGGATTTTGTCGAATCGCAGAATCATCATTATATTGTCATCACAGATGACCACCCGCTCTTCCAACCTTGTCTGCTCGCAAATATAAACACCCGGGAAGAGTTGGCGCAAGCCGAAGCGACACTAGCAAGAAATGATTACTGACACAACGACCGCGTCATTCCCGGCGGGGGCTTCCCCTGCCCCACTTTCGCTTCGCTGGCAACGTGCTGCGATGCTGGGAAGTCTCTGGGCGGCAAACGAGATCGTTCTGGGGAGCTTTCTTCATAATGTCGGTGTCCCGTTCACTGGAACGATCCTTGCGTGCATCGGCGTGGCGGTTCTCGTTGCCGGGCTGCGTCTCTGGGACGATCCGGGCGTTGTCTGGCGCGCAGGGGTGATTTGTTCTCTGATGAAGTCCATCTCCCCCAGCTCGGTCATCCTCGGGCCGATGGTCGGAATCCTTGCCGAAGCCGGACTCTT
>JAFNAG010000234.1 GCA_017860135.1 Acidobacteriota bacterium
GTTTCATGGCTTTCCGAATAGCGGCCCTTCATGCCGCGCGCCTTCGCCATGTCGCCGAGCAAATCGTAGTTGTTCTCCGCGGTCAGATCGGCGATGGTCTTGCGGAAGTCCCACAGGAAGCGGTCGCTCGCCTCGGAGCTTTCCACCACGTGGCCCACCAGAACGGGCAGCCACGGCTTCATGTCGTAGCCGCGGCGCTTAGTGAATTCCGTGATCATCTCGTCGGTCCAGTTCGCCTGGCCGGCCTCCCAGCTGTCGGTGAGCATGTACTGCAGGCCTCGCTGGCCCATCTGCGCGCCGGCGGCGTCTTTGAGCTGATCTAAGTAATATGTGTAGTACGCTGTCATGTGCTTCTTGCTGAGCTTGTCGGCTTCCAGCCCCGTGGCTTCCGGAGGAGCCGGGCGATTGAAGGCTCCGAGCAGCGAGTAGCCCAGGCGCAGCACGCACCAGTTGCCCGCCGGAGGCGTCCAGTTCAGCGTTCCATCAGGACTCATCCGCGCGGTCAGGTCGATGACTTCGCTCTTGCGGATAGCGCTGCCGGCCGGCAAGGACGGAGTCGGCATGTCGCCCACACCCCGGCCGGAGGTGAAGGCCGCCTTCTCTTCCGCGCGGTTCACGCTCGGCGATGTGCGCAAGGCGAACTCGGCAATCTGCGTTCCGGCCGGAGCGGCAGGTGCTGCTCCCCTACCGGAGCCACCCATGCCCGTGCCGCCGCGCGTGCCGCCCATGCCGCCGCGTTCCGCGTTCGCCGGTGCTGCCTGCGCGAGAACCGTAAAGCGGAAGAACTTAGCCGTCACTGGAGCGAACGAGATGGTACGGGCGCCACTGGGGAACGGCGCCACTGCGTGGAAGTCCTGGCCGTTATCGCCGGCTTCGAGATTCTGGTTGCTGGCGCCGCCGCCGGGTCCGCCGCCGCGGCCGGCAGTGCCCGTGAACAACGACATGCCATAGACCGTTTGCGGAGCGGCGAATTCGAATTGAATCCAGGCCTTCTCTCCCGTGGGGGCCGCAGGCAGCAGCGTGGTCTTCGCGTAATCGCCATCGGTGAGCGCGGCTAGAGCAAAACTGCCGCCGCTCGAAGTGATCTTGGGCTGCAACTCGGCCAGAGACTTGGCGGCGTCGGGAAGGCGGAAGGCCACCACCGCCGCATCGGCGTACCACGGTCCGTATTTGCTCGGGGTCTCGGCGCCCTGGGCATTGCCGGATCCGGTGATGTTTTGGAAGGGCCCCGTTTCGCTCGGCGGCTGCGCGAGCTTGCCGCTGAGCGGCTTTCCGCCTTCGACGCGCGTTTCGGTCCAGACGAATTTCTTCATCGCCTGTTCCGGCTTTACCCACGGACCGCCGCTCTCGCTCCACCCGGCCGAACTGGCCCTGGTCATTTCCAGGCCGAGCTGATCGGCCAGAGTGGCCGCGTACTTGAATGCGTCCTTCCACTCCGGCGACAGAAAGTCCACGCGCTTGGGGACTAAAGTCGCCGCCGAACCCATACCGCCGTCGAAATTCTGAAACCCGCCAATGCCCGCGCGTTTCATCCACTCAAGATCTGCCTTGATGCCTTCCTTGGAGACGTTACCGTTCATCCAGTGCCACCAGACGCGCGGTTTGGCGCTGTCGGGCGGGTTCTGAAAGCCTCGCAGCAGCGGATCGCCCTGCGTCTGGCCGTACACGCCCAAGGTGACGGCAAACAGAACGATGATCCATGAGGACAACACGAGACGTCGCAGTAGCCGGGTTTGTTCAAGCTTCGTTGTTATTGCCATGGAAGGAAAGACCTCTTTTTCTGTGCGTTCTTGGGTTTACTCAACGGCGAAACCCAATTCGGAATTAGCCAACAGATAAATGTGGCCTTTACAGGAGTCTCTCCAAAATAGATCACGGTGAGACCGTCCTTGGCCAATTCCAGAATCTTCTTTGCCGCATCCAGGCCAATGCGCCTGTCCTCGGGAACAACGGCATTATTCGAGGTGTCGAGAGACGGATTCAGGATGAGAGCTTTATACGCCGGCCCGCTCGCAGCCAGTCGCCCGCTCGTAACAACAGCGTTTGGGAGCTTCAAGTTGGCCAATGCGAGGAAATCGTAGGAATAGCCCTTGTCCTGAAGCAGGGCGCCGTCTTTATACCATGTCTCGCCATCCTTCGACAGGAAAAATTTCTTGAACAATGACATGTCGAAGTTCCAGGATCCGGGGCCCCAGAACAGAACCGGTGGACCATTGCCGAGACCGCCTGTCGAAAGCGCCGGGATGGCGAATGCCGCGGGGTTCAAACCGGAGTCCAAGTCGTCCTTCGGAGTGGTAAATATGTTCTTGGAATCCACGACCTGGATGCGTGAGACGCTGGTAGTAGGCTGCCCGAGAAGTTGAACCCGGAGGGAACCCCGGTAACGGAGTAGGTGACGGTGGTTGCCCCCCCGCTCAGGGCTGTAAAGATGCCCGCGAACTGCCATCCGTCGAGAACAATCTTAGTGGCCCAATTCTGCAGGAAACGGCTGCCATCAGGAATTCTGTAATTCCAGTTGACATTCATGTTGTGCTTGCGGGTGCTTCCGGGACTATAGGTCAGCTTGTCAGGGTAGAACGGAATCTTCTGATAGGTCAGTGTACGCGAGAATGTATAGTTTCCGCCGAACGTCAAGCGAGTCCCGAATCGCCGATTCAAGCTGGTCTGCAGTGCATTGTAATTGGAATTGCCATTCCACTGGCGGTAGTTGATGGTGCCGTATCCCTGATAGGGCCTCAGGAAATTGGTCGGGAGGCACTTCCCGTCCGGTGAGTACTGCGGAGCGCGGTTTCATCCCTCGATTTGTTTCGCGAGCTTTTCCGGGGGCGCCAGAACGTCACCTGTGGCGGGATCGATTTTCATGACATACACATCATTGCGGGCGCCCCCGACACCATAATAGAAGGAACCGCTGCGGGTGAGTCCCAACGGCTCGATTCGGCCTACTGCGGGCTTCACCATCGAGGCGCCCGAACATCACGATTTCTTCGAAGTCTGGACCGTGCAGCCCACCATCAGCTGTTCGACTTTCTTGCTGCGGCATTTGGGGCACGAGAACTTTTTTGCTTCTTTCTTTTCGAATTCGGCCAGCGACAGCGTCTGGTCGAATTTGTGGCCGCATTTTGAGCATTCGAATGAGTATATCGGCATGATCACGTCCTCCTGGTTCCAAACTCCCCGGCGTGTGCGCGCGGCATTCGGGCAGGGACCGGCCGCGGCGCCTTCCAACCCACCGGATTTTCCGATCCTTGTTGTCTTCTTTTCGCCCCTCGATTCCGAAACGTTCCTCCACGCACTCTGAATCAGATCCCGGCCTGACGAAACAGGTCGAGGGACCTATAAACCATGGGCCTGCCGCCGCGCTCAAGTTCCTTCCACGCTGATGCTCGCATCGGCGTTGAGCAAAGTCAATAGGGGACGCTCTGGGAAACGATTCAATTCGCAGGGGCGAGGGGCTCGCCGGATCCTCAGGGGGGCATCTCTGCACTCGCCATGCCGTACAGATTCAATCTTTTGAAACTGGCGCGCCCATGGCAGGCTCTTATGCGGTGGGGTTTGAATATGAGACTCGAAGACCCTGTAATCATCGTCGGGAGAGGTATCGCCGGCGCCGCGGGCGCCTTTTCTCTGTCATAGACGGGGGCGCGCGTCATCGTCATCGAGCGCGACACGACTCCGGGGAGGCGCTCCACCGGAAGATACGCGGCCGTCCTGCGCACCTGGATGCCGGACCTCCACTTGCGGAGGCTCGCCCGGGCTATGGCTGACTTTTGCCGCAATCCCCGGCCCGAATTCTCCGAGCACTCGCTGCTCCGCCGGGTGGGCGCTTTCCTCACCGCTCCTGACGACTGCGCGGCCGAGTTCCTTCGTCCACTGGACCGGGACCAGGAAGAGCCGGCGCCTGTCAGGGTGGATCCATCCCTTCTCTACAGGCGCGTCCCGGCGCCGGCGCCCGGTTTGGGAGCGGTCCTGCACTATCCGGAGGATGGGGTGCTGGACGTCCATGAGCTCCTTGGATCCTTCCTGCGAAGCGCATGTCGCGGCGGGGCTGAATTCCGAACGGGTTGCGAGGCGACGTGCCTGCGCACGCGCAGCGGACGAGTGGAAGTGCTTGACACATGCGCCGGGCATATCCGGTCCGAACAGGTTTTCCTGGCAGGGGGAGGATGGGCTGACGAACCGGCGAAGAACGCAGGATTCCCGTCCGTTCTTGATCCATGCAATCATCTTCATGCTAATATCCTCCCCTGGCATATCTTGGGAGCCGAATTGATGGACCGACCGCAAATGCGACCTGTGGAAGCCTTCCCTCTCCGGATGGAGGGGCGGGAAATGGTCTGCCTGCGCGATCCCGTCGGCCTGGCAGAGGAGCCGGTCTTCCTCGACTCATTCCAGCTGTTCGTGGTGTCCAGATTGGACGGCAACAATTCGCTCCGGGATATCCAGACGGACTACTGCCGTGCCACGGGAGACATCGTTCCCCTGGACCGCCTCGAAGCTCTGGTTGGCCAGTTAAACGAACTTCATTATCTGGAAGGGGAGGACTTCCACGACTACGTCGTGGGTCTGGAGGAGTCCTTCCGTCGCATGCCGGTAAGACCGGCGCGGAATGCCGGATCCGCCTATCAGGCCGACGGCGATCTCCTTCGGAGGCAGATCGGGGAGTTCTTCGTGCATCCCGATGGACCCGGACCTCCATCTCCCGCGAACGGGACGCCGCCGCTGCGCGGGATTGTCGCCCCGCATATCGATTTTCTCCGGGGGGGCGCAACCTACGCACACGCCTACAGGGCAGTGGCAGATCAATCTGCGGCCGGGACCTTCGTCATCTTTGGCACCTGCCATGGTCCTATGCCGGCGCGATTCGGCCTCACTGAGAAGGATTTCGAGACTCCCTTGGGCGCGGTCCGGGCGGACAAGGAGTTTATCCGGCGTCTGAGCACGCGCATCGGAGGGGACCCCATTGCTGCTGAATTTGCCCATCGCGGCGAACACTCCATTGAGCTGCAGGTAGTCTTTCTTTCCTGCGTGCTGGCCGGAAAGGAGTTCCGCATTGTGCCGATCCTGGTCGGCTCGTTTCACGACCTGATCGAGAAGAGATCCGGACCCACCGCCGATCCCGAGGTGGTTGCGATGGTAGGGGCTGTGCGGGATACCATGAAGGAGCTCTCCCGATCCTGCTGCGTGGTGGCCGGCGCCGATCTTGCGCATGTGGGCCGCCGCTTCGGCGACTCCTCAGGTCCGACGGAAGCCGCCATGCGGGAAGTGGAATGCCGGGACAGGGAATTTCTTGGCCGTGTGGAGGCCGGCGACGCAGAAGGGGTGTTCCGCCTGATTGCCGAGGAGCGGGACCGGAGGCGTGTATGCGGCTACCCACCCATTTATATGATGCTGGCCTGCCTGGAGAAACCTGCGGGCCGCCTGCTCCAATACCGCCAATGGGTGGATTACCAGGCAGGCGCAGCCGTCACCTTCGCCTCCGTTGCGATATATTAGGATGGTGTCAGGCGATCCGGTCCCCATCAAAACCGATGGGTACCCGGCAGCTTGTCACAAACCCGCTCGAGCCGTTCGCGCGGCGCGGCGTGCATGGCGCAAGGGTTCCGGGGTGCGTCGGCTTCCGGTAACCGCCAGAATCACCGCGATCGCCGTATCTAACTGCGTACGCCAGGCGGGATGCACCACCAGCGGCATGGTTCCACGCCGAGTGCGCAGCCGGCACCCTACGACCTCACCATCGATCCGCATTAGCGCCGTCGCACCGCGTTCCTCCCCCGGCAAGGGGCCATCGGCTAGAAGCGGCTGCCGTGTCACGCCGATCGTCGGCAAAGAGAGCTTCGCACCAAGCTGCAGCGCGAGACCGGCGCGGCGCGGATGATCGAGCCCGGTGGCGTTGACAAGCAGCACGTCGGGCCGTCCGGGCAGCCGGCGCACGGCCTCTTCCAACAAGGGGCCTTCGCGCAGCGCAAGCAGGCCGGCCGCGTAATCGGAGGCGCATTCCCCCGCGACAGTCCCGATCGCACTCAGGCTGCCATCGACGATCAGCGCCGCAGCCGCCCAGCAGGGATCTCCGGCGGCGCCCTTCCCCTCCCGCCCCTTCGGATGGCAGATCCAGCATCCGGCCACCGCACGCAAACCGTCGTCGATGGTCCACGGCGGCTGGGCCATGGCGGCAACTTGCCGCTGTAGGCGGATCAGCTCATCCGGTGTTTCGGGCCAGATTCCAACGTCCATAAGATGGGAACATGCCATCCTGTCACCAGCTCAAAACCGGTAACGCGCGTTAAGATACCAGTTGCGGCCCGCTTCGGGATAGCCGGCGGTGTAATAATAATCCCGATCAAAGAGATTCCTCACGCCGGCCTGCACCGAAAATCCCGCATGGATCGGGATGAGCGCTCCAAGATCCACGGTGCCGTAGGAAGTTGAAAAAGGGAGGTTGCCGGGAGGAGTTCTGTAAGTCGTATCCTGCAGGATGATGCCGCCTTCGTATCGGAAATTGCCGATGGCCAGCACGTCGTGCGGCAGTCTCAGTGTGGCGTTAAAAATGACCTTGTTTTTCGGATAAGTCGGAAGAATTTGGATCGACGTGAGAACCTGACTGATGTCGATCCTGTCCCCGAAGTCGTACAACATCGTGCGGTTGAGGTAGCTGTAGTTCACGTCCAGAGTCAGGCGCGAGACGGGAGCGCTGCGGATGCTGATTTCCACGCCCTGATGCTCTGCCTTGGCAATGTTCACGTTCTGGCTGCAATATCCCGCCTGAGAGCCGGTATTGGCACAGAATGATCCCGGGTCCACAACATAGACGCTTGCTATCGCGTCGCGGAGACGGCTGTAGAAGTAATCAACCTGTGCCACAGTTCTGCCAGGAAATGCATGCGAGTAGCCGACGTTAACGCTGGTGTTATGCTCCGGCTTCAAATCAGGATTCGGAATGCCTCTGCCGAGGCTGTAAGAATAGCTTTCCTGGAGCAAGGGGAAACGGCCCCGGTCGGCGATAGTGAAGTACATGGTGTCCAAGGATGTGAACGCGTAGGAAAAGGACCCCTGTGGGTTGTAATTCCACACGTGGGCGGTGCAGCCGGAAAAAGATTCATTGTTGGGCTCAGTCGCGCATTTGACGGGTACCAGAGCAGTTTCAGTGGCGTTGAGTTTCTGAACCTGCAGTCCCTTCATGTAGTCTGCGCTGAAGCCGACCGTGGCGCGCAGCCGGGATGAAATGGCGATTACGTCCTGGAATCCCATGGAGAACGTCTGGGCCCTGTCAAGCAGGGTGGGAGTTATGAACGGATAGGGCGACCTTGCCGGATACTCGATGTAATCCCGGTGGTTGTCGTCCCTGAAAAAGAAGGATGCGCCAAGAGTGTTCCGCGACCGTGCCCGGGTTGTGAATTCCGCGGATCCACCCGCGCTGTGGTCGTTATAAAAGCTGTGATTGGACGAGGACTTGTTCATGGTCGAAAAAGTCGCATCGTCGTAAAAGTCAAATTCATTCCGGAACTGATCGTAGTACGCGCGAAACCTGATGGAACTTGACTC